>JABCPG020000054.1 GCA_013333195.2 Bacteroidia bacterium
GATGGGAGTCCCGCCAAATCGGTAAGGGATCGCTCCGCGCCGCCTATGCTTACCTCCTTGTTTTCTCGCGGGGACCAGAAAGCATTCTTGCCCAGCAGGATCCCTTCCGGGCTATCCGTTCCGTACGCATTCAAAGCATACCCTACCGACGCCAGATTGACAAAAAGGTTATTTTGCACCTTCACCCCCTCACCCTTGCTACCCAACATAAACGCGTAACCCTCAGTGTTGCCAGCCCCGATAACCACCGTGTTATGCGCAACGATAATATGCTTTCCAGTGCCATTCTTATCGCCAAGGCTAATGCCGTACGATCTATCTTTGCCAGCATTAACGATGGTCACCAAGTTGTTAACCACCACGATAGGAGCAGAAGCCGCTCCTTCCAACCAATCATTCCGGAGGCATATGCCCTGAAGAGATATGCTCCCGTTGCTTAACGCGAAACGGTTGTTCGAGATACGCCCGGGGCCAACGAGCCTGCGCCCATCGAACCCTTGGTAATCATATTTATTGTTAGGCGCATCGGCCAGCACGCTGTTTCCCTCGATGCTGAAATCGGTAATATCAGTAACATAGATTGCCTTGCTCCTCCCGCTCACCACCGTGTTTCCACGCACCACCGCGCCTACCCCCGTAGGATAGTTCACATTTCCTTGGCCGCCACTCAGACGAATGCCAATTTTTCCACCTACAACCGTACACCCCTCCACACGCGTGTGGTTAATCGTAGGAGTTCCCACCTCGGTACTCGAATGGGTATAAATCACGTCGCCGCCATCATTCCAAATGTCAGTGGCTGGGGTGGGGAGCTCAAGGTAGCAGTTTCGTATGGTGGTGTATGAACTACCATCACTAATGCTCACGGCGGCACTAACGTCCTTAGAGGTTCCCTTAACCGTTAGTGCCTCAAGCGTCACATGGGAAGCACCAGCCAAAGCCACAATACCCCGATCTTTATCAGTTTTGCTGCCCGTGATCACCACAGCCTCACGGTTGCCGCTCTCCCCCTTTATGGTGATTGCGTTCGCGGCCGAAGCGCCCGCCACGTTCCCTATCGCCACCGTTTCGGCGTAAACCCCATCGCGGAGCAAGAAGGTCACAGGGCCGCAAACCCCTTGCGCCAACGCTTTCACGGCATCAGCCAACGTTGGGAAGTCCGGCGATGAACCGCCCACGGTAAACGTGCCGCGCAAGCCCTTTAGGAGCTGAATGCGCGCCGCAGGATTGCTCGCGGGGAGCGATGAGAAAGCACCAGCCTTCACCCCCGCCAGCTGCACCACCACCTCGCTATTCTCCTCGGCATCAGGCGCAATGTCCACCCCTATCCAAAAATGGAAGGTGGCAATACTCGACATCGCGTACTCTAGAGGAATTTCAACCCTCTGCCCATTGCAATCAACCTCCTTAATAAGCTGAGCATAAATGAATTGTCCGCTTTGCCCAGCCGCCCAAACCTTCACCCGGGCCACTCGGCGCGCCATGCTCTCATCCGCAAAGGAAATCGTAAGCCCCTCGAGCGTACATGCGCTGGCCACCCCCTCCACGCTAAGCGCTAGGTGCAGCATCGCCACGTCTCGCTCCCCCACCACAGCTTTCGGGCGGGCCACGCTCTCCACCTCCGCGGCCGTCACGGCGTAAGGAAGATCCGCCGGAACAGAACGTATCTCAATCCCCCAGCCCGCAGCCTTCGAACTATTAGACTGCGGTTTGAACGTTACCTTAAAACTTTCCCCGGCGACAAAACGCGTCGATGGAAGCTTGCTCGCGCGGCTCACCGCGTAGGTATCACCCCGCCCCGTTTCAAGCGTCACGAGCGCATTATTCGTCGTTTCCAACGAACGCACCTCCACCATCAGCACGTACCCAGGCTTGGCCGCGAACTCCACCGTCCCCTGAGGCCCATGAGCCGTGAACGGCGCAGAGGGTCCCCCATCATCATAAAACATTAACGAGCCGTCAACCTCAACCCTATCATTGCCTTTAAAGAGGTAAAAATTGGGAACCGTTCGGTCGCCCGCGGGATTCCCAGCATCGCCGAGCGCGAGTTCCTTACCATTGATGGTAAGGCTCTCCACGGCCACATCGAAAGTCGATCCTTTCGGCGCATCACTCTTGATAGTGAGCGCTACCCACAGATAGTTCTCCCCGGCAAGGAGTTGCACCGGCGCAGCAAATTCTAACTCCTCCACAGCCTGCGGTTGCACCTTCTCCACAGATGCAGCCGACACCTTAGCAAATGCCTCCGCCCCCGTGAAAACAGAAAGCTTTGAGACGTTCTCCTGCCCAGCGACCCGAATTTTCACCTTTTCCAGCTGTAGAGATTCACGGTTTCCCACCACCGGGAGCGTCAGGCGCACAAAAGCTTCAGGATTCCCTTTCACCTCCAAACGATCGGTCTCCTGATACGCAGCCACATCGCCAAGGCGTAACGGCTCCTCCTTCTCCTGCCACACGCGCGCGGAAAATCCTTTGCCCTGATTTCCACCCTCTGAGCCATGATTGTTGAACAGCACCGTCAGCTCAGTGTCCCCCACCTTCGGGAGGTACCGAACAACGGCAGGCAATACCTTCTGCTGCCCCTTTACATCCAAAAGAATCTTGCTAGCATCAAGCGTATCCGTACCGCTGAAAATCGCGAAGCGCGTTTGATCCCCCGTAAGTTTGTCATTAAAAGCAAAGTCGCCTTGCAGCTCTAGACCCACCAAATGGTCCGCATCCGACGGCTTAAGGGTCAACACGCCACCGATAGTTCGCCACGTGTAACTCCGCAACTGGGGCTGCACCGTCCACTCGGTTCCCACGGTCAACGAACGAGCGACATAATCTTCATGCTCAAGCTCGTAAAGATTTTCAATCTTAACCTTCGCCGTAGCATTCTCACCCTCGAGCGCCAACTCGTTGCCATCGCCCAACACAACACGCACCCGGCTCACCTGCGCCTCCGCGCCGGTCGCGCTCTTAACATCCGCCAGCGCCCCAAGGGCAAAATAATTGTCGCCACTCTTGAGGATATACGGGCTATCAAGCTGCACCTCCACATCGTTCCCGCTCACCTGCGCACGGCCCAAAAGCTCCTTAGTCTTCATTGCAACCCCATCGTACGCATACACCTGAGCCTCACGCAGCGCAACCCCCTCGCCATAGAACTTTACCGCCTTCACCACAGCCCCGGGACGCCCCCCATCAGCCTCCACGCCAATGAGCATAAGCGACCCATCAAGCCCCGCGCGTAGCGGCAATTGCCCGGTATACTTAGACCACTCTTTTCGCGTCACCCTACTCGCCACAATAGGATCGTTGCCCATAACCCTAGCCACGGCAACAAAACCATCCATTGTGGCTCTCGGCGACTTAAAGTAAACAGTCAACGATCCATCCTCAGCATCCGACACCAGCAAAAATCCCTTCACAAAGCCTGATGTCTTTTCATACTTCCACAGCAACTTCCGCCCCGCACCATTTCCAGAATAGACCTCAAACCGATCATTGCCGCTAGGATCCACGCTCGCGGTAACAAAATCAAACTTCTTGAAATCCAACGCTACCCGATTCCCTACCCCCTTAGGACGCAATACCAGCGTGCCTTCAAAACCGACAGTGGGCTTTCCATTGGGACCCCCATCATCGTAGAACTCCACCGGTTCCCCAATGGTCACTTCACCATTATGCATATAGAGGGCCTTCTTCGTACTCCACACCTGCGATAGCCCTCTCCCCTTATCCTCCACTGGCACCTCCTCGGCACTTCCCTCCAGCACGCAGGACGCAACGTAAAGCCTAAGCAGCGACGCGGATATTTTTTCTGGATTCGCAGCCTGCCCCCAAATGGCAAATTCTGCACCACGACTGCCAAGCGCGAGCGGAGATGCGCTGAAATCTAGCGAAATGCGCCCCCCTTCCAGATTGGAAAACTCCGCAACCTTAACGGATTCAGTCTCCTTTATAGCACCCTTATAATCCGTCTCGACTTTCGAATACACCACGATTTTCGCCAACGATGCCAGATTCTCGCCCTGCAACGTTAATTTTTGCAATCTCTTTGCCCCTTCGGCCCCCTCGGTATTGAGCCTAACCCTATACATCAAAGCCTGCTCATTGGGGTAAAACACCGAAGGCTTCTTCGCATTCCAGAGCGATGTTTCCGCGTCCACGATACGCCATTGCTTCGCCTCCACAGACCCCACCCGAGCCTTCCATCCCTGCTTCTTAGACCAACCGCTGTTTGATCCCTTAGGGTTAAACTTGACCAGCAGCTTCCCCCCACCTACATCTCTACGCCCGAGCACGGGATTCTCCGTTGCCAGATCCTTGTCCTTCGCTGTGAAAGCAGCGCAAAGGGTGGAGGTGTCAGAACCGTAGAAAATACGCATTGATGCCTTCCCATCCAGCTCAAAAAGAGTAAAATCAATGCTTACCACCCTGCCGTCAGCGGGTTCAAAAACCACCGCGAGCTCCTCGCTACCCGATTGATACTTTCCTTTCGCATCGAGTAAGGGTATGAATAGATACGGCGCATCCACAAGATGCTGCGTGCGCTCCGCGTATTTTTTCTCCAGCACAATCTGCGGGAGCGTCTCCCGATCAATCGCATAGCTCAAAGGGCCGGGGAAAAGCCGCTCCGGAACCTCTTTGCCAGATACTTCCAACACCACAGGGACGAGCGAATAGCGTTCTACGCCCCTCGCAGCCCCTGAAATAACAACCGACAACGACGCCTCATTCCATCCGAGCGGAAGTTCCAAGCCTGTAGGCGCGCTGAAAGTCAACATTCGGCCCGAAACGCTTCCAACCAACTCACCGAACGCACCGATGAGTTTTGCAGACTGCACAGTGATGCCCTCTTCCAACATCGAAAGCTCAACCCTTTGCAACGCCCCCTTTTTTCCAGCTATGAGAATATGGGAGAGGAATATGGAATCGTTTTCCTGACGCAGCAGCACCTTCGTGGGCTGTAGCTCACCAAACTTCCACGACACCACGCTCGACACCCCTGGCTCCACGCTCCAAGCCGTTGAGAACCACCCGCCGCGCGCGCCCTTACCGGGTTTATATTCGCTTCCCTTAGCATCAAAACGCACCGTCAAGGCTCCCCCATCCTTCGAGATATCGCCTTGAATGTACCTCCAGCTAGTTCCCCCCCCTACGCTGCTCGCCGCAAAGATTGGATCTCCCTCGGCCTTTGCGCCCGCAAAAACCTCAAATACAGCTTTATTAGAAACCGCTAGCCACTCGATGCTCAACGCTGCCACCCGCCCAGTCTCGGCCGGCCGGAAGACCGTGATCTGCTCCCCCGCCCCATAGACATACGTACCGTTCTCTATCCGAGGCAAAAAGTCAATCCCACTACCCCGAAGCGTCACTTCCGCCGTACCTACCGATGCGTAGTGCGTTTGCGCCTGCACGTCGCATACCGGCGGCCACACCAGCATCAACACCCATAAAAGAACACCCATTAGTTTTTTCATACACCCTCCGCTTATTGTTTCTGCATTCCAAAAGACACCTACACTCCCCCACCTTCCCTAGCAACGCGGCGCCCAAAGACAATAATACGAGGATGCACTCCGCTAACCCCAGCAACGCGCTGCACACATGCGCAACGCACGCCCTCACAAGGTTAAGCTATGCCGTCCTGCCTGATCCTCGAGGCCACACTGCACCAACCGCCTGCAGGCAGGTCTTCTGGCTTGCTCCTATACCTCCGCAGCCTTCCCGAAACGAACCTAATCCATCTCAGTGGCTCTTCAGCGCGTCGGCCTCTCCTGGAACTCACAGCAACGGGCTTGCGCAGGACTCTCACCTGCTTCCCTTTTCAGCGAATGGGAAGCCACGCCCCCCATTTCGCCACCTGCAGCGAGCGCAAATGTATAACTATTTCTTAACATTTCTACTATACTCACTGCCATCAACGGCTGCGGATGCCTCTAAGACGTAGAATATTTCTGAATGTAGAGGAGCAGAGCAGTAACTAAAAGCGGTGCGAACCACTGACAATAAGTAGAGTAGACCCGGGGTGCTCTCAGGTAGAATCGCAGCGGCAACCGCTTCGCCAACCCATGCAGCCCGCGCAATAGCCAACATCAACTATTTTCTCTACCTTTGCGCCCGCATTTAAACGATAGAGAAGGCAAGGGGCGCAACGCCCCAGCACCATTTCCGTAAATAGGGCATGAACACCGAACAATCAGTTTTAGCTCGTTTTATATGCAGCAGCCAACGGTGGACGCAATGTCCGCCCCCCGACCGCCCGGAAGTTGCTTTTATCGGTCGCTCCAACGTGGGGAAATCTTCTCTAATCAACATGCTCACGCAGCAAGAAGGGCTCGCCAAAGTATCAGCAACCCCGGGAAAAACGCAGCTGATTAACCATTTTCTCATTAATGAGAAGTGGTATCTCGTCGACCTTCCTGGCTACGGGTTTGCCCAGGTACCCAAACCAATTCGAGAACAGTTCGAGAGCATGATCCGCGACTATATTCTGCACCGCGAAAATCTCTACTGCCTATTCGTGCTGCTCGACGCGCGCCACGAACCGTTGGCAAACGATCTTAGCTTCATCCAGTGGCTCGGTGAGAACGACATTCCGCTGGCTCTGGTGTTTACAAAAAGCGATAAGGTCGGTACGCAGAAACGCGCAACCATTCTAGACTCCTACAAGTCAACCCTGTCAGAGACATGGGAAGCACTCCCTCCCTTCTTCTTCACGTCGGCAGTACGCAAAGAGGGGAGAGACGAACTCCTCAAATACATTAGATCCTTCATTTAAAACCATACTGTAGAACCCATTAGAGCAAATCATAACCAGAATAACGCGGATATGAATAATCCTCCTTTGAAGTTTTTTGCCGGCCGAGCATCGCAGCATCTTGGCAGCCACATAGCAACAAGCTTTGGCACAGAACTCGGGAAAATCTCATTCCTAGAATTCAGCGACGGCGAATTCCAACCATCATTCGACGAATCAGTACGCGGCGCAACGGTTTTCATCGTGCAAAGCACATTCCCCCCGGTTGAACACCTATTCGAGTTGCTCCTCATCGCGGATGCTGCGCATCGCGCCTCAGCGGATAAGATAGTTGCAGTGGTTCCCTATTTTGGATGGGCTCGGCAGGATCGCAAAGACAAACCGAGAGTTCCAATAGGAGCAAAGTTGGTGGCAGATCTCATGGAGGCCTCACATATCGATCGCGTAATCACAATGGATCTCCACGCCGATCAGATTCAAGGATTTTTTGATGTGCCTGTGGATCACCTGTACTCCTCGTGGCTCTTCGTCCCATATATCCACCAACTGGACATCCCAGACCTCGCCTTTGCAGCCCCCGATATGGGCGGCGCGAAACGGGCCAGCAGCTACGCGCGGCATTTCGATAAGCCTCTTATCGTATGCCATAAGGTTCGCCAGGAGGCGAATAGGGTTGATTCCATGACAGCCATAGGGGACGTGGAAGGGAAGAATGTGATTCTCCTCGATGATATGGTTGACACAGCCGGCACAATCACTAAGGCCGCCAATCTCATGATGGACATGGGCGCAAAGAGCGTGCGCGCCTTTGCCTCCCACGGAGTCCTCTCAGGCCCAGCCTATGAACGGATTGAAAACTCAGCTCTCTCCGAACTTGTCGTAACCGATTCGATCCCCCTCCGCGCAGAGGCACCAAAAACGAAAATCAAGGTACTTTCCGTTGCAGACCTCTTTGCCGAGATCGTGAAGAAGGTATCTACGCATGAATCTATCAGCCAAAGCTTCATTTTTTAAGCTGATAGCCATAGTTTAGCCTTAAAACGTAAAAGGCGGGAGGCTAGTAGCCCCCGCCTTTTTTCATGAAAAATAAGAAACATCCACAATGCCGATAAAAACCCTTTGCTCTCAGTAAATTATAGGTAGGCTAATTTCCACATTACAGGATACGCAGTACAAACACATCTTCTTCACCTCAAAGCTGCGCATAAGCAAGAGACAACCAAAAAAACGAAGCGCAAAGCTGCATGGAAATATACAGCCTCCACATCCCCACGCAGAAACAGCACGCATACTCCGCCCATAGACACGAAAACAAATCGCAACAACCGGCTTACCTAGACATTCAGCACGTGCACCACATACTTTTCCTGAAAATATGGGTCACTAATCCAATCCGCAATGCGCCATGCCCTTGCTCTTTTCCCAAATGGTGATACCTCGGGCGAAATCGTACCTCCTTTCAGCACAAATAGGCCGCTGGCAGCCTCCTTCCCTGCATCCTTTCGCAACAACGGTTTTGACCAACGCCAAAGCTGACTCAAGTCGCTAACAGCCCGCGATACGACGCAATCGTATGGTTCATGCAGCTCCTCTCCCCGCACCTGCTCGCAAGTCACATTGGGCAAATTAAGTTCATGCGCAATAGACTCTACCACCCTCACCTTTTTCCCGATTGAGTCGATTAAATGAAAATGCACGTCGGGGCAAGCCAACGCCAGTGGGATTCCAGGAAAACCTCCACCAGTCCCGAAGTCCAACACCTGCGTCCCTGCACGGAAAGATGCCACCCTAAGGATGAAGAGGCTGTGCACAATGTGATGCATCATCACATTATCGATATCTCGGCGTGAGATGAGGTTAATCTTTTCATTCCACCCCCTGTAGATCGATGGCAGAGAGCATAGAATATTCCGTTGCTCACCAGGAATCTCAGGGAACAAGTTTTCTAACAGCTCGCTGTCGCTCATACGTCGGGGTTATCAAAGTCTTTCAATATCTTTTGAAGCATCTCTCGGGCTCTATAGAGCTGCGCTTTCACCGTCCCCATCGGGAGACCCAGCTCCTCGGCGATTTCATCGTACGAATACTCCTTGAAGTAGCGAAGCTCTACCAAGCGCCGGTAGCGCAGACGCAGTTTTGCTATAATCTCCCGCACGCGATGCACGCTTTGCATGGCAATTAGCTTCTCTTCTGGATCTTCAATCTTCGCGGGAACTGTCGCCGTGAGCGTTGACCCTTCCATGTGCACATATACGTTCGAGTCGTAATCCACGATGCTCGACTTCTTGCACCTTATAAAATCGATACAATTATTTTTTGCTATCCTAAAAAGCCAAGAGCTAAACGCGTAGCGCGGCACATACTGATCAATGTTGTTGAACGCCTTGCCAAACGCTTCTATCGTCAAATCCTCCGCGTCGCTCGCGTTATTCACTATCCGCAATACCATGTAGAATATGGTATCTCTATAACGATCGTATAGCTCCTCGAAGGCCTTATTATCTCCTGCCCTTGCACGCTTCACCGCTTCGTAGTCGCGCAACGCCTTCTCTGATAAATTCGGATTTACCTCCTCCACTGCGGTTGACGTTTAAATGAATTATACCTACGATTCTCTGCCATCCATACGAAAGGTGCTAGCAAATCATAGAACCACATCCAAAAAACATTCCAGTTCTCCTTGTACCGCACGATACCACATATCACACATAGAATGAATAGCAGCCGCCGAAGTCCAACCAAGCCAACACCACTCCATGCCAACCAACCCCCGAACGGGAGTAAGGCCCCCCCTACAACCCACGTCGCAACACGCAAGCCAGCATTGCGACCCACCCGCACCCTCACGGACCTAGGCAACACAGACATCGCTTGCTTTTCGCTAGTACTCCTCCTGAAGTAGTCCCTCCATATCCCCTTAACTACTCCCACCGTTTGCGAGTCGCCACTCACCTCCACCCTCACCTTACCGACCTCCGATAATCTCTGCGCAATCAGCTCCCCCTCTCCGCCTTGCAGATAACCATACCCCGCAAAACCTCGTACATCCAAAAACAGCTCCCTGCGATACGCTAAATTTCTCCCATCGCCAAGGTAAGGGCCAAAACTCCGGGCATACGCTAACCTGATAAACGAATGCCACCGATACCTCGCTACCGCATAATGCGATACCAAGCCCTGCCCCGACTCAACGCGCGTATAACCGATGACAACGCTGACTCCGTCGCAAAAATTTTTCGACAGCTCTGACAACCAGCGAGAACTCCTAGGAGGGCAATGCCTATCAGCCTGTACAATCCAAGTTGCCTCGGTAGACTTTATCCCTACCGTAAGCGAAAGCTTTTCGACGCTAGTAAACTTCGCCGCGCTTGGGGTTGATGTGACATGCAAATTGCCGTACCGTCTTCGCAAAGCATCGAGCATTGGCGTACCATCAGCCTCACCGGACTCATCCACCACCACAACGCTATAACTCCCATAATCTTGCGTTAAAAAACGTGCGACATCCTCTTCCAACCCCTCGCGACAACTCCCGCTACGAAGTATTACCGCAATAGAATCCCCCCCAAGAGGTTGCTTCTCATGCTTCTTACTCCGTCCAGAGGCTATCACTAAAAACAGATAAAACAAGACATTCAACAATCCCACTACGCACGCAAGCACTATTACCACTCGCGCTAACAGTGGCACCGTTTCCATGATCTCAAACATATAAACCCGCTAACTTTTGCGTTCTCCTCTCCCAACCGTCTACAACGCAAAGGTACAACTTCCTGCAATATTCTACTAGCCTCTATCCTAACTATTATCAGATTTCCGCTCCCTGTAAACTAGCTTTATACGGAGCATTCTTGAAAACTACCTGAGGCATAACTCTCTTAGCACTACCTAATCCATCGTACGGAGTCGTTTATAAAAATCAAAAGAATCGGATAAGAAAAACAATTGCGCACAAATCAGATAGCTCAAAAAAGCCAATACAGGAACGAATAATACCACACACGACAATAAAAAAGGAGCGGCTTTTTTAGCCGCTCCCCAAATTTTCTAATTAATAAAACAAGAAGTTCCTTTATTTTACACTCATTCCCTTCTTCACTGCCTCGATTTTAGCCATTACCTCGGCCTCTATCTGATCAGGAGCTTGGTGCACCTCGAGATTCTGAAATTCAGGAAGTCCCGTTCCTGCGGGAATTAAATGACCGCAGATGACATTTTCCTTTACGCCTTCCAATTCATCCTCCTTAGCGCGCAGCGCAGCATCATTTAAGACCTTCGTCGTTTCTTGGAACGAGGCCGCTGACATAAAGCTTTGCGTCTGCAACGCCGCAGACGTTATTCCCTGCAATACCTGATCCGCCGTGGCTGGACGCGCATCTCGAGCTTCAACTAAAGGCAAATCGTGGCGCCGTAGTGAAGAATTTTCGTCACGCAACTCTCGCGACGATACAATCTGACCCGCCTTGAATAGCTTCGATCCGCCGGGATTCTGCACATATTTTTTGTCAAAAATCCAGTCGTTCTCAGCGTTGAATTCAGTCCGATCAACGACGTCCTGCTCCAGAAAATGCGTATCGCCAGAATCCACAATTCGCACCTTCCGCATCATCTGGCGCACAATAACCTCAAAATGCTTGTCATTAATTTTTACACCCTGCGCGCGATACACATCCTGCACCTCGTTCACTATATATTCTTGTACCGCAGTCGGGCCCTCTATAGCCAATATAGCACTCGGGGTTATAGCTCCATCGGATAAAGGCATACCGGCACGTACGCTATCGCCATCCTGCACAAGTAGCTGCTTAGAGATAGAAATCGCGTAGGTTCTGCTATCGCCATGCTTCGTATTAGTCACCACAACCTCCCGCATCCCGCGCTTCACCTTTTGGCGTATCGATACCACCCCATCGATTTCCGATACCGCGGCAGGATTTGAAGTGTTTCGAGCTTCGAAAAGCTCCGTCACGCGAGGCAATCCTCCCGTGATATCACCACCTCCGCCAGCCACAATCCTATCCATCTTTGCGATTATCGAACCGGATTCTACCAACTGCCCATCTTCAACCTGCAAACGCGCCCCCACCGGTAAATCATACGTTTTAAGTATCGTACCCTCTGCATCAACAACTCGCACCACAGGATTCATCGTCCTATCGCGGGTGTCAATAATCACGCACGTCGACGAATCGGTTTCGACATTCTCCTCCAACGTGTACGTGACATCCTTCACAATCCCATTAAACTCAACCCGACCCGCAACTTCGGATATCATCGAGGTACTCAAAGGATCCCAAGAACATATCTTCGTACCCTCTTCAATTATATCTCCATCCGCAACGTACAAGTGTGCACCATAAGGCACTTGATAGGTCTCTAACTGCAAACCCGTATTCGCATCATTCAAAACCATCATTGTAGAGCGGGAAATTACCACCGTCTGCTCCTCGCCGGACTCATCTTTCACTTTAAGCACACGTAGATCCTCAAGCGCAACGCGTCCCGCATTCTGCGACACAATCTTCGCAGATTCCGCCCCCCCAGATGCAACACCCCCTTGATGGAAGGTACGCAGCGTAAGCTGCGTTCCCGGCTCTCCAATCGACTGCGCAGCGATAATCCCAACGGTTTCTCCTTTCTGTACCAACTTCGACGTAGCAAGATTCCGACCGTAACACTTCACGCAAATCCCGCGCTTCGCCTCACATGTAAGTACAGACCTTATCTCAACCTGACGAATTCTTGCAAGCGCAATCGCATCGCACAGCGCCTCCGTTAATTCCTCACCACCACGCGCTATTATATCCCCAGTCGTCTCGTCAACCACATCTACCAGAGCCACCCGGCCGAGCAACCGCCCTTTAAAGTCATCCCACGCCGCAGCCTCGTCCTGATTATTCCCCTTTACGTAACGCGCGGTTAAGCCCCTCAATGTTCCGCAATCTTCTTCTGTAACAATAACGTCTTGCGCTACATCAACCAACCTACGAGTCAAATATCCCGCATCCGCAGTTTTCAATGCAGTATCAGCCAGACCCTTACGAGCTCCGTGGGTAGAAATAAAATACTCCAACACGGACAGCCCCTCCTTAAAGTTGGCGAGTATCGGGTTCTCAATAGTCGCCTTTACTGTTGTCCCTGACTTCTGCGGCTTCGCCATCAACCCTCGCATTCCGCACAACTGGCGGATCTGCTCCCGCGAACCTCGCGCGCCGGAATCCAGCATCATATACACCGAGTTAAAGCCTCCCTGATCGCCTTCCAAACGCGTCATCACCGCCTTGGTTAGCTCCTCATTTGCTTCCGTCCATCGGTTAATCACGCTGTTATACCTCTCAGCTTCAGACATCACACCCATCTGCCGCTGTTCTTCGTATGCCTCTACATCCTCACGCCCCGCCTCAACTATCAAAGCCTTCTGCTCCGGTATGATAACATCATCGAGATTAAACGATAATCCCCCTCTAAATGCCATCAAGTACCCTAGATTCTTGATGTCATCCAAGAATTGCGATGTCCGAGAAATACTCGTAGCTTTCAATACTCGCCCAATTATCTGTCGTAGCGTACCTTTTTTGAGAAGCTGGTTAACATACCCTATCTCCTCCGGGACATACTGATTGAATATAATACGCCCCATCGTGGTTTTAATGAGCTCGCCTCTGTAGCTGAGCATAACGGGGTCGTGCATGTGAACCGCCTTCTCGTTAAAGGCAATCACAGCCTCTTCCATACTGTAAAACGAACGCATTCTCTTGCCTTCCGGTAGGGGACGCTCTTTCGTAATATAGTATAACCCAAGAACCATATCTTGCGATGGTACAGTTATTGGATCTCCATTTGCCGGGTTTAGTATATTTTGCGACCCAAGCATTAAAAGCTGCGCTTCCAAAATCGCTTCATTACCAAGCGGCAAATGAACTGCCATCTGGTCTCCATCGAAGTCTGCATTGAACGCGGTGCAAGCTAATGGATGAAGTTGTATCGCTTTACCCTCAATAAGTTTCGGCTGAAATGCCTGAATCCCTAATCGGTGCAACGTCGGCGCGCGGTTCAAAAGTACTGGATGGCCTTTAATCACATTCTCCAGAATATCCCATATCACAGGGTCACGTCGATCAACTATCTTTTTCGCAGACTTTACTGTTTTCACAATACCACGATCAAGCAGTTTCCGAATGATGAACGGCTTATACAGCTCCGCCGCCATATCTTTAGGTAACCCGCACTCATGCATCTTTAGCTCAGGCCCTACAACAATTACCGAACGAGCTGAGTAATCAACACGTTTTCCCAATAGATTTTGACGGAAACGCCCCTTTTTCCCTTTTAAACTATCGCTCAACGACTTTAACGGACGATTAGAATCCGACTTGATCATATTCGACCGTCGCGAATTGTCAAAAAGAGCATCTACCGCCTCTTGCAACATCCGCTTCTCATTGCGCAAAATCACTTCCGGAGCTTTAATCTCGAGCAACTTCTTCAATCGGCCATTTCTTATAATAACTCGACGATAAAGTTCATTCAAATCGGAAGTAGCAAAACGCCCTCCATCTAATGGAACCAACGGCCGAAGCTCCGGAGGAATAACTGGGATGACATGTAGCACCATCCACTCCGGACGGCTACGCCCCTTCGACTCCCTGAAAGCTTCTACCACCTGCAGACGCTTCAACGCCTCGGCCTTTCGTTGCTGCGAAGTTTCATGCTCCGCCTCATCTCGAAGCTGATAGCTCAGAAGATCCAAATCAATCTGCAGGAGAAGCTGCTCCAATGCAGGTGCCCCCATTGCCGCCACGAACTTATCTGGATCCTTATCGTCCTTGAGCTGATTATCCTTCGTTTTGCTATCCGCTTCCAGCTTATCTATCACCTCGAAATACTCTTCTTCCGAAAGCAAATCAAGACGCTCCAAATTAGTAGGACCCGGATTTATTACTACGTACTTCTCGTAATAAATAATCGATTCCAACTTCTTGGCCTTAATCCCCAGCAAATGCCCCAATTTATTCGGAGTAGAGCGCGCATACCATATATGCGTTACAGGAACGATGAGAGAGATATGGCCAGCCCGCTCACGGCGAACCTTCTTTTCAGTCACCTCAACTCCACAACGGTCGCACACAATTCCCTTGTAACGCAAACGCTTATACTTCCCGCAATGGCACTCGTAATCCTTTACGGGACCAAATATCTTTTCACAAAACAAACCATCACGTTCGGGCTTATACGTGCGATAATTTATTGTTTCTGGCTTCGTAACCTCACCGTACGACCTTTCTAGTATCTCATCGGGCGAAGCAAGACTGATACCAATACGCGAAAATTTTACGCTTTCCTTCGTCTCCTTGCGATATCCCATAGACTTTTCCTCTCTTTTCTTCTAAGCTCTCTTCTCCTCTCGCAACGCAGTCTCTTCTTCTTTCGAAGGCAAAAGTTCCACGTTCAAACCCAATCCTCGTAACTCATGAAGCAGCACGTTCAAAGACTCTGGTAGCCCTGGCTCTGGCATCACCTCTCCCTTCACAATCGCCTCATACGTCTTCGCACGACCTTCCACATCGTCGGATTTCACAGTCAAAATCTCCTGCAACACATGTGATGCGCCAAATGCTTCCAACGCCCAAACCTCCATCTCTCCAAAACGCTGACCGCCAAATTGCGCTTTTCCTCCCAACGGCTGCTGCGTAATCAGAGAGTACGGACCTATCGAACGCGCGTGCATCTTATCATCAACCATATGACCAAGCTTCAACATATATATCACGCCTACAGTGGCGGACTGATCAAACGGCTCCCCAGTTTCTCCATCGAATAGCTGCATCCTACCAGAATGCGGCAATCCCGCCTTCTCAGCCAACGCATTTATATCTTCTAGTGTTGCACCATCAAAAATCGGAGTCGCAAACTTACAGTGCTGCTGGCGTCCTACGAGCCCTAAAACACTCTCATAAATCTGCCCAATATTCATTCGAGAAGGAACGCCTAATGGGTTCAACACGATATCTACCGGCGTTCCATCTTCCAAAAATGGCATATCTGCATCATTCACAATACGCGACACAATACCTTTGTTGCCGTGTCGCCCCGCCATTTTATCTCCCACTCGAATCTTTCTCTTCTTCGCTATATACACTTTTGCCAACTGAAGAATCCCTGCTGGTAACTCATCTCCAACCGCAATGTTAAAGATCTTACGTTGGAACACCGCATCTTTTTCCTTATATTTTCGCACGTAGTTGTTTATCAATCTCGCAATCATTTGACTCTTTTCTCGATCTGATATCCAACCGTTCGGATTTATTTCCAGAAAGTCCAGATTCTGAAGTAGTTTCAGTGTTATCTTCTGCCCCTTGGCAATCTTTTCCGTACCGTAATAATCTTTTACACCTTGCGACACACGGTTGATAACAAGCGTACCGAGTCTCTCCAAAAGTATTTCGCGAATCTCTGCTACCTCTTGCTTAAAGTCACTCTCCACCTTCGCCTGCTCAACTTTCGTCGTGTTTCGTCCCCTACGAGGATCCTTCACCGCACCTGAAAACAACTTTTTGTCAATAACAACCCCCGACAGCGAGGGAGAGGCTTTTAACGATGCGTCTTTCACATCGCCCGCCTTGTCTCCGAATATCGCACGCAATAACTTTTCTTCGGGCGACGGATCTGACTCTCCCTTAGGAGTTATTTTTCCTATCAATATGTCTCCTGGTACAACCTTAGCGCCTATACGAATCATACCATGCTCATCGAGATCTTTCGTTGCCTCTTCACTCACGTTCGGAATGTCGTTCGTCAGCTCCTCTGGACCTCGTTTCGTATCCCTCACCTCTAGGATATACTCATCCACGTGTACGGATGTAAAAAAATCTTCACGCACCAAACGCTGATTGATAACTACAGCGTCCTCATAGTTATAACCCTTCCAAGGCATAAACGCAACAAGCAAATTCCGCCCTAGCGCTAAATCTCCACGGTCTGTAGCATAACCATCAGTCATCAAATCGCCTTTCTTCACCCGTTGCCCCAAATCCACAATTGGGTGAAGCGTCATACTCGTATTCTGGTTCGTCTTCCTGAATTTTGGCAAATGGTATTCAATGGAAGCGTCATCAAAGCTCACAAACTCCTCGTCCTCTGTCCTATCGTAACGAACTACAATCTTGTCAGCATCGACGTACGTCACCTCCCCATCCCCTTCAGCCACCATCTGTACTCGGCTGTCTCGCACCAATACATCCTCCAACCCTGTACCGACTATCGGGGACTCGGGAACCAATAGAGGCACCGCCTGCCGCATCATATTTGAACCCATCAACGCCCTATTCGCATCATCATTCTCCAAGAAAGGAATCAGCGATGCCGCGATTGACGCAATCTGGTTTGGTGCAACGTCCATCAAATCAACCTCTTCTGGAGAGACAACCGGAAAGTCTCCTTCTAGCCTCGCTTTTACATCCTTATTGATGAAATGACCATCGTCACGCAAAGGAGCATTTGCCTGCGCAACAATTTTATCCTCTTCATCCTCCGCCGTGTAGTACTTTACCCCTTCTTCAGCAAAGTCAACAACTCCATTCTGTACAGTCCTATAAGGCGTTTCAATAAACCCGAGCTCGTTTACTCTTGCGAACACGCATAGCGAAGAAATCAATCCAATATTCGGACCCTCTGGCGTCTCTATAGGACATAACCTCCCATAGTGCGTGTAATGAACATCGCGCACTTCAAACCCCGCACGTTCCCTCGTTAGTCCACCAGGTCCCAACGCAGACAAACGACGTTTATGCGTCATCTCCGACAATGGATTCGTCTGATCCATAAACTGGGACAATTGATTCGTCCCAAAAAATGAATTGATGACAGACGATAACGCCTTCGAATTTATTAAATCCGAAGCAGTGAAAACCTCACTGTCACGAACATTCATTCGTTCGCGAATCGTTCGCGTCATGCGCGCCAAACCAATTCCAAACTGATTTGCCAGTTGCTCACCCACAGTACGTACTCGACGATTGCTCAAATGGTCGATATCGTCTACTTCCTTACGAGAATTACGTAGCTCGATAAGATGCTCTATAATCTTTACGATATCACGTCGATCGAGCACCCGCACGTCCTCCCCTACTCCATCATTATGTAATCTTCGATTGATCTTATACCGACCAACCTTTCCTAAATCATATCTCTTTTCCGAAAAGAACAACTTCTCAATATGCTCTTTCGCTGCTACCTCATCAGGCGGATCGCTACTCCTAATGATTCGATATATCTGCTTCTGCGCATCCAGAGTGTTTGTTGTCGAATCCTTTGCGAACGTATCATAAATAATGTCAAACTTCTTCGACCTATCGTCGTCCTTACGCAAAAGGATCGTTCTCTCACCAGATTCTAAAATCTTGGGTATCGTTTCATCATCAAGAATCGCTCCCCGATCCAATACCTCGTCTATGCGCTTATTATTAACAACCTCTCCAGTAGCTTCGTCAACAAATTCTTCAAAGGTCTCGCGCACCACCTTGCCAGCAAGCGCTCGCCCCTTGTGCTTTTCCAATTCCTCTTGCGTAACCTCAACCTCTTCCCCAAGATCGTACAGCTTCAGGATATCGCTATCACTACTATAATCCAAAGCTCGGAGCAACATGGTCACGGGCATCTTTTTCTTACGGTCAATGTACGCATACATCACGTTATTAATGTCCGTCGAAAATTCAATCCAAGCACCCCGGAAAGGAATGATGCGAGCAGAGTACAGCTTCGTCCCATTATTGTGTGTCGTCTGCGAAAAGAAAACACCCGGAGAACGGTGCAACTGGGAAACGACAACCCGTTCAGCTCCATTTATAACAAACGTACCTCGGTTCGTCATATCCGGGATAGAACCTAAAAACACATCCTGTTCTGACGTGTCAAAATCAACATGATCCTTATCCGTGCAATAAAGACGAAGCCGCGCTTTTAGGGACACACTATACGTTAAACCCCGTTCAATACACTCCTCAATCGTATACCGCGAAGGTTCTATGTAATAGTCGACAAACTCGAGTACAAAGCTATTCCGAGTGTCATTTATTGGGAAATAATCAGTAAATACCTGATACAAGCCCTCTTTCTTGCGCTCTTCCGGCGTAGTCCAAAGGCTAAAAAATTTGCGGAAACTCTTTACTTGAATTTCCAAAAAATCCGGATAATCAAAGCGCACTTTAGCACGCGCAAATGAAATCCGGCCTGATTTCGTCTGTTGAGTCATAGGTTTCGAGTTAATAGCTACTTAGCGGATCTATCCTGTTACAACAAGGAAGCATGATGCGCAAAAAACGCATCACGCCCCCTTATCCCAAATCAGCGCCACCTCCCCACACTCCCAAAGAACCCACAGCGCCGTACCAATCTGTTGATCCAATGGCTATTTCAGCTCAACTTCCGCACCTGCTTCTTCTAGCTTTGCCTTCAACGACTCAGCCTCTTCTTTCGAGACCCCCTCCTTCAACGGCTTCGGAGCAGCATCGACCAAATCCTTCGCTTCCTTTAAACCTACACCTACAAGATCCTTCACTAGCTTTACCACCTGAAGCTTCGCACCCCCTGGTGCCTTCAATATCACATCAAAAGATGTTTTCTCCTCCTCAGCGGCACCGCCAGCAGCAGGAGCAGCCGCTACAGCCACAGCCGAAGCCGCAGGCTCTATACCATACTCATCTTTCAAAATCTTAGCTAGCTCCCCCGCTTCTTTCACCGTCAAATTTACAAGGCTCTCCGCCAAACTCTTCAAGTCTGCCATCGCTATTGTTTTCCTATTAAAATCCTTAATCCTCTTGTTCTCTAATATCCTACTCTACTCACGCTCACTAAGCGTCTTTAGCACCCCAGAAATCTTCGATCCTCCACTCTGCAAAGCACCGACAACATTACGCATAGGCGACTGTAACAACATCACAATGTCTCCTATTAGCTCATCGTGGCTCTTCAGGGTCGAAAGTACTTCAAGCTGATCATCCCCAACGTAAAAGGACTCCTCCACATACGCAGCCTTTAACACTGGCTTCTCCCACTTCATTCCACGCAAACTCTTAATCAAGCGCGCCGGAACGTTACCTACTTCACTAAACAACACGCACGTCGTCCCTTTCAGCGCATCGTACACCGGGCTGAAATCTACCCGATCTGACGATTCCAAAGCCTTGTGGAACAACGTGTTTCTAACCACACGAAGCTCTACAGATTCCTCAAAACACTTCTTGCGCAGCTGCATCGTCTGCGAGGCATTCAGTCCCTCGATATCCGCTATATAAAAATGCGGATGCCCATCCAACTTCTCCTTCAGCAGCGCTATTTGTTTCTCCTTCTCTTCCCTTGTCATTTTCTCGTTCTCCTTTGCTCTACTGCTGCTGAACCTCTAAGGCAATCCCCGGTCCCATCGTACTCGACACGTAAATTGAACGCACATAAGTACCTTTTAACGTTGCCGGACGCAACCGAAGCACCGCCTGTATAAATTCACGGACATTCTCTTCAAGCTTCTCCTCTTCAAAAGAGACCCGTCCCACCGAGGCATGCACAATACCAAACTTATCAACGCGAAAATCAATCTTTCCCATCTTGACTTCCTTCACAGCACGCCCAATTTCCATCGTGACCGTACCACTCTTCGGATTAGGCATCAGTCCTCTCGGACCCAAAACTCGCCCAAGTTGACCTATTTTCCCCATCACCTGCGGCATCGTCACCACCACGTCAAATTCCAACCAGCCTCCTTTAATCTTCTCAATGTACTCATCAAGACCTACCATATCAGCCCCAGCCTCTTTCGCCTCAGCCTCTTTCTCAGGAGTACATAAAACCAGTACTCGCAGCGTACGTCCTGAACCATTGGGCAACGTCACTACGCCGCGTACCATCTCTGTCGATTTACGAGGATCTACGCCTAAACGCACATCCACATCAACCGATGCGTCAAATTTCGTATACGATGTCTTCTTCACCAGTGACACCGCCTCACCTATCGTGTAGAGCCTATCTCTATCAACCAGCGCATCAACGGACTTACGCTTCTTCGTCATCTTCATCGCTTCTATCCTCCTAATCACAACTACTGTACTTCCGATGGCATCTCTCCTGTGACGCCAATCCCCATACTACGCGCAGTCCCCGCAACCATACGCATTGCCGAACGCAATGTAAAACAATTCAAATCTGGCATCTTCGCCTCCGCAATCGCACGCACCTGCTCCCACGTCAGCGTGCCGACGCGCTTTCGGTTCGGCTCACCTGACCCAGATTTAAGCTTCAGCTCCTCTTTAAGAGTCGCAGCCACCGGCGGATTCTTTACGATAAAATCAAACGACTTATCGCCGTACACCGTAATCACCACCGGAAGCAGCTTCCCCGCTAGAGGCTGAGTACGAGCATTAAACTGCTTACAGAACTCCATGATGTTGACACCCTTCGCTCCTAGCGCAGGCCCAACAGGCGGCGCCGGATTCGCCGCACCGCCTTTTATCTGTAGCTTAACATACCCGGCTACCTCTTTCGCCATTGATAACTACCTCTATTAAACTTGTTATTCCTTCTCCACTTGCATGTAACTCAACTCGAGCGGCGTCTTCCGTTCAAAAATCTTAACCATCACCGTAAGCTTCTTCCGCTCCTCATTCACTTCCGACACCACCCCAGTGAAGGTATTAAACGGCCCATCTACTACCCGCACAAGATCTCCAACCTGAAACGGCTCCACCGGAAGCTCTAACTCGCTAGCTAGCTCGTCCATCCGCCCCAACATCCTATTCGCCTCTTGCTCGCGCAGCGGGCTAGGGTCGCCATTTCTAGCCATCGACAAAAAACCGTACACATCCGGAAAATTTAGCAAAAAATCCAACGAACGCTCATCCAGATACGCTTCCACAAAAACATAACCCGAATATATCACACGCTCCTTGCTCACCTTCTTCCCGTTGCGCAGCTGGTATACCTTCTCAACCGGCACCAGAACCTCCCCAATCAACTCTCCGTAGTTCAGACGGGAAACCTCCGTCTTTAACTGCTCTGCAATCTTGCGTTCCATGCCGCTCCGAGCTCGCAACACGTACCACTGTCTGCCCCCCCGACAATCCTGTTGCCGCTCTGTAACACCAACCTCGTGCCCGATTCCCTCGCGCTCTAAATGCATCGCCGCCTCTCTCCTTAATACAACAGTCGGTAAACCCAATCAAGAGCTCGCTCGAACGTCAAATCCATAACGAGAACCACGGCCGCTATCAATAGGGAAGCTATCATTACTATCAACGCGCTGCTCTGCAGTTCCTTCCACGTGGGCCAAGAAACCTTACGGACCATCTCGTCGTAAATCTCTCGTAGGTACTTTCCAACTTTCATACGTTAACATGCTTTCCTTCGCACGGGAGGAGCGACTCGAACGCCCGACACCTAGTTTTGGAGACTAGTGCTCTACCAACTGAGCTACACCCGTCCAATATTTTACTAAAACCGTGGCGCGCCATCCTCAAACAGCGCGCCCCGAAACTCCTACAACTCTCTTACTTAATTATCTCCATTACCTGACCTGCGCCTACCGTACGCCCTCCCTCGCGAATTGCGAACCGCAATCCAACATTCAACGCAACTGGATAAATCAAAGTCACCTCTATCGTCACATTCTCGCCCGGCATCACCATCGGCGTTCCTTCGGGCAACTTAATCTCACCCGTCACATCGAGGGTACGAAGGTAAAACTGAGGCCGATACTTGTCATGGAACGGAGTATGACGGCCACCCTCCTCTTTTTTCAACACATACACCTCAGCCTTAAACACCGTATGCGGAGTGATACTTCCCGGCTTCGCCAAGACCTGACCCCTCTTTATCTCATCCTTGTCAACACCACGGAGGAGCAACCCAACGTTATCTCCTGCTTCTCCAGAGTCAAGAATCTTGCGAAACATCTCAACACCAGTCACAACAGTCGTTCGTTTCTCCGTCGTCAACCCCACGATCTCCACCTCATCATTTACCTTGACAACACCAGTCTCTATCCTTCCAGTGGCAACAGTTCCACGCCCCGTAATCGAGAAAACATCCTCAACCGGCATCAAGAAGGGCTTCTCGCTCTCGCGAGGAGGTATCGGGATGTACGAGTCTACCGCATCCATCAGCTCCATCACCTTGTCCACCCACTTCGGCTCTCCATTGAGGGCCCCAAGCGCAGACCCAAAAATTACAGGGGTATTATCCCCATCAAACTTGTAGAAATTCAAGAGATCGCGAATCTCCATCTCAACCAAATCAAGCATCTCCTGATCTTGCACCTGGTCGCACTTATTTACAAACACCACTATCCGTGGAACGTTCACCTGGCGCGCCAAAAGGATATGCTCACGCGTCTGGGGCATTGGCCCATCCGTGGCCGCAACCACCAGTATCGCACCATCCATCTGCGCAGCACCAGTAACCATGTTCTTAACATAGTCCGCGTGGCCTGGACAGTCCACGTGCGCATAGTGACGGGTTGCGGTTTGATACTCCACGTGCGACGTGTTTATCGTAATGCCACGCTCCTTCTCTTCCGGCGCATTATCAATCGAATCGAATGAACGCGCCTCCCCTAAACCCTTCTGCGCTAACACTGTCGTAATTGCCGCTGTCAGTGTCGTCTTACCATGGTCAACGTGACCTATCGTACCGATGTTCACGTGCGGTTTCGACCTGTCAAATTTTTCTTTGGCCATATCGTCTACCCTTTTGATTCTTAGTTTTTCACATACTTCCTTTTCTTCCAAGTGCACAAACCCATAAGGAACGAGCCGATGGTGAGATTTGAACTCACGACCTCATCCTTACCAAGGATGCGCTCTACCCCTGAGCTACATCGGCTTTGCGAGCGGGAGACGAGACTCGAACCCGCGACCCTCAGCTTGGAAGGCTGATGCTCTACCAACTGAGCTACTCCCGCCTTGCAAAACCCCTTGCTTTATGCACTCTGTGGGGAGGGCAGGATTCGAACCTACGAAGACTCACGTCAACAGATTTACAGTCTGCCCCAGTTGGCCACTTTGGTACCTCCCCCATCGCATTCGCTTGCGAAAACTCTACTCGAAAGAACTTCTCTCACCCTCCAGAGCCGATGGAGGGACTCGAACCCACGACCGGCTGATTACAAATCAGCTGCTCTACCAACTGAGCTACATCGGCCACGTCTCCTAAAACAGAGGGCAAAATTAATACACTTTTCTCTAATCAACAAACTCAAAACCAAATAAATTGTGCAGCCCTGCGCAATCTACTCAAAATCAGTACGATACAGCAGCTATTCCCGCGTCTTTTCTTTCCGCTTTACTAGCTGCCCACGCAAGGCATCGGTACTCTCATCAATCGCCTCATGTAGGCTGTTTCCGCTTTTACTCGCAAACAGCTCATCTCCTTTCATTGCCAAACGAATCTCAGCGACATACCGCACCTCAACAGAGTTATCCTTTCGCAAGGTAACATCGGCAGACTGTATTTCATCGTCAAAACGAAGCAGTTTTGTCACCTTCTTCTCTGCAAAATCAAGCTCCTCCGATTTTGCGGTATACCCCACAGAATGCACATTAATCTTCATCCCAAAACCTCCTCTTCTTTTTGTACTCTCACATCACATCTCCATCTTTCAATGCACGCGCTCGTGGATGCGCCTTCACGTAGACAGAACGCATCGTCTCCGCATCTACATGCGTATACACCTGCGTCGAAGACAAACTCGCATGTCCAAGCAACTCTTTTATGGACAAAATATCCGCCCCATCCTCCAACATGTGCGTTGCAAAACTATGGCGCAGCACATGAGGCCCTCTGTACGCTAAAGTCGTCACGCACCCTAAATACGAACGCACCGCCCGATAAATCCTATTAACACCCAACGCCCCCCCCTCATCGGATAGAAAAACGTATCCTCTACGTGAAGCTCCCCCGAATTCGGATTCCACAGCCACACCATACTCACACGCCAAACGTGTAAGCTCGTCCGTCAGGGGCAGCACCCTATCTTTATCGCCCTTCCCGCGCACCCGTACCGAAGTATACCCCTTGGAAAAATCTTGCCAGCGCAACTCTGCGGCCTCACTCCGCCGGAGCCCTAAAGAATACAATAACAAAAGCAAAAATCGATCGCGCACCCCTCTCCAACCTTCGCCATAATCCACATTCTCAAAAAGGCGCTCCGCCTCGTCCTTTCGAAGGTAAGAAGGCAAACGTCGCGGCTCACGCAAACGGGAAATTCCGCATGTCGGATTCTGTTGAACAGCTCCTTCCCGCTGCAAATAGCGGAAGAAATAACGTACCCCTTCCAAACGCCGGTTTATCGTCGTCACGGCCAAGCCACTTCTGGTCATATCTGCCAGCCATTCCCTCACGCACTCCCTGCTCGTCAAAGCAATATCACCACACTCTCGCTCCCCAGAATTCTGATACGCATGGAAGGAACTCACATCCCCAACGTACCCAGTCACCGTATAATCCGAGTAACGGCGTTCGAAACGTAAATACATCTCAAACCGTCGTAACCACTCTTCAAACGCCAACGATTCCGGCACGCCCAACTCCTTCCGCTACGAATTACAAACTACATCTCTTCCTTATCCTGCAGCGTTTGTATATATTTCGCATGCTCAATCTCTACTCTTCGCCGCACGGACGGTTTGACGTATGATTGACGGTCACGTATCTCCCGCATCCGACCAGTACGGTCAAACTTACGTTTGAAACGCTTTAGCGCCCGCTCAATGTTCTCTCCTTCCTTCACTGGTATGATAATCATAACCTTCTCTCCATAATTTTCATTTCAACGCAGCCGCAAAGGTAACAATTCTCCCTCTACTCGCCAAATCGTTACACCGCATGCCCAACGCCACCAACTGCAAACCGCAACCGAAAACCTTACTTCAAATATTTTTCTTTGAATTCTTTATACTCTTCCTCAAAGTCTCTTTTCCCCGACATATCAAGCTTCGCGCACTCCGCGTATATCGCTTCGATTCGCGTCTTATCACTGGGATGCGTGCTAAGAAACTCAGGAACCGTAGTTCCTTTCTTTTCTGACTGAAGCTTCTCGAAAAAACCCGCAACCCCTGTCGGCTTGTACTGCGTCTCTTGCAGGTAACTCACTGCGCATCTATCCGCTTCGCTCTCATCATCTCGACTAAACTTTAACCGCGTCAGCTCCGAAGCCATCTGCGCCGCAATCTTGGTCATATCATTCGCATTATCCCCTACCAGCACCGCCAGCAATGTAGAGATCCCGTAACTCTTCGTCATTTGTTTCGTGGAATGACGGCAATCTGCATGCGCCATCTCGTGCCCCATTACGCCTGCAACCTCAGCTTCAGTATCTAAATATTTTAGTAGCCCAGTATAGAAGTAAATATACCCACCAGGAGCGCAAAACGCATTCAGAGTCGGTGCGTCTAATACACGAACCTCCCAGGCAAACTCATTACGCAGCCTCAGCTTCCCCGATGATAAAATCTTATCGCGTATCGACTCTAACTTCCGGTACACCTCTGGCATACTCTCACGCTTCACCAGGGGATAAGTACCCGGATCGCTTTCTATCTGCGCCGCAAGGCGAGCCCCAAACTCTTTATCCTGCGCAATCGTAAACAGATTGAACCCGCCACTCTTTTTATCGCAACTCGACTGCCCCGCAAAAAATATCCCTAGCCCCGCTAGCAATAGCACTACAAACAATCGACCGGCACGCTTACAACTCATTCTCTAAACTGTATTTCTTTCCTTTTACGTCGTTACTCTCGTTATGTTGCACTAATGTCACACCTGCATTCCGACTTAACATCCCGCAGCCCGCTTCTATATCTACTCCCCTCGAAGCCCGCACCGTTGCTCGCACTCCACGCCGGTTTAACATGTCCCGAAGCATTTCTACCTCGCGACGACTCGGCGCTGCAAATGGAGCATTGCCGTGCGCATGGTAGGTAATTAGATTCACTAGACATGGTACGCCCCGCAAAAGCTGTGCCACTGCTTCCATATGCTGCGGGGTGTCATTCACGCCACAGAGAACAACGTACTCGAACGAAAGTCTTCTCTGCCCTCGCCAATCATACCGTTGCAGTAGTCGCATCAAATCTTTTAGTGGAAATGACCGCGTCGCCGGTAGTAACTCTCCTCGCTCTCTATCAAACGGCGAATGTAGGCTTACCGCTAAATGGCACTCGCTTTCCGACAAGAAACGTTCAAGCCCATTCCGTAAACCCACCGTTGACAGCGTTATCCTACGAGGACTCCACGCCATCCCCCAGGACGACGTCATTACACGCAACGCCGACAAAACTGCATCCATGTTGTCTAAAGGCTCGCCCATACCCATCAGCACCACGTTGGTTAGTTCTTCGCTCTCCTCGACGCTCATCAGCTGGTTCAAAATTTCGCCTACAGTTAAAGAGCCTTTAAAAGCTTGCTGCCCGGTGGCGCAAAATTTACAGCCCATCCTACACCCCGCCTGGGTCGACACGCACAACGTAACGCGACCGCGATCGGGTATCATGGCCGTTTCCACACTCCGATCCTCTCCCACTAAAAACAAATACTTCTTCGTACCATCTCGGGACGTGCGGACTATGCTCGGAGCTTCTCGTCCCACGGTATATAATTCAGCCAACTTCTTACGGACTGCCAACGAAAGATTGGTCATCGCCTCAAACGATGTTACGCGCTTAACGTAAAGCCACTGGGCTAGCTGTCCCCCTGCATAGCGCGGTGCCCCCACCCCTTCAGCAATCGCTTCCAATTCCTTTAAGTCACACCCCAACAATGTCCGAATCTGCGGCATGAATTTCCTTCTAGCAATTATCACACATATACGAATTCACTCACTTCTCCCCGTAGGCTAAATCGCCCGCATCACCCAATCCTGGCACTATGTACGCCTTAGCGGTAAGGGCATCGTCTAACGCCGCCATCCATATCGTCACTTCTTCATCCCGGAAATGTCTTTCCATATAGTTAAGACCCTCACGCGCTGCTATTGCACATGCAATATGCGTATGCAAGGGACGCCCCTTGCGTTTGCACAACTCGTCATACGCTAGCACAACCGACGCTCCAGTTGCCACCATCGCATCGCACAAAATCAATGTCTTGCCCTCAAGGGTCGGGCCAGAAATATGTTCTAGCTCGATTCGAAAACTATTATCGCTACGGTATTTTCGGAAACATGATACAAAAGCACTGCCTGCCCTATCAAATACATTCAGCACCCCCTCATGAATGGGCAACCCTGCTCGCAGAATCGACGCAACCACCACCGCGGATTCATCGCATGTACGCATCCGTGACTCCCCAAGAGGAGTGGTTACTATGCATTCTCGATAGGGCAACGCCTTACTAATTTCAAACGCCTCAAACTCACCTAAGCGCTGTAAATTCCGACGGAATCTCATGCTATCCTGCTGTATCCTCTCATCGCGCAATTCGCTGACAACATTGCTCAACACGCTGTCTGTACCCCCCAATAAATGCATCATATCTCTGCTCGTTTACGCGCAAAATTACCATTTTTTATGCAATCTCGTTCTCACCTCTCTCCACCCGTCACGTGTCCCGTTCACGCTCAAAAAGCATTGTCAGACAAATCGTAGCAATAGATTTTTTTTGGAGGTCTATCCCTCTTAGAACAGTCCCGCTCGAAAGCAGGTCGACTGTTCTACCAAATTCAACAACTCTCTCGTCCAACTGCATCCTAGTTGATCTCCTATACTCTCTACTGCTTTGCAACCAATGGCAATTCCTACTCCGCGTAACTCCTAAAAGGTCTATCTTACCTAGTTTACAACTCAAACTTAATTCCCGATATAAAAGCGAATCCAACTGCATGTCGAACCAATGATGCTGTACATCCACATCCCCCTTCAATGTCGACACCAACATATCCTCCTTCGCAACCCCTCGCAATGCTTACGCAAGAACTAAACGCATCTCCATCCTTTAGGCATATCCACTTATGCAAACAGGGAGACTATAACGTGTGCTACTAAAAATCGTCTTTATTGTTTTATGGTAATGCAACGAGCTGAGAAAAATCTTACCCACCGCATTTTCAGCAATACTGGTTACAGAATAGCACCTTGCATCTAGCTCTCTATCTCTAATCGATAAGAACCCTTGCAACCTCATAAACTCTTCGTAAATTGCGGTGGTATTTTTGATGGGTAAAGCACACAGCCATGAATGAGCCGAATAGGGAACAATCTCACAATCTTTCCATTGATATCTCAGCTGATGAGCTATTAGGAACATATGCCAACCTCGGCATTATCTCTCACTCTCCCTCTGAATTCGTGTTCGATTTTGCCCGTATGATGCCAGGCCTGGATTCTGCAAAAGTCGTTCGTAGAATTATAATGACCCCCGACCACGCAAAACGCTTCGCGCGAGCTCTCGTTGAAAATCTACACCGTTTTGAAAATGAATTCGGAACGATTGACTTGCCCGAAGCCAACGACAAAACGGCTATCCAGTTTAACGGTTTTAATGGGGGATCCGAAGCCTAGAAGCAATTTTCAAACTACCATCTGGCGCACCGACTTGAACCAATAGCTCCGATCTGTACCATCATCACGATATAGAACTAGCTCTCCCCTGCTAGTCACATCCCTGATTTCTGCAAGGAAACGTCCATTGCTGTCCTCAAATTCATGGAACCCATGTCCATTGAAGAGTGCCGCAAGGTAGTCTCTTTGCGCTTTGCCCTGCAAATCTCCGCACGCCCTATCCAAATATGCGTTCCACGATTGCAGTAACATTTGCACAAAAACACGGGGAGCAGGCACTTTCTCAACCTCCATACAATCCGCGATCGTGGTAGCACTCGTGGGATAAACAGGAAACCCAAAAGGACGGGCCGCCAGATTCATTCCTACCCCAAGGATAGCTCGACTCACGTAAAAACCTTGCAAATGCGTCTCGATAAGGATTCCGCATACCTTTTTGCGTTTCACCAAAATGTCGTTAGGCCATTTTATCTCGGCTGGAATACCCAACGACTCTAACAAGGCGCGTACGGCGAGCGACAGCAGCTGCGAAAGCAAAAAAACGTGGGTTGATGGAAGCTCCCTCGGTTGAATTAGTAGTGAGAACGTGGCATCCCCTCGATAGCTATCCCAGCGGCTACCTTGCTGTCCTCGCCCGCCCGTTTGGTCATCAGCTAAAACCACTATCGCCCCATCCGATTCTAACTGCATCTCTTGCAGAAAATCGTTAGTTGACGATACAGACTCTAATTGCACAAAACGAGGATTCTCGATACGCAACGATTCCGACCTTATCATGTCCTCTTTCCTTTCTTCAGAACTTCCACCGCACCTGCACTATGAGCTCCAGCATTTGTCGACGCATCCGCTCAAGCTCAGATAGTTTTGAGTACGAATCACCCCAAAACTGAGAGATTGCAGCTTTTGCAGTAAAACTAAACCCTCGATAAAACTTCCAATCCACAATGCCGTAAATCCGCCAACTTTGTTTAGACAAGCGTCTTATAGGCATACTATAGAGCGGAGCATATTCATAGTTAGCAAACGCAAGCCCGCCGCCGCGACAATCTCCGCACGCACCTCCGCACGTGATGGACAGCCGACGAGTAAAAAAGAACAATCTACACTCTTGGGTGATAGCCCAATTATGGCATCCGCTCTCGCTCCCATCGCGGTAAGCGTACCGCACGGAGGTGCGGAACATGAATCTATCCATAAATTGATACACACCGCGTAAACGAACGTCATGCACCCTCGCCAGTTTTGCATTTCGGAAGGTTGCCTCACCACGTACGTTTTGAACCTCATGGTAACGATAGATCCATTCCAAAGAACTTCCCGAAGACCACACGTAGTGCGCCTCCGTGAATAACCTCCATGAAATGGGAGGAATTACACGAATCACACGAGGGTTAACAAATTTTATAAACTCACCTCCCACGAGAACTACAGCCTTGTCTGTAACCCTAACCTGCGCATTTAGCATGGCACCAGTCCGATTCTGTGGCACCGATGCTGCACCTTGCGCGTAGCGAGAACTCGCTTCATAAGGATAGTAGTACCCCTGCGCTCCTATAGAAAAATTGTAACTCGGAGAATAAACCGCGCCGGCACTGCACGACACAACATGCTGCTGTGTCTCTCCTTGCAAAGGGGATGATAGCGTCGCCTCGCACCAGATTCTAAACGCATTTAGATAAACGTACGCAGAAATACCGTTGCGCATATGCGTTTGAGCAGGCAATGGTAAGCGAAACGCAGAGGCCGCGTGGGTTGTGAATGCCCGATTGTAATGCAGGGCAATACCTGTATATGAGATGCTAAAAGCCCTGAACGTAAACTGCATACTAGCAATGGCCGAAAATTCCCACGTATTGAAATGTCGTTCTGCCTCACTTTGTTTAGTGTACTGTGGCGATACAGGTATGGCAGCAATACGCGCTGGGCTTTCCGCATTGCGATTCTCATTCGCAAGTCTCGTTGTAAGCGGTTGCGCAGATAGAGCTAATGAGTAAAAAAACCAAGGTGCCGGCTGATGCTCGAGTGCCACCCCGCGAAGCGTGGAATTATCCCCAATGCCAAGACGTCCTTTTATTCCAGCTCCTTGTTTTCCCCAGTCGTAAGGATTTCGTCCCCTAAATAGCGTAAGGCCACTGCCCACTGTTTGACCCGCCCCGAATTCTGCGGAAAAATCGCCTAGCACTATCTTCGGTGAAGAGAATCTCGCTCCCTGCAGCTGCACGTAAGCAGAGTAGTATGGGAAACCTTGCGGAGAAAAAGAATAGAAAAATGGTTCTCCCGCCCGCTTAACGCCCTTCACTCCGAAAGCGATTCCATCGTTTGAAGATGCCGACACCCGGAGCAACATCGCGAGGGGAGTTCCTACTGCATTTCCATACACACGACGCATTCGTTCTGGTTCTGCCCTAAAAAGCGGAATGCGATATCCAAACCGATGGGTTACATCTCCACGCAAGCGGCTGCGTAACGTGGAATCTAAGCGCGGCAGGCTACTGTCTACGGTGTAGAATATCGCAATGAGTTGCCTTCTGGCTGGCGGCATCCCAAGAGCTATACCCACGGCTTCCACTGTTCGAACGTCCGGGTTCTCCTGAAGAAACCGTTCTATCTTCTCGCCCTCTCCAGGAGCTATAAGCGGCAAATCCCGCATCTGCACCGCTGACACTCGACGCAGGTTTACAGGTTGCTCCCAAAGCCTGGCTAGTTCATCGAGCAACGACGACGCGCTCTCACCTCCTTCTTCCGACTCCACAAATTCTTCTACCAGCGCCACAACTTCTGGCGGAGGCCAAAATCCGCGAGCACTCGCCAACGAAACGACACAGAGAAAAAGCACTAATACTCCACCTAAGCATCGAAGCATCTCCACTCCCTATCACTAAAAGACGACATAATCCCCATTCTCACCCCTTTTGGAAGCTTTTTTAGAACGCACATGTAGGAATGGCATATCTGACGTTGCACTAACTCTCCTGGTAAGGAACGGCAATCTGAAATGGTTATCCAATGCTTTTTATTCATGTGATACCCGGGAACTATTTGAGGGTAGCTCTCGCGTAACTTCTCAGAGAGCGCAGGGGCGCATTTTAGCGACAGCCTAATCGGCCCCCCTTCAAGTGACATTAGTGCAAAGATTTTATCTCCTACACGAAAAACAAGAATTTCATCTCCAAACGGACAATCTTCCGTCGCCCCCGGCAGCGACAACGCAAAACTGCGCACCTCCTCTAAATCCATATCCGCATACCCTCCTCTTTTACTGAGCGAAGTTAAAGAAAAAACTTCTGCTCTCCACATTATAGTGAAAGCATGGGAACGTACTATCAACCAACGTAGATCCTCGTAAGCACCTTTTAATTTGTATTTTACATCCATTAAATTCGAATACTAACAGCGAAAACGCATCCAACCAACGCTAAGTCATCGCCAGAAATGGCCCTTACGCCTGATTCAACCTATAATTAAGCACCGAAAATCTAGCGCATCACGTATCGACGAGGCACTTGCAACGAAAAAAGAGGGTGGAGCGATTCAAACGCACCACCCTCTCACTTTCCCTCAATCATTCTACACTACATCTCGACTTCCTCTCTCAGACACTTAACCAAACTACTTCTTCGTCTGATCCTTCTTATCGCCACCTTTCGAACCACAACCACAGCTGCCCATGACAAACACCTCCTTTCTCGGCACTTCAAATAGTAACTGAATAACGAAGCTACGAACAAAATGTTCAACCAGCAGCACAACTTCTCTTACACTACTCTTTCCCTCTAATCCATCAAAAAGTATCCGCTGAAGACACTAAAACAACGTAACCGCCACACTCCTAGACAATCTACTTCAAAATCATCTATGTTGCACCGAAGCCCCCTTTTAACGCAGAGTCAAACCCCTATTTAACGTACGGGCGCAACCCAAGCTGCTCCGGACCTTGCTTGTAACGAAGATCAATCGGAATGTTAGCCGAGTTTATGCGACCGAGATCTGATTGTAGCAAATCGTCTACAACACCTTGCTCTGTCAGCATCTTACGCGCGCCATCATAGTCGCCATTACCCTGAAGCACTAAAATATCTCTGCTTAGCGACGACACAGCCTCCGACATCTTTTCAGCATTCACCTCATAAAAACCTTCCGCATTACGGGTAAAGGCTCCCATATTCTGAAAATAGTGGAACCGCACCATATTCGCTTTTCCATGCGCCGAGGCCGCGCCAAAACGGACCGAACGGAATATACCCGCCATGAACGTAACATAATTATCCATGAGATCGTGATCCTTCAGTTCTCCCATCTTCACCATCTGCTCTACCATATATATTCCCAATATATCTGCCTTCCCCTCTTCCATAGCAGAATAGGTCTCTTTCAGGGAGGATTGCACATCGCCTTTACCGGTTATCGTCTGCTTTATTCCCAGCCCATGCGCAACCTCGTGGAACATGGTATTCTCGAAAAAGGCATCAAACGTCACATGCTGACGTTGAGCCGGCACGATTAGCAATTCTGCGATGGGTACAACAATCTTATCGAATTTATAGCGCATCGCATTTTTTAATTGTAGCTTTCGCGACCCCTTTTCCACATGTACCTTGGGATCATTCGGCAAATTTATTGCAATCGTCTTGCTACCCGCATTGCAATCTCCAGCGTAGAAAACCACGTCATACGCTCCCAAATCTGAATCACTGCCCGGCTGCTCCGATTTATACTTCTCCTCCACCGGTAGCGTCCTTTGCAGTGCCGGTAGCAACGTCGCGTAATGCGCCAACCGCCTCGTCCACTCCATATCTTTTAGTAGAATAAACGACTCATGCGCAGCCTTACAACCAAACAGCTTATCTTCATAGTTTTCTATCGGACCTATCACCACATCGATCCGATTGCTCTTCATATCCATCCAGGCCAAATCGCTCGCCAAATATTCATCCGTGCGCAACGCCTCGGCACGTTTCAAAAGGTAATTTTTTAATCCCTCATCCTCAGCAAACCCCGACGCTTCTTCTAACAGGCTCGCAGCTTCCTGTATCTGACTAGAAAAATACACGTGGTAGGGCACACTTTTCAATCCGCCTGTCTCATCACGAACTATCACAGTATACTGCGACTCCTTCGCCCCATCACGAAATGCCTCAAATTCTTCCTTAGTCATATCTGTCGGATAAAACCCTGCGCCTAACGGTTTGTCGCCGTACCCCTCTATGAATGGTTCATTTCCATTCAATCGCTCCCAGGGACCGTAATTTATCTCCGCAAAAGCTCGATACGCATCGTTAGAAAGGCTCGATAGCAACGAATCTTTATTCCCAAATGATTCTCGCCAGAAAAGATCATCCATTATTTGCGCGGCACGGAACAGAATCGGCAGCATCTGCTTCTCTTTTTCTGTTAAGTGGTCTATCGAGGCAGTTAACGACACCTCGGCAAACGCATCAACTTTCCTCTGAACTGCCGCAATGTTCGCGGTATCCACATTCTTCACAGAACCGCCTCCACCAGTGCAGCTCGCAAACAAAACCAACATCGTTGGAACCGACAACAATTTGTACACTCTTCTCATATGCTCTCCATTTTTACAAAAAAAACATTCAAACTCGTTTTTCTCCTCCATCAACAATCTTTTATTTCTGCCCACCTCCTACGCCCATAAAACTAAACCAAGGCTCGGCCCCACGCAGGGTGGGCAGCTCCGCTACAACGAACACCTTAAATCTACGTCAAAGATACAAATTCTTTAATGAAATAAACCAACTCGCCAGAATATGCGACCCTCTTTTACCGCAACGACTTAAAGAATGACTTAACTTCTCGCGACACTGTCTCCACCTCTTCTGGTGTCATGTATGGATGCATTGGTAACGAAAGAACGGTTGAGCATAATCGCCGCGTCGCAGGGCACGCAGTCTCCGCCACACGTAAATAAGAAAACGCCTTCTGCATATGCATCGGCCGCGGGTAGTACACCATCGTGGGAATCCCATGCGCTTTAAGGTGGGCTTGCAAGGCAGATCGCACCTCTCCATTCGGCAGTCGAACTGTATACTGCGCCCAGCTCGAACAGTAACCCTCCGGCACTAGCGGAACCCCCACCGCACCATCCAGCATATCGGCATAAAGTAATGAGATCCGCTGCATCGCTTCATTTTCTCGCTCTACAAATGCCCGCAATTTTACACGGAGGATGGCAGCCTGCAACGTATCAAGACGAGAATTGCATCCAATACGCTCGTTATCATACTTATCCTCTCCTTTCCCATGGACCTTCAGCGATTCCATTAAGTTGGCCCACTGCGCATCGTTCGTGAATACCGCACCGCCATCTCCATAGCACCCCAGGGGTTTAGCGGGAAAAAAGGAGGTTGCCGAAATATCACCAAAACTACAGGCTCGCTGCCCCTTAATTGCCCCTCCAAATCCCTGCGCAGCATCCTCAACCACATGCAGAGAATGTCCTCGCGCAAAATCCTGAATTTCTGGGTACGCGGCGGGCAAACCGAATAAATCTACGGGGATTATTGCCCTGGGGCGCAATGCTCCACGGCGTACGACCTCGTCATACGCCTCCTGCAATGATGACACTGAAAGATTAAACGTCGATTCATGCACATCAACAAATACAGGTGTCGCTCCCACAGCCGCAACCACCTCAGCAGAGGCAAAAAATGTGAAATCCGGAACAAAAACAGCATCTCCAGAACCTACGCCCAGCGCTCGCAATGCCAGGGTCAGCGCATCCGTGCCATTTCCACATGTCACGCAATGGCTTACCCCCACATACGAAGCCAGCTCGCTTTCTAATTCTCGAACAGGCGCACCATTAATGAATGCCGACGATTCCAACACGCCGCGCACCGCCGCATCTATTTCTTCGCGCAGCGCTTCATACTGTCTTCCTAAATCTCTAAAATTCATCTACTCTACTTTTTCCACGAGTCCGCTTTCTACCTCGCGATACGATCTCCCACATTCGCTACACACTAGCGTTGCCCCAAGCTTTGTTCCGCACGCGCACAACCACCCTACCTGCCTCGCGGGACTTCCTAAAACCAATGCGTAATCCTTCACATCCGAGGTGACTACGCTTCCAGAACCCACCATCGCGCATCTTCCTATTGTAGTCCCACATACCACCGTGCTATTCGCGCCTAGCGATGCTCCCTGCTTAACCAGCGTGCGCTCATAGCGCCCATTGACAGGAAATGCCGATCGTGGAAAAGTTACATTCGTAAAAACGCACGAAGGCCCGCAAAACACATCATCCTGAAGTTCCACCCCCTCATATACGGAAACGTTATTCTGAATTCGCACTCCATTTCCTATCTTTACGCCTCTTGCTACATTCACATTCTGGCCCAAGGAGCAACGCTCTCCTATAACCGCACCGCCTTGCACATGGCAAAAATGCCAAATCTTTGTCCCTCGTCCTATTTGAACACCATCATCCACGTAGCTACTCTCATGGACGAAAAACGCTTTATCCTCTTCCATCTTCCTTACTTTCTAACCGCTCTCCCACCTGTTCAAGAACTTTCACCACCGCTGCCCCTTCCTCACCAGAAGCCCTCTTATATCCATCGCGCAAATGGTCTACAAAATAGCGCAACTCCTCCGTCAATGGAAGCAAATGGGGGTACGGCACAGACTCCACACCCTCATCGAAACTCTCTACTGCTCCCTGCTTATCAAGTTCAAACCGCTTCTTATAAAGCAACACCTCTTTCTGTTCGCTAGAATCCTCGTACGATACCATACCCGCGCTACCAACCACAACGAGCCGATGCTCCTTAAAGGGATGCAACCAGCTCGCGAAAATATGCGCCTCCTCGCCTCCCGCGTATCGCAGGGTCGCATGCACCTCATCTTCTACGCCATCACGCAAAAACGCACGCCCATGCCCAGTCACCTCAACGGGAGTGCTTCCTAAAAAATAGTTAAACAGCGATATGTCGTGAGGGGCCAAAGACCAAAACGCATTCTCCTCAGCCCGCACTTTTCCGAAATTCAACCGATTCGAGTATAGATAAACGATACGCCCTAGCGTCCCCCCATCTATAATCTCTTTAATCTTCCGCATCGCGGGATGGAAAAGGAGCAAATGGCCTACCATAATGCGCGCGCCATGCTTCCGTGCTTCTTCCACGAGGCGCAGTGCCTCCTCGGAGGACAACGTCATCGGCTTTTCTATTAGCACGGCGCACCCCTCCTGCAGCAACGGCAACGCCACTTTCGTATGCAGCGGCGCCGGTACCGCTACAACATAACCATCGAACCCCGCTCGCAATGCGCCCGATACATCATCGTAAACGCTCACCCCATACTCCTCTTGCGCCCATCTCCTCCGCCCAGGCTCCGGCTCCACCACTCCCGCTAGGCAACCCATCGAATGGAGCGTGCGGAGATGATTCTGGCCCCAACGCCCAGCCCCAACAACGCAAATCCGCGCCTGCGTGCCACTTCTATCCTGCATAACCAGCTCTATAACAAATGCACATTCGAACGCGCCGTCACCTTGCTCATCGCATTTTTCGTATCAAATATACACCGTGCATGCTTTTGCACCATCGCGTAATCTAACGCGCTGTGAGCCGTCGTAATTACCACCAAATCCGCACCCTGCACCTTCTCCACACTTAGCGACTTCTCTCCAGCATACTCCTCTCCCCCGTGCCTAAACTTCGGGATATACGGATCGAAAAACGCAACGTCGGCCCCGCGCTTCCGCAACTCCTCATACACTCGGATGGCAGGACTCTCCCTATAATCGTCTATATCTTGCTTATAGGCAATCCCCAGCTGTAGAATCTTCGCGCCTCGCAGCGGCTTACTAGAGTCATTTAGCAAGGCAGCTATACGATCAACGCAATATTCGGGCATCCGATCGTTTACCATCATCGACGCCTCAATCATCGACGTATGAAATCCATACTCTCGCGCTTTCCACGAAAGATAGTACGGATCCAGAGGTATACAATGCCCGCCAAGCCCCGGACCCGGATAAAATGCTTGAAACCCATACGGCTTCGTCTTCGCAGCCTCAATCACCTCCCACAAATTTATATCCATCCTATGGCAGAGCATCGACAGCTCATTGACCAACCCAATGTTCACGTTGCGATACGTATTCTCCAATATCTTTTCCATCTCCGCCACTCGAGGACTCGACACCGTATGCACCTCGCTAGAAAGCACTTCGCGGTAAACCGCAGCAATAACCTCTCGCGCATCATCTCCTATCGCCCCCACCACCTTGGGCGTGTTCTTTGTCTTATACAAGGAATTGCCCGGATCCACACGCTCAGGTGAGAACCCAAGATAAAAATCAACTCCACACTCTAATCCGCTCTCCTTTTCCAATATAGGACGCACAAGCTCCTCTGTCGTACCCGGATACGTTGTGGACTCCAGCACCACAATGGTGCCACGATGGATTCTCGGACCTATCGCTTCCACTGATGACTTCACGTAGCTTATATCTGGTTGCTGGTACGCATCTAGTGGTGTCGGAACGCATATCGCCACAAAATCTACCTCTTTCAACAGATTAAAATCAGTGGTCGCACGCAACATTCCGCTGCGCACGAGCGATTCTAAATCCGAATTTACGATATCGCCGATGTAGTTCTCCCCTCTATTCACCATCTCCACCTTGGACGATTGCACATCAAAGCCAATCGTACAAAAACCAGACTTCGCATTCTCAACCGCCAGCGGCAAACCAACGTAACCTAAACCTACCACTCCTACTGTAATCTTTCTCGCTCGGACCCGGGCTACGATATCAGACTTTAAATCCATAAATCTCTTCCTTATTCGTTCATTTTTCCTCTCCTAAAAGCGTAGGCACGCACCGCAAGTGTCAATCTTTTATCGCAAACTTCACTGTAATCTCCTCTCACTTCTTTCGCATGAATATCTGCAAGGGAACGCCCGTAAATGCAAATTTCTCTCGGATTTGATTCTCCAAATAGCGCATGTACGGCCGTTTCACATACTGGGGCAAATTGCAGAAAAA
>JABCPG020000055.1 GCA_013333195.2 Bacteroidia bacterium
AGGAGTGAAGATATGCTACAGGTAAATAATGTTGGCGGTGTAACGAAGGTGAGCTTTGAGCCCGGTAGTAAGTTGAATTTAGCGCAGGCGAGTGAAGTGAAGGCTGAATTTGTCAATATTGTCAAGGGTACGGGGGGCAAGATGGAGCTTGACATGAAGAATTTAGAGTACGTAGATTCTTCGGGGGTAGGGGCTCTGCTTTCCCTTTTGCGCTTGTGTCGTGAGTTTAAATGGGATTTGACGTTGATGGGCTTACAGCCTTCGGTGCGTGAGCTATTTAACCTCTTGCAGCTCCATACGATATTTAAAATAAAGTAGCTGCGAGTTGTAGTTGCAGGGCATGGCAGCGTAGTTGTTGCGTTGTTATGCCCTTTTTTTACATTTTAAGATACTAAAGGGTCATGGCGTTTGTGTGTGATATTAAGTTCGTTACGCCCGAAGAGGCGGTGTCAGTCATAAAATCCGGGGATCACGTGCATCTGAGTAGCGTAGCAAGCGCGCCGCGGGTACTAATTGATGCTATGTGTCGCCATGCGAAGGCGAAGAAGCTTCGTCAAGTTCATATACACCATCTCCACACGGAGGGACCGGCACCGTATGCTGACGCTGAGTATGAAGGGATATTCCATTTGGATTCATTCTTCGTTGGTGCAAATGTTCGGAAACAGACGCAGGCTGGTTTTGCCGATTATATCCCTGTGTTTTTAAGCGAGACGCAAAAGCTATACCGGGATGGAGTGCTGCCTTGCGATGTGGCGATGATTCAGGTGTCAACCCCGGACAAATTCGGTTTTGTATCGATGGGTACTTCTGTCGATGCTACGTTGGCTGCCGTTGAGATGGCGAAGCACGTTATTGCCGTGGTAAACCCCCACGTTCCGTTCGCATTGGGCGATGCGGTTATCCCGGCGAGTTTTATTGATACGTTTGTGTATGACGATGCGCCATTGCACGAAGCGAGGATGGCGGAGCCGAATGCCGATGAAATGAGTATCGGTCGCTACTGTGCCGGGTTGATCGAGGATGGTGCAACCCTTCAAATGGGGATTGGCAGTTTACCTAACGCAGTGCTTTCGCAGCTAACCACCCATCGAGATCTTGGCATCCACACGGAGATGTTTGCGGATGGAGTGCTTCCGCTAGTCGAGAAGGGGATCATTAATGGCGCTAACAAAAGGATTGATAGGGGAAAAATAGTGTCAACGTTCCTCATGGGAACAAAACAAGTTTACGATTTTATTGATCGTAACTCTATGGTGCAGATGATGGATGTGAGGTATACTAACGATCCTTACATCATTGCGCAGAATCCTAAGGTGGCAGCGATCAACTCTGCCATAGAGATTGATATTACGGGCCAGGTGTGTGCTGATTCTATAGGTACTACCTTCTTTTCGGGAGTCGGCGGGCAGGTCGATTTCCTTTATGGTGCGGCTCGGTCTGAGGGAGGGAAACCAATTATCGCCCTCACTTCAACCACATCTAAAGGGCTCAGTAAGATAGTTCCTCGGCTTAAGCCTGGTGCTGGAGTAGTTACTTCGAGGGCGCGGGTGCATTGGGTTGTGACAGAGCATGGGGCTGTAAATCTTTACGGTAAGAGTTTACAGGAGCGTGCAAAGCTGTTGACTTCTATTGCGAGTCCGGAGCACCGTGAAGTTTTGGAGAAGGAGGCGTACGAGCGTTACGGTAGGCGGTAGCGAGCGGGGCTTTCCTTTGGGATAAGGTGCTACGGTCTACACATCCCGTTGACCATGCGGAGTCCGTTTTAGACGTTTGGGGGGAAGGTGTGCGCTGGCTGCTATTTTCTTCAGGTTCGTTTTCTCTGTAATGGTGTAATTGTGCCTTGGCGGTTCCTAAATTTGTTTGAGGTAAGTCGAGCTGTGTATTCTCCTATGGTGGGTTAAGTGGAGAATGCACAGCTCGATTGGCTTCATTAGCATCAGCTATCCTTCTAACGGATCGAGTGTTCGAAGGTTTGCACCTGATCGCGAACGGTTAATGGCTGGTGAATGTGAAACCGTGTTTTTCGAATCAGCATTCTATGAAGAGGCGTACCGTGGTATCGCATTAATGCGGCTAGCTGATATCACCTCATGCATTGAAACATTTCATGGATGAACGATTCCAGACCGGATTTGTGTCCGGAGTCGTTTTTTGATAATCTACTCATTAGCTTGAACGGCTAATGGTCATCCTCGTCAAGAGAATAGAAAGGTTTGGCTACTGGAGCTGGTTGATATATAAAGCGATCAAGGATAGTGAGCGATGCATTTTCGCTTGCGCGTTTGGAATTGTATTGAGAAGGAGTTTGGGCGGGGCGGTGCCGCCTGTTGAATCTTGAAGTATCGCTTGCTTCGCGAAATTAGGTGGTTTCTGGCAAATCTAGGCCAAGCGCAGCGTATACCCCTTCGAGATCGCTTGGGGTGGTCGCGAGTACGAGCAGCTTATCGAGAGCGTGGATTTCTGTGTTTCCATTTGGCATTATGAATTCCCCATTACGGCTTATAAGCACGATGAGAGAGTCTGTTGGCAGATTGAGTTCCACTAGCGTTTTATTGACACCATCGCATCCTTCCGGTACAAAAATTTCCTGCATTTGGCTCTGGAAGTTTGTGCGCTGCTCTAGTTCAATAGGGTAGTTTGTACGTTCCTGGGTGGGAAGGTCTAGGTGAAGCAGGCGTGCCACATTCGGTAGCGTTGTGCCTTGAATTAGCACGGAGAGGAGTACCATGAACATGATTGTATTTAGAAAGAGGACTGCTAGTTCCTCACTAAATCCTTCCTCTATATACATGAAGGGGAAAAGCGCAAACACCAACGGTGCAGCCCCCTTCAATCCAACCCACGATATAAACAGTTTTTCCCGCTGTTTGACCTCCCTAAAGGGTGCCAGACTTATGTACACAGCGATGAGGCGGGCGGGAAGCATCAGCACGATGGCAATAATGATTGCTTGGGGCGCACCTTCCCAAAGCGCCATGGGATTAATCACCAAACCCAATGAGACGAAAATTAGGATTTGCATAATCCAAGCCACCCCATCGAAAAATTTTAGGATCGTTTGTTTGTGGATGAATGGGTGGCTCGCGAGCGTTACGCCCGCGCTGTAGACGGCGAGTAGCCCATTGCCGTGTAGGTACTCTGCACCCCCGTAGGTCAGTAGCGCAACGGCTAGCACGAAAACAGAGAACAGACCATCGTAGGGGAGAGACATGTGGTTAATTAGCTTTTGTGTGGCCCAACCTAAAAGAATACCGATGCTTACGCCAAGCCCGAGATTCAGCACCAACTTTCCTACGATGAGGAACGCGTTTGAGCTTTCCCCCAGCACGAGCGATATAGCTGTGAGAGTGAGTGCCAAGGCCATGGGATCGTTGCTTCCCGATTCGAACTCTAGCGTTGGCTTCAGTCGGTGCTTAAGGCCGACGCCTTTGGAACGTAGCACAGAAAATACAGCTGCGGCGTCGGTTGACGATATTATGGCCCCTAGCAGGAACGCCTGGGCGGGTGTCACCTTAAGGACAAAGTAAGCTGCAAGACCCGTTATAATTGCCGTAAAAAACACGCCCGCGGTGGCTAGGGAGACACCGCGCCACACGATGGGTTTTACCTGTACAAATTGGGTGTCGAGCCCCCCAGAAAAAAGGATTAGCGCCAGCGCTATTTCACAGGTGTGTTTCAGCCCCTCCCAGGGAGTTGCCGTGAGTTGAATCACAGCTAGTCCATGCTTGCCAAGCGCCAAACCAAGGAGCATAAACAGAATCAGCGATGGCATCCCGAGCCGTCCGCTCGTTTTACTGGCCAGTATAGCTAGTATGAGTATGAATGCAACGGAAATGAGCCCGATTTCTGGGTAGGTGAAATACATGTTTTTGATGTATTTTGGTTGAGCGTTTGCCCGCTATGCGCCGACTATGAAGACAGTTTATCCATAAAGCGGTTGGCGTTAACAATAACTCGGTCATGTGTGGCACGACCGATAAGGGTTCCCGCGCTGGTAGCTTCAATTGAGAAGTGCAGATGTCGCGCCTCTCGGCTGGTTAGCGTTGCGATGACCTCTACATCGGCCCCTACGGCCGATGCCGCCAGATGCTGGATATCAATGCGCACGCCTACGCTCGTGTCCTCTTCGGGCAGTTGTCCTTCGAGGGCAGCGCACGCCGCGGATTCCATCATGGCTACGAGCCGAGGCGTCGCCAGTACTTCCAGACTTCCTGAACCGAGATGCGCCGCCGTGTCCGTAGGCGTAACGGTGAACCGCTGTTTCGATGTAATGATTTCTTTCTCCACGATAGCCTTAAACGATGGTTTTCGCGAAGGTAAAGAAAAATCGTCGGTTGCGCAGCACCCTGCCGCGAGAAAAGCAGAAGTTTGGAATGTATCTTTTCCTCATGCTGCACAATTACCAATTCGCGTTAAAAAAAACGGATGGTAATTGTCTGCTGGGGACGTCCGGCTACGTTTTTCCTGGCTCAAGTTACATTTTAGCTGAGGTTCGGATGGGAGTCTGCATGCAGTCTTGCCTGTAGGGTGTTGCGTGCGAGCGCAAGATTCGTCATAGGACCCACCCCGCCGGGAACAGGCGAAATATATGAGCATTTGGGCGCGACGCTGTCGAAATCTACATCGCCAACAATTTTCCATCCCGTCTTACTTTCCGGGGCGGCTACGCTATTGATGCCTATATCTATTACCACTGCCCCTTCTTTAACCATATCGTCCTTGATAAATCCGGGTTTTCCTATGGCCACAAAGAGGAGGTCAGCCGATTTGAGCACTTCATGAAGGTTCTGGGTATGGCTGTGGCACACGGTTACGGTGCAGTCACCCGGGTATTCCTTTTGAATGAGCATGTTGGCGAGCGGAAGCCCTACGATGTGGCTCCTCCCCAGAATGACAGCGTGCTTTCCCTTGGTTTCGATATTGTAGAATTCAAGGAGTTTAATCACCCCATACGGGGTAGCTGGGAAATAGCGCGGCGTCGCGAGAAGGATTCGCCCAAGATTCGCCGGGTGGAAGGCATCAACGTCTTTAAGCGGATCGATGGCTTCCGTGACTGTAGCCCCATTGATATGGGCAGGAAGTGGTAGCTGCACGATAATTCCGTCGACCATTGGGTCTGCATTGCTTGCAGCGATTTGCGTGAGCAATGCTTTTTCAGATGTTTGCTCCTCGAGACGTTGCACGTCGACATCGATTAGCAGTTTCGTACAGGTACTAACGATACGCCCCACGTACGCTTCGCTGGCAGGATTATTGCCTAAAATAAAGACCCGTAGGCGGGGCGGGCGCTGCCCTTGATCGATAATTGCCTTAATTTCTTCAGCGGTTTGCTTCATGAGCGCTTGCGCGGCCTCTTTTCCATTCAGTAGCTTCATTATTGCTTCGTTTTGTTGAGTAGTCTGCATCCGTGGCATTGAGCGGTGCGGTGTGGCGCTTAGGTAGCGTGAAGCCAGGATGTGCGTTGTGACAAAAAGCCTTCTCCCATGGTAACGGAAAAAAGACGAATTTGTTTACGTATCGGGTAGGGGTAAATCGAAGGTCCGCGATGTCTATGCTGTACGTTTGCGTTTCTAGATAAGGATGCACTGACTACTTTGTATATATGCTTAGGCTATCCGGAACCGAACGCTAACCGGGGGCCTACGCACGCTGTGCCGTGCGCCATAATCTTTTCGAGGAGTAGGCATCACGAGGTTTTAATCCTCCATCTGGGTAGCTAGAGGAAACTGGGGAACGGGTGCTATCAGAAAGGGTTTGCCTTTCGCGTTGCAATTTACTGCGCACCAGTCCTAAATATTTCAATCAGAGCAATCCCCGAATGCCCTCACAGTGGTTGCTGGGGTAGAAACGGATACTTAGCACGGAATTCTACCATTTTTTGTTTTTGGCAAATGCCAATCGCAACGCCGCTCGTATTGGGAGCAAGATTGTTTACAATATCGCCCGCGTAGTTAACCACCATCGAATCGCCTCGGTAGGACACTCCCTGCTCGTCTTTGCCTATTCGATTGCAGGCTGCGAGGAAGCATTGGTTCTCGATGGCTCTAGCTTTGAGCAGCATGTTCCAAGCGGTGCTGCGCGCGGCTGGCCACGCGGCGGAGTAGAGCAGTAGGTCGTAATCGTTATAGTTGCGCGCCGATTCAGGGAATCTCAAGTCGTAGCACACTTGCGGAAGAATACGCCAGCCCTTGTGCTCCACGATGGTTCGTTGGTCGCCAGGGGTGTAGAGCTTTTGTTCTCCCGATAGAGGGAATAGATGACGCTTATCGTAGTGGTGCGCAGTTCCGGCGGGAGTGACGAGGTAAAAACGGTTATAGAGAAGCCCATTGTCCACCGTGGCGATGGAC
>JABCPG020000056.1 GCA_013333195.2 Bacteroidia bacterium
GTAGCGGTAGAGGCGAAGCAGTACGTAGCCCATCGCGACGATGGAGGGGTAGATTACTACTTTTAATGCGAAGATGTCGGTCGTGTGGGCTAGTGTGCTAAGGACGATGCAGATGGTGGAGTAATACCCGGTGGCGATGCCGATGCGTGCCACCACCGAGCGTCGGAACATCCCATTGCACACCAGGTGCAGCGCGATTAGCATTCCGATGATAATAAAAATCCTTGCTACCATGCGTGTTCTGTAGTTTAGTTATCTCCATGGGGGAGCGGTAGTCTATCCTTTGGCGACGGTGCGTATCGTTCTTTCACTGTCTCTACATCCTGATATCTAGTAATATAAAATTACTGAATATCTGGTACTTCCCCTTGTCCACCTATCTTCCCTTGCTCCTTCTACGTCTATCGTTCCATAAAGGTTACAGAAAAAGGAAATTTCGTATAGGAAACTCTTTGATTTTTTATTGAATGTGTGGTTCGCCCATGCGATTTGATTCCAGTTTCCATATGTTTCTATCCCATTAGATAGATTGAAGCGGGGATTGTGTAGGACATATTACATTGAAGCTTTGAGCGCGTTAAACGATGGATTATCCACGTTCCATGGGGCATAATCGGGGGTTGCCCGATGTTTTGCCGTTCTTTAGAATGCGCTGCGGTGGGCAGGAGTATAGACTGTGGGATAGCGGCCAGCCTTTGTTTCGGGCGTGGTGGTGGGGTGCGTTTTTAGGGGGAGAAGTCCCACGAAACTCTCTTTTACATCCCATCAAAGCCAATTATGCGCGTTGATATTTGGCTTTGGCGCGGCCCATTGCGGTGGATGGTGCTAAAGGGGTACTACCTTTGCGCGAAGAGTAAAAGGGGAGGAGCTATGGCTATATACGTGCCGTTGCGACCGCGGTGGAATCCCCGCGGCGAGGTGGTGAACTACGTGTCGCGGGGGCGACTGGTGGCGCGGGGCTGGCCGAAGGGTTACCATGATGCCAACACGCTTGGCCAGCGGCAGCAGCGGGGCAAGATGGTGCAGGTGTGCCGCGCGTTGCCCTACCTGAAAGCGTTGCTCGCCGAGGGGTATTCCGCCGTTGTGAAGCGTAATGGGCGTTGCGTGTCGGGCTACCATGCCGCGGTGGGCGTTGCGCTGCGGGAATGGTTTGCGCGGACGCCGCGGGGCTGGCAGCTCGACCTTGCCAGGGTGCGGCTCACCGATGGGGTGCGGGGCCTTCCTGCGGGGTTGACTGCCACACGCATTTCTAGGGGGCTGCGCGTAGCGTGGGGAGGGCCTCTCCCGTGGGATGGCAGCAAGGTGCTAGTGGCGGTGCGCCAAAAGCATTTAGACCAGTGGGTTAGCGTGGTGCATCATCTCAGCGTTAGTACTGTAAGGGTCGATTTACAGCTGCCGACGGCTTGGCAGGGGCGCGAGGTGGAGGTGTGGGTGGCTTTCGTTGGGCGCGGCGGGCGGGTGAAAACGTCTACCCTGCACGCTGTGGTATCTGCTGCGGTGTCGTCGGGCGGCGGGCAGTCTGTCGGCCGCTACGGAGTGGAACGCGTGGCGTGTCCCTCGTTGGCGCGCAGGGGCGAACGGGTGCGCAGCGCGGCGCGGTGCACCCGCTCGCGGGGGGCATGTAAGTTCGGCTTACCGCGGCTGCGTTGCGTTTCGGGGTAGTGAGTGCATCCTGGCCCATGGAGGAATTCCTTCCCCGCGCGGGCTAGAGGTTGCGCAGCGCTGCGGGGGTCACGCGCGATTCAGAATTTTGCGTGCAGGGGGGATTGCCGAATGGAGGGCTGGCAGTGGAATTTACAGTTATGCTGGTTGTACGTGGTGTATGGATGCTATCTACCAATGGCGTAGAGCCTAAAATTTTAGGCGAGTTCTACGGGCTAATGGCGTGGGTTACCTCATGGTATTTTCCTGAAATTTTCTACTCCGTGGCGTGGCAATTTATGGGCGCGGGTAGAGAGGCAGGCGCTGCGTTCGTGGAAGAAATCGTTTTTGCAATCGGCGAGCCGCGGGTCACCCGACGCGTGTGCATTGCCGACCTTTTGAGGGTGGTGCGCCTAACCTAAAAGAAAATGGGGCCTACGTGCAGTGAAGTGATTATTTTCGTTACCTTTGCCCTAAATCAAGACAGGTGCGGCTGATGCAGGTAGTTTCGGGAGTACTTCAGCTTTTAGGGGCGTTAGGCATTTTTCTTTACGGGATGAAGATGCTCAGCGAGTCGCTGCAAAAGGTGGCGGGGGAGAGGATGCGCGGGCTGCTCTCGCAGATGACGAGCAACCGTTTCAAGGGGATTCTCACCGGGGTGGCGGTGACGGCCACGATTCAGTCCTCCTCGGCCACGAGCGTCATGGTGGTTAGCTTCGTGAATGCGGGCCTTCTAACGTTGCTGCAGGCGGCGGGGGTGATTATGGGCGCCAACATTGGTACAACGGTCACCGCGTGGATCATTTCGTTGCTGGGCTTTAAGGTTGACATAAGCGTGCTGGCGGTGCCTTTGATAGGGTTGACGCTACCGCTGATTTTTAGCAAGCACGCTGAACGGCGGGCGCTGGGGGAGCTTATTTTTGGTTTCGCGTTGCTGTTCATGGGGCTGCACTATTTAAAGGATTCGGTGCCGAATCTTCAGGGGTATCCCCAGGTGCTGGAGTGGCTGCGGGACTTTTCATCGAATGGGATTTGGTCCGTGCTGCTCTTCATGGTGATAGGCACGGTGCTAACGGTGGTAGTGCAGTCGTCATCGGCTATGGTGGCGCTGACGCTGATAATGTGCGCCAATGGGTGGATTGGGTTTGACATGGCGGCGGCGATGGTGCTGGGCGAAAATATTGGAACTACTGTGACGGCCAATATTGCGGCGATGGTGGGAAATGTCTCTTCGCGCCGGGCCGCGATGTTCCATACGCTGTTCAACGTTTGCGGGGTCATTTGGGCGATTCTTTTATTCCCGTTCTTGCTGCGATTCGTTGGGTGGGCCGTAACGATTGGGGGTGGTGCTAGCCCTTTATCAGCGGGGGGGAGCGGTTCGCTGCCGATAGGGATTTCGCTGTTCCACACCACCTTCAACGTGCTTAACACGTTGGTGCTGGTGTGGTTTGCTCCCCAGCTGGTGAAGCTCACAACGATGATAATCCCGCAGCGGGGCGATTCGGACGACGAGGTGTTTCGCCTTAAGCATATTGGGATCGGAATGCTCTCCACCGGGGAGCTTTCCATCGTGCAGGCGCGGAAGGAGTCCGTGGTGTACATGCGGCGTACGTACCGCATGTTCGGCATGGTGAAGGATATGTTCGAAACGCAGGACGAGAAGGAGTTCAAACGGCTGTCGGAGCGGATTAACAAGTACGAGACGATAAGCGACCGCGTGGAGATAGAGATCGCGGAGTACCTCGGCCAGGTGAACACCACGGAGCTTAGCGAGGATGGGGGGGCGATGTTGCAGGGGGTCTTGA
>JABCPG020000057.1 GCA_013333195.2 Bacteroidia bacterium
CACCCCTTTCACCTGCATCTCAAACGCGCCCGAAGAGAATGCCGACGCCCCAAGGGCCATCGTCGCCAGCACCGCACCGCACAAGCACTCCAACAGATCCGCGCCCAAACCTGCCACAACCCCCACCTTATAACCAACATTATCTGCTATTGTCGCAGGGTTGCGCGGATCATCCTCGGGAATCCCAGCTTCCACCTTACCCACCAAATCCGCACCTACATCGGCAGCCTTCGTATAGATACCTCCGCCCACACGCGCAAATAGCGCTTGCGTCGACGCACCCATACCGAACGTTAGCATCGTCGTGGTAATCATCACCAGCTTCTGCTGCATCGTCACACCGTCCACAAATGCGTTCAGCACCAAATACCACAACGAAATATCAAGCAGGCCTAGACCTACCACCGTCAAGCCCATCACCGCACCGCTGCGGAACGCCACCCGCAATCCTCCATCCAGCGATGTGCGCGCAGCCTGCGTCGCGCGCGCCGAAGCGTGAGTCGCCGTGCGCATCCCTATATAACCCGCCAGCGCCGAAAAAAATCCGCCCGTTAAAAACGCGAAGGGAACCCACTCATTCTGAACTCCCATCCCGTAGGCCAGCACCGAAAAAAATGCCGCTAGCACCAAAAACACTATCAGCACCACTCGGTACTGCTGCCGAAGATACGACATCGCGCCCTTGCGCACATGCATCGCGATCTCACGCATCCTATCCGTCCCCTCATCCCGTTTCTTCATGGTCGTGTATAGATACCACGCAAAACCCAACGCCACCAACGACGCAGCCGGTACTAACCAAAATATTAATGGAATTGCCGTCATAGTTTTTCCCCTTCTTTTTTACTCCAATTTTCCCGCCTCGTGAACTATCCAAACACCCACACACTCACACGTAGGCAGGACGCAAAATTACTCGTTTTCGTCTAATTTACAAAAATATTCTTTTGTTTCTTCACTCCCCTCGCATCCTTCTCCCCTCACTCCGCACCGAGAACTCACACCTCGCACCTCCGTCAAGCAAACAGCAGCATCTCCGCACGCAAGGAAATAAAACAACCTTTTTAGCCACCCTACCCTCCTCGCCGCCTCCGACACGCAGCACTCAAAAACGTCAATGCGCAACGCCACGCCCAACCGCTATGCCGCCCCACGCGCATGGCGAATCAGTCCAACGTCTGGCCCCGCTGCGAAACATTTCTGACCATCTGCTCTATTTCATGCGGGGGTAACTCCCCAAAAAAGTAGTTCAACGGATCCACCGGCGCCCCATCGAAAAGCACCTCGTAATGCAGGTGCGGCGCCATGCTAAGGCCACTGTCGCCCACCTCCCCAACCTCGTCGCCACGCGACACCGTCTGCCCCGGCCGCACGCTTATCTTCGAAAGATGCGCGTACACCGTCGTGTACAACGCTCCATGCGCAACGGTTACCATGTTGCCCTACCCCCGTTGGGACTGCCTTACTGACTCCACACGCCCATCAGCCGTGGCGTACACCGGTGACCCCACCGGCAGCGCGTAATCCACGCCGGTATGCATACGCAGCACCTTATAAAACGGGTGCACCCGACGGCCAAAGGACGCCACGAAGCTCGTCAGCTTACCATTATCTACCGGCTGCACCGACGGGATGTACCTCACCTCATCGCCACGCTGGCGCGCCAAGCGCATCACAGTATCAAAACGCATCGACTGCACCGCGCTCAGCGTATCTAAGCCCCGCAAAATCCCTTTTGTCCGTTGCAACAACTGCTCCTTCCCCTCCGAGGCGAGTTGCTGGTATAGCTTTGTCACCGCCTGCTCCGCCGCCTCCGCGTCGCTTTGGCTAGGCTCCGACTCAAAAATCGTTCGGTATATACTCCGATCCCTACTCTCAATATCCGCAATCACCGTCGCCACCTGATCGTACTTCGCATTCAGCTCGGCCACCGCGCTGTCAAGCGCTGCTCGCGCAAGCGCCAAGCGCCGTTCGTGCGGCGTGTAGGCAAATAGAGAAAACACCACGTACACTAGCACCGCCAGCGCCAAGCCCGCCAGGAATAGTTTGCACACCAATCCCACATACCAACGCAGCCCCCGCTCTACCTGCGTATAGCTCAGCGACTCCCTATTAAATTGGTATTTCCTTATACCCATAGATCCGTGATGTATGAAAGAAAATCCGTTTCCCAACGCACCGCCACCGCGCTAGAACAAACCGAAGGGCAGCACCAACGCCCAAAAGGCAAAAAACGCACGGCAAAAACACCGCCCCGCACCCTCAGCTACGCGCAGCTCAATCGCCCTATATAAATCTTGCGCCTCCCTCCTCCACCAGCAGCCCAACGCCTGCTTCTACACTCACCCAGCAAACGCAGCAATACCAACCTTACCCACACCCCCTCTAGCGCCGTTCCCGCGCGATTCGCAAACTAATCCATTTGCTGTATCTGCGCATTGGCGAGCATATTCTCGTACTCCTCCTCGCTCACATCGCTGAAATACAGCGCCGGATTCACCGGCATGTTTTTTACCAGCACCTCGTAATGCAAATGCGTACCCGTGCTCCGCCCCGTAGAGCCCATCTTCCCCACCTCCTGGCCCCGCTTCACCCGCTCTCCTTCCGTCACCGAAATGCTCGACATGTGCGCGTAGCGCGTCTTGTAACCAAAACCATGGTCTATCACAACCTGACGACCGTAGCCCCCATCGCTCATCGATGCCACAACCACCAGGCCATCTCCCGTGGCATGAATCGGGGTGCCGTAGCTCCCCACAAAATCCATCCCCGTATGCATCTTTGCCGTATGGTTAAAGGGATCCCTGCGGTACCCAAACGGCGATGACAACCGCGTCAACTGCTGAACTGACACCGGCTGTATCGCCGGCACGCAATGCACCATACGATCCTTCGTGTACGCCAAGCGCGACACATCATCGAACGACTTCGACTGAACGTACGCACGCCACGTCAATTTATCGATATCCTGCGCAACGCCTCGCAGCAACGCCCCGCCCGGCAACGTCGAGTACTTCCCGTACCGCTCCACACCCCCAACGCCTCCCTCGCGTATCGACGAGGCTATCGTATCGGCCTCAAATATCGTCCGGTACAGATTATTATCGCGGTTCTCTATTATCGCCAACTGCCTCGACGAGCTCTCCACCCGCTCCCGCAGCATAGCCAGCGCTATCTCCCGGTCGCTAATATCGCGCTGCAACACATGCGACCGCGGGGTCGCAAAAAGCGATGTGTACGCCACCATAATCCCAAAACCCAC
>JABCPG020000058.1 GCA_013333195.2 Bacteroidia bacterium
GCCATACCCCGATTCGCGCCCTGGGCCCTCGCCCATCCATCCGGCAGCATGCACCGTCCCCGCCGACGCTGTAGCCATCATGGCAGATCGGCTCCCCCATCCCTCAAAAAAAAAAGAGCGGGGACACCACGCATGGCATCCCCGCTCTTCACCACCACCAACTCTCCGTCATTCACATCTCACTTCTACTTCTCCTTGGGCGGCAGGTTATCCCTGCCAGGCCCTGAAGGTTTCCCCGTCGTGCTCGGCAGATTCTTGTCAAACTTCGGTCCTTTCGTCGTCCCCATAGCTATTTCACCTCCTCAAAATCAACGTCCGTCACCTCTCCATCCCCGCTCGGGCCCGCGCTGCTCCCGCCGTCTCCCGGTGCCCCAGCTCCCCCCTGCGGTTGGCCCTGCTGCGCCCCATTGCCGTACATCTCCTGCGAAGCCTGCGCCCACGCGTTGTTCAAACGATCGATGATGCCATCTATCGCATCCACGTCCTGCTTCGAGTGCGCCTCCCGCAGCTCGCCGAGCACCCGCTCGATCTCATCCTTGTGCACTGCCGACAGCTTATCCCCGAACTCCTTCAGCTGCTTTTCCGTCTGGAAAATCATGCTATCCGCCTTGTTTACCTTCTCCACACGCTCGCGCGCTGCCTTGTCCGCCGCCTCATTCTGCTTCGCCTCGTCGCGCATCCGCGAAATCTCCGCCTCCGTAAGGCCTGACGACGCCTCTATGCGGATATGCTGCTCCTTCCCGGTATCCTTATCCTTCGCCGTCACGTTCAGAATACCGTTCGCATCGATATCGAACGACACCTCGATTTGCGGTACGCCGCGCGGGGCCGGGCGTATCCCATCAAGCACGAAACGCCCTATCGTCTTGTTATCCCTAGCCATAGGCCGCTCGCCCTGCAGCACGTGGATCTCCACCTGAGGCTGATTGTCCGATGCCGTCGTGAAGGTCTCCGACTTACGGGGCGGAATGGTCGTATTCGACTCTATCAACCTCGTAAACACGCCGCCCATCGTCTCGATTCCCAGCGACAGTGGGGTCACGTCCAGCAAAAGAACATCCTTCACCTCTCCAGCCAACACGCCGCCCTGCACTGCCGCACCGATGGCCACCACCTCATCCGGGTTCACTCCCTTGCTCGGTGCCTTGCCAAAGAACTTCTCCACCAACGCCTGAATGGCCGGTATTCGCGTAGAGCCGCCCACGAGAATCACCTCGTCAATGTCGCTCGGTTGCAGCCCGGCATCCTTCAACGCCTGCCGACAAGGCCCCAGCGTCCGCTGTATCAGGCTATCGCAGAGCTGCTCAAACTTCGACCGCGTAAGCTTACGCACCAGGTGCTTGGGCACCCCATCCACCGGCATGATGTAGGGGAGATTTATCTCCGTCTCGCTGCTCGAGCTTAGCTCTATTTTCGCCTTCTCCGCGGCCTCCTTCAAACGCTGCAGCGCCATCGGATCCTTGCGCAGGTCCCCCCCCTCCTCTTTCTGGAACTCCTCCGCCAGCCAATTTATAATCTCACGGTCGAAATCATCACCCCCAAGATGCGTATCCCCGTTGGTCGACTTCACCTCCACAAGGCCCTCGCCCAACTCCAGTATCGATATATCGAACGTCCCCCCACCGAGGTCGAACACCGCCACCTTGTGATCTTTCTTCTGCTTATCCAGGCCGTACGCCAGAGCCGCCGCCGTGGGTTCATTGATGATTCGCTTCACCGTCAACCCGGCTATCTCCCCCGCCTCCTTCGTCGCCTGCCGCTGCGAATCGCTAAAGTACGCCGGCACCGTGATCACCGCCTCCGTCACCGTCTGGCCCAGGTAGTCCTCAGCTGTCTTTTTCATCTTCTGCAGTATCATCGCCGAAATCTCCTGCGGCGTGTACTGACGCCCATCTATCTCCACGCGGGGCGTATTGTTACTCCCCTTCACCACCTTGTACGGCACATGCTCAATCTCCTTGGCCATACGGTCGTACGTCTCGCCCATGAAACGCTTAATCGAATACACGGTCCGCTCAGGGTTGGTAATCGCCTGACGCTTCGCGGGATCTCCCACCTTACGCTCACCATTATCCATGAAAGCCACCACCGACGGCGTCGTGCGCTTACCCTCGCTATTAGGGATCACCAGAGGTTCGTTACCCTCCATCACCGCCACGCAAGAATTCGTCGTGCCTAAATCAATTCCTATTATCTTTCCCATTCTCTTACTTCTCCTCTTATATTCGTTATCTTTCCATTTTCTCCAACCACGCCTAGCACACTCGCAACCCCTATGCCAACGGCAAAATGGTGTAACCCATGCGACAAAATGTCCGACCTCAACGCCATCCCGCCCGAGCAAATCGTCCTTCATGCGCCATTTCGTCCCATCGTGCGCCATTTTGCTCGCATTTGCACAGCCCTCCCCATCTGCAGACCTGCGCCACGCGCGCGGCCTGCAGCCCGTATGGCGGACAACGGCGCACCGCCCTCCATCTGCTGGCAGCCGAAGCCTCGCCGGGCGATGCAAAAAGCCGAGTACCTCCCGCAAAGGTACTCGGCTTACGCTAAATCAACGGTAGAGTATCGATTACCCCCACGTCAGGCTACACCATGAAAATCACCCCGCAGAGGATGAACAGCCCCATACGCGCCGACACGAACGGCAGCGTAAGGCCGTTATCCACCTTCCGCTGCGCCCATGCTGCCACAATCCACGTGGCAACGCACATGGCAAGCGCCATCACCATCAGGGGTAGCCCTGCATCGACCCACCCCGCGAGGCGCATACCCCACAGAAACGGCACCAGCGAACCGAACCACCCGATAAGGAACGGCTGGAAAAAGCCCCAAACCCCCTGCCTACGGAGCAGCCACCAGGACCCCACGGCGTAGAGGAACGCCAACGCCACCAGGATGCACGCCAGCCCAGCGCACTGCGCCGACGGCACAAACCGCGCCGCAATCATAATCACCACCATGGCGTAGAACATGATACGTTCTACCGTTAATCGAAATGAAACGCTCATAGCTAACCTCCTACTATTAACTGTTTAACCGAAATCGAAAGTTTTCAAGAATAGGGAAAGGGGCCTAATGAACGGAAAAATTATTCTCCTCTTCGTAGAGAATCATGATACCCCTTGCGCATCAAAAGAACCTCTCACTCCCCATCCTTCCATCGGCGCAACGGCCTCATCCCGCTCTACTGGGTTCTTTTTACAACTCACGCTGAATACCGACACCAGCGCTAAAGTAAATAGCACCCGGAACACATACATCTGTCTCATTTCTAAATCTCCTTTACGTTTGTACTCCGTTCATTAGACCCCTTTTCTCTCCAAAAGGTAAGAAAAAAATAAAAAGAAACAATGGCGATTTATGGTAATCCTAAAAACTTCCTCCTAAAAAAGATCCTCGGTTACCTTGGAAAAGTCATTACGGAAATGAAGCGCATTTCCACTTCTACGAATGCGAAAATACCCTTACCTTCGCGCCACTTGCAACGGTATGTACTTCGATATTCTAGCCTCAGACTCCGCATCGCACGCGCGCGCCGGCACGCTCCACACGCCCCACGGCGAGGTGGCCACGCCCATTTTTATGCCCGTGGGTACGCTGGGAGGCGTGAAATGCGAAACGCATCGCGATCTGCGGAACGACACCCTCGCGCAGATCGTGCTAGGAAACACCTACCACCTCTTCCTACGGCCCGGCATCGCGGTAATCCGCGCAGCAGGAGGGCTTCACGCCTTCTCCAGCTGGCGGGGACCTATGCTTACTGACTCTGGCGGCTTTCAGGTCTTTTCGCTGGCAAAGCAGCGGAAGCTCTCCCCCCTCGGCGCGCATTTCCAATCGCATATCGACGGTTCGCCACACCTGTTCACCCCGGAGCGCGTGGTTAACATCCAGCGCATTCTAGGGTCCGACATCGTGATGCCCCTCGACGAATGCCCTCCTGGCGATGCGCCCCGCGACTACGCGGAGCAATCGCTCGCGCTCACCCTCAACTGGCTCAAGCGTTGCCACGCGCAAATGGCCCGCACCTCCCCGCTCTACGGGCATCGCCAATCGCTTTTCCCCATCGTGCAGGGAGCCTCCTTTCTCGATTTACGCGAAAAATCGGCGGAATGCGCAGCTAACCTCAATGCCGACGGCTACGCCATCGGGGGCCTCGCCGTGGGTGAACCCACCGAAACGATGTACGCCGTCGTGGAGCACCTGCACCGATTCCTACCCACCTCACGCCCCCGATACCTCATGGGGGTTGGCACCCCATGGAATATCCTCGAGGCCATCGCCCGCGGTGTCGACATGTTCGACTGCGTCATGCCCACACGAAACGCCCGAAACGGCATGATCTTCACCTCCAACGGCGTGCTGAACATGCGTAACATCAAATGGCGCAATGACCACTCCCCCCTCGACCCCGATGGCACCTCGCACGTCGACCAGTCCTACTCCCGCGCCTACCTCCGACATCTATTCGTCGCCAACGAAGCCCTCGCCGCCCAAATCGCCACCCTGCACAACCTGGCCTTCTACCTACACCTCGTCGCCTGCGCCAGAATGCACATCTGCGACGGCAGCTTCCTGCCATGGAAAAACCAGATGGTAAAACGGCTCGCAACTCGCCTATGAAATCGTTAAAAATCACCACCCTCGACCGCTACATCATTCGCCAATTCCTCGGCACCTACATCTTCGCCATCGCGATGATCCTCGTTATCAGCATCGTTTTCGATGTGGCCGAAAAAATTGACGACTTCCTCGCTGAGGACGTCTCCCTGCACGATATCATCTTTGACTACTACCTCAACTTCATCCCCTACTTCGCAAACCTCTTCTCGCCTATCTTCGTCTTCATCTCGGTCATATTCTTCACCTCCAAA
>JABCPG020000059.1 GCA_013333195.2 Bacteroidia bacterium
GGGAGCGCGTACCCTTGGCCGGATAGTAGGCCGACGCTTCCCCCCTCGTTCGCGGAGGACAGGGGCGGTGCTCTATGGATTGGGCATACGGCATCCAACAAATTGATGCGGATCGATCCAAAAGAGTTTCTGCGAAGCGGTGGAACCTCGGGGGTTGAGCGTAAAGGTGCCGATCGCAGAGTGTTCGTACGACGCGTGCGGGTGTCTGGAGATGATAGACTGTGGTTGGGGTATGGTAACCATGGGGTAGTTTTTGCTATGGGGGCGAGCGGTTTGGCGGGGAAAGAAGCCTCTTTTGGTACGTATCTGTTCTTGAATTCGGAGATGGAAAGTATGTTAACCACACCGATGGGCGATCCGTCGATAGAGGATCTTCTGATTGACCATGGGAACAACGTGTGGATTGCCATGGCTAGAGGAGGGCTAGCGCATCTTATGGCGGAGCAACAGGCAGTGCGAAGGCTGTACAATGTGGACAATTCTCCGCTGCCGAGTCGGTTTCTTCATACGCTGGCGTTGACGCAGGATGGGACGCTGTGGATTGGAACGGATAGGGGCGCAGTGAGATTGACGGTGGATAGTGAGGCCGCGAACAAAGGTTTTTCTTCGGTGAGAATATATCCGAATCCCGTGCGACCGGGTTACCAGGGGGCGATTACGATTGATGGTCTGAAGGAAGGAACAGTCGTGAAAGTGGCGGATATGGGCGGAACGTTGGCGCGAGAGCTACTTAGCAACGGGGGGCGAGCGATTTGGGATGGGCGGAATGGGCTTGGAGAGCCAGTGGGTAGTGGGGTGTACCTTCTGTTTCTATCGGATAGGGAGGGGAAAGTGACATCTGTGGAGAAGGTGGTAATTGTGCGATAATCAGGGTGTATGGCAGTAGAGGTGGTAAGTGGGATTGTGCTTGGATCGCGGGAGTACGGGGAGAGAGGGATGGTGGTGCAGCTTTACACCCGGGAGTTGGGGCGAGTGGGGGTGATGTCGTACGCAGGTAGGGGCAACGATGGAGCGAAGTTGTCGCCATTTCTCAGGGTACTTTCCACGGTGCGGGTTGCGCTGCGGCTGGGTCGCCACGCGGAGGGAATGCCGAAGCTGGTGGACGTTGAGGAGTGGGAGCGCGGTGCGCAGAGGGGGTGGAGCTGTGAGAAAATGGTTGTGGGTTGTTTTATCGGCGAACTTATCCAACGCCTTTTAGAGGAGCGAGTGCCGAATGAAGATTTTTATCTATTCTTGGTGGAGCGGCTAGGGTTATTTACTGCCGAAACCCAAGATGAAGTGGTTTTTTTGATGGTGTTCCTTCTGGATCTGGCTAAGAGTTTGGGTTATGCTCCGCAAGGAGAATATACAGTTAGCAATCGGTACTTTGATGTGACCCATGGAGTTTTTTGCGGTAGGGGTGAAGGTGAGAGAGCAGGCGTTATTGCAGGTGCGGATGCGGCCGTATGGGGACGGTTGCTAGATGGGCACTACCTAGCGGATTTGCATGATGTTGATGGTTCGCAACGGTGCCGGGTGCTATACCAAGAGTTACGCTATTTGGAGGTGCACAGCGGTTTACGCCTCTCTTTGAGAAGCCTCGAGGTGCTAAAGGAGTTGGTAGGATAAAGCGTGAGGGGCATTCACGCGGGGCTATCGATTGCAGTGGTCGGCGATGGCTTTATATGCTTGGTCGACACCTAGTTGGCCGGCTGCGCTCAGATCGAGGCACGCTTCGTTCTGCCGTTGCTGTAGTAACCGAATAAGGCCCCTATTGTATAGGGCCTCCGCGAATGAGGGGTTTTGCTGTATGGCAATGGAGAGCTGAGAGTCTGCTGCATGTAAATTGCGTTGCAAGTAGTACGCGGTGGCGACGGAGTAGTGCAAGTAGGGGGATTCGTTCCGTTTCATTTCCTGCTCTAAGAGCCGTATGGGAGCGTGATAGGTGGTGTCGAGGTGAGGTGTGGGCGTACCTGTTGCGTTGGTCGTGGATAGAGTGTTAGTAGGAGCGTAACGCAGGCTGTCAATGAGGACGTTGGCTGTTACAACGTTGGCGAGAGGGCGAATGAGCGATTCTTTTGGAATGGATAGTAACCCGTGGAGCGCTTTTTTGTATAAATTGCGGTTGGCTGCCGAGAGGGCTTCAATGAGTGTGATTGCGTACGCATTGTTGAGCGGAGGGAAAAGAGATATATCGAGGTGTCTACTGGAGTCATCCGATGGAATGCCAAGCGAGAAGAAAGGGGCGCCGCAAAGGCTATCAGCGCGGAGCGCGGGAAGCCACTCTTGGTATGGCTGTACGAAGCCGACCTGAATGTTGGCGAGAGGGAGCAGCTCGGTAACCTTTTCAAAGGCTGAGATAACATTAGACGTATTCGGTGCGAAATCATTTTCAAAGGCGAGGAGTCGTGAGAAGAGGGCCGAGGTGTCGCTCCATTTGTCGAGTTGTCCCTGTTGATACTTGGAATAGAGGAGCGTTGCGGAGTCGAGGGATTGCTTGGCAAGCGAGTTTCTGCCTAGGGCGAGGAGGATTTGCCCCTTGAGGGCGTGGGCTTTAGCGAAGTCGGGCAAAAGTTTTGTGGAACGTTCCAAGTAGGGTAGAGCGCGCTGCGGCTGTTCGAGTTGCATGTATAGCAGGCTGATGTTGTAGAGGAGGATAACGTTGTTTGGTGATATCTCCAATGCGTTCCGATAGTCTTGAAGCGCGAGTAATTTTTCGTTGTTTTGCAACCGTAAGATGGCCCTGTTGTATAGCGCGAGCGAATTCCTCGAGGATAGGTTGATGACGTGAGATAGGGTATTTATGGCGCTGTCAAGCTGCCCGTTATCGTGTTCGATGAGCGCTTTGATGAGCAGGGCGTCGGGAGAGTTTGGCGCGATGGCAAGAGCGGTCCGTAGGTTTTCCCGGGCTTTCGTAGGATTACGATTCATGTAAAACACTCTTGCAAGATTTATGCGTGGGCTTTCCATGTAGGGGTCGATGCGCGCTGCCTGGGTGAAGTCTGCAATTGAGGCAGCGGTGTCGTTGGTTAGTAAATGGGCGATGCCACGGTTTATCCATGCGTGCGGGTTATTAGGAGCGTGCTGGAGGGTAATGTCAAACTCTTCAATGGCTTTCCGGTATTCTTTTAGGTTAAAATGGGTGATGCCAGAAAGAAACGTGAGATCGTGGTCGGCGGGTCTAATCTCTTTGGCGGTGGCGATGTCCCCGAGGGAGGCGCTGGCCTGATTTATCTCATTATAGCACGCTGCGCGGAGGATGAGCGGCTGAAAGGAGAATGGTTTGATGTCGAGAATGCTACTGAGGTCTTCTATGGCGCCCCGGAAGTCTTTTAGGTTATACTTTGCGAGCGCCCGTAGGTAGAGTCCAACGTCATCGGAGGGGAGAAAAGACAGGAGCACGTTGATGGATGCAATGGCTTGGGTGTAGTTCCCTCGACGTAGGTGCTTGTCGCATTGGGTGTAGTAGTAGTAGCGGTTAAGCTGTTGCCTTGAGGGGGAGGGAATGAAAAAGGGTGCGCAGATCGAGAGGATGAGAATAAAGACGCGTAGGTGCGGGAATTTAGCTACGTATGGCATTATCTGCTGTTCTGTATAGGGTTTGCTCTGCTGTATGTGCACAAAATCCAAGAGTGCAAAAAGGTATTCATCGTTGTATAGCCATGCGAAGGTAAGAAAAAAGAGTGTATTCCGCGTTTCCTGCTGCGTTGATGTCTGGAGTGTACAAGAGAAAATGTTGGGTGGCAGATGGGGGTGTACCAAATTTGGGTGCGTTTTGTTAGAGGTTGCGCGGCGTTCGAATAGGGATGGGATTTCGACTGTGGCGGGAAGGTGCGTCGCTAAAAAACGTTGCCGGCGCGATACGGTGGAAAAACAGTTCCTACTAGAGGGACATCGATGGTATTTCGGCGTTTATTAGGCCTGATGTGGCGGATAAGAATCGGGTTGCGGTGCGTTTAAGCGATGTTTGATACGAAATGATTGCCTTCGGTTTTTGAATGTTACGAAAAAATAGCGTAACTTTGCGTTGAATTTCAGTCGAATAGATATGTAAGGCGATGACTAAGGCAGATTTGGTGAATCAGATTTCCCGTCAACTTGGGGTTGATAGGGCGACGGTACAGATGACTATTGAGGCGTACATGGAGAAGATTAGTTTGGCCTTAGAGAGCGGGGAGAACGTGTATCTTCGTGGGTTTGGTAGTTTTGTGGTGAAGGAGCGGGCGGAGAAGGTGGCGCGAGATATATCGAAGTCTAAGCAGATTGTAATCCCTGCGCATAAAACCCCGGCGTTCAAGCCGTCCAAAGTGCTGCTTGAGCGTGTCAAGGAAGGGGGGAGTGCGCAAGTGAATGGAGAGAGCAGATAGAGAATAAAAGTAAGGAGAAAGAAAATGCCGAGTGGAAAGAAACGTAAGCGCCATAAAATGGCCACGCATAAGCGTAAGAAGCGTCTGCGCCGTAACCGTCATAAGAAAAAATAGATGCGTTTCGCTTTTGTCCTTTTGAGGTGCGGGCGCAGAGGGTAGGGAGTGCAGTGGAGCGTTGTGGTCAAACGGCTATTTCTCGGGGATGTGCTATGTAGGGGGAGGGCGTTCTCACGGTGCGTAGATGGTGAGGTGTTGCAACTATTGAGAGCGGGGGATGTGTGCAAAGATGCGTTTTGCGCGTTTTGTATACATCTTCCGTGCTTTTTTTATGTCTGAAGGAAGGAGCAAGAGCTACTAATCGAGTAGGGTGCGTGCATTCGGTTGAAGGAAGGTTCGTGCCAATGGGGGGAGTTGGGTTGGAGTGCCGGTGGGTGCGTTGCCGCGGGCGAAATGTATTCAACCGGGACGTGCTAGAAAAGGATAAAGAGGGTGAATTCACAATTGATTATAGATGCGGATCCTAAGAGCGGACGAACGAATATTGCGTTGCTTGAGGATGCGCAGTTGGTAGAATACAAGACTGAGAATATTAATAAGGGCTTTGCGCTCGGCGATATATATGTTGGAGTCGTTACCAAGGTAATGCAGAGCCTCAACGCTTCATTTGTCGATATAGGGCATAAACATCAGGCCTTTTTGCATTATAACGACCTTGGGCCTAGGGTGGAATTCATGCTGGGATGCGTGAAGCGGGTCACGAAAAGCAAGGTTAAGGGCAAGGAACAACTTCTGTCCCTATTTACCCCTACCGAGGGGAATGACGAGGGGCAGAGTTCCAAGATGCCTAAAGATGGTAGGATCGGTGACTACCTTAAGCCAGGGCAATTGGTGCTGGTGCAAATCGCGCGGGAGGCCTACGCGAACAAGGGCCCGAGTTTGACCACCGACATCTCGCTGGCTGGGCGTAACATGGTATTGATGCCTTTCGCTTCCGCTTTGAAGGTGTCGAGTAGATTGCGTGCTCCGGAGGAGGTAAAACGTCTGGAGCGCTTGATGCGTAGCATCTTACCGCCGGGCTTCGGAGCGATTGTACGTACGGCGGCGGAGGGGAAAACTGTGGAGTCGCTTGATAGCGAGCTCGAAGAACTCTTGTCGCGTTGGCAGGAGGCGCTTGAGCAGTTGGCTGCTGCCAGTAAGTTCCCGCTGCGTCTGCTCAGCGAGCTGGATAGATCATCAGCGCTGATTAGAGATAATTTGAATGGGTCGTATTCGGAGATCCAGGTGAACGATCGTGACCTGTACACCCAGATTCGAAGCTATTTGTCGCAGATTGCCCCCAAGTCTGCCGACATGGTCAAGCTTTATTCGTCGAAGCGTGTACCGATATTCGACCAGTATGATGTGGCCAAGCAGATGCGGAAGCTGTTGGGGCGCACCGTTGATTTTCATAAGGGGAGCTATCTATTTATCGAGCATACGGAGGCGCTACACGTTATTGACGTGAACAGCGGAAGCGGTTCTAAGCTGGCCCAGTCGTCGGAAGATTCTGCCTTTGAGGTGAACTACGCCGCCTGCGAAGAGATTGCGCGCCAGCTACGCTTGCGTGATATCGGCGGCATTATCGTCATCGATTTTATTGATATGCGCGCGGCTGAAAATCGGAAAAAGATTTATGAGCGCATGCGCGAGTTGCTGGCGAAGGATAAAGTGACCCATAAGATATTACCGCTCACCGATTTTGGACTAATGCAGATCACACGCCAGCGGCATGGCCCGGAGCAGCGTGTGGACGTTTCTGAAAAGTGCCCCAGCTGCAATGGGACAGGGAAATTAAATTCCGCGGTGACTATAGAGGATGATATCGTGGGTGCCTACCGACTTTTAGCCGAGCAGAAATTGTATAAGTCGGTTGAGCTACGGGTGCATCCTTTCGTGGCATCCTACTTTACCATTGGCTTCTTCAGCCGGCGTCGGAAACTGGTTCAGCAGTATGGGCTAAAGCTGAAGGTGCGCGGAATCTCTTCGTACCCGGTTCTCACCTTCAAATTTTTCGATGAGAACGGGGATGAAATAATGTTTTGACAGAACGGAAAAATATCTTCTGATTATGAAAGGGGCTATGAAAAGATTCTTTCTTTTTGCGCTGCTAGCGCTGCATCTCGGCGATGCGTTAGCGGCCATTGATTTGAATGGGGTTGCGGTGGGCGACCCCGTGCGGTGGAAAACGTCGATGGAACGTCGTGATACCACTACGGTGATTGTTTTTAAAGCGACGATTGATGAGGGTTGGCACATCTATTCGGTTAAACTTCCCGATGGGGGGCCTATGCCCACATCGATTAAACTGCTTGATACCGAGTCAATTCGTCCCATAGGCGCTCTGCAAGAGGTGGGAGACGCAGTGCGCGAACACGATGAGGTGTTTAACATGGAGATTACGATGTTTGGCGACTCAGTGCAGTTCGTGCAGCCAGTGCTACTCCTGTCGAAGAATCTTAAGACTGTGCGGGCGCAGGCGCAGTACCAAACGTGCAGAACCGGCCAATGCAACTATTTTGATACGGATTTAATAGTCGACATCCCTGAGCAGCTGTTGCCTATCGATAAGATCGCAGATAAGGTGCCTACCCCAGTGCCTGAACCTGAGGAGGCGCCCAGCCCCTCCGAGCAGACAGAACCGTCGGCAGAAGATGGCCTATGGGCTTTCCTGCTAATCAGTTTTTTCGCCGGGCTGGCGGGGTCGCTTACCCCCTGCGTCTTCCCGATGATTCCCATGACCGTATCCTTTTTTCTAGGCAAGAAGAACCGTACCAATGCGCTGCTTAATGCCATTCTATTCGGGTTGA
>JABCPG020000060.1 GCA_013333195.2 Bacteroidia bacterium
GAGAAATCCCCTCTACCTCAACTTTATACCGCCCCATACACCGAAGCGCAGGAGATCCTTCGCCGGGCCTCTCCCCACGTTTAGGCGCATCGAACCCGAACCGCACCCCACGCTTAGGACAGACAAAAATGACCACAGGGCGACTACTCTCCATCTAGCAATGCCGCGCAGCACACGCACTCGAGAACATGAAAGCACCAACGAATGCCCACATGCGCGCCCTATGTGGCAACCCGCACATACCCCACGCAACCAATAAAATGAGGGATAGGAGAACTGTAGAAAGATTTTCTTAACTTCGCACGCATAAAGTTTTAGAAGGACGGCGTTCAAACAACCTATACTATGCAGGGTAAACATCATCTCCTCCTGGTGAGCAATTCAACCAATGCGGGCGAGGAGTACTTAGCTTGGCCGATAAAAGAAATCGGCGCGTTTCTGACGGGGGTAAAACGGGTAGCCTTCGTACCCTACGCAGGGGTAACCTTCTCCCACGATGAGTACGTAGCTAAAGTGCAGCGACGCTTCGCTGAAATTGGCGTAGAGGTGCAGGGTGTACACTCGGGCGGGAATCCCCGCAAAATCGTTGAGGAAGCCGAGGCCATCGTGGTCGGAGGCGGCAACACGTGGCGTTTACTCCAGCTAATGCAGGACAATAACCTCCTCGAGGCCATACGAACAAAAGTAGACGGCGGCACGCGATACGTCGGCTGGAGCGCGGGGGCCAACGTGGCGTGCCCCACCATCCGCACCACGAACGACATGCCCATCGTGGAACCGCACGATTTCAACGCGCTGGGCTTCGTACCATTCCAGATTAACCCCCACTACCTCGATGCCAACCCGGCGGGGCATGGCGGGGAGACGCGTGAAGATCGCATCATGGAATTCATCACGATCAACCGGGACGTGCACGTTGTCGGGCTACGTGAGGGATGCCTCCTCGAGGTGAAAGGCGGAAAGGTGGAGCTGCGGGGGAGCAAACCGGCACGCATATTCCACTACGGGAAAGAAACCGTAGAGGTGCGCCCGGGCGACAACCTGCAATTTCTGCTAGCGTAGCAACACGGCAACTTACGTTAAGAAAACCAACAAAAACAGTAGTACTATGAAGCGTTGTTTGTACATTCTCGCCATCGGGGGCATAGCCCTCATCTGCGGCCTACAGGCACCTTTCAGCCGGGCGGCAGAACCAGTAACAGTGACACCCCCAAAGATCGTTCTAGAACGCATCAAGGGGGATTTGCAGTTCACCGACCCCTCACGCCTAGAGGTACTTACCGATACGGTTGTCATCTCGGTCAACGGCAGCGCGCAGTCGGTTGTTGTAGAGAGGGGCAAAGCGTCTGTCCCCTACACGTTTGCCGAGGCAGAAACGCTCCAGATTATTTACGATTCCCAGGCATTGCCCGGAATCCCAGTTCGCCCCATCCCGCTATGGCTCAGCATTCTACCCCCACTCATAGCCATCGCCATGGCGTTTCTCATCAAGGAAGTATACAGCTCGCTCTTCATCGGCATACTCGTGGGGGCAACCATCATTGCGTACTACCAGGGGGCCAGCGCCATCCTAGCCGTTTTCGTGGGTATGCTGGATATTGTGGACAACTACGTAATCACCACCATATCCGACCATGGGCACACATCCGTCATCGTATTCTTGATGCTCATCGGCTCCACCGTGGCGATTGTATCGCTCAACGGCGGGATGAAAGGCCTTGTCAACTGGCTTTCAAGATACGCAAAAACCCCTCGTTCGGGCCAGCTCGTGACGTTCATCATGGATCTTTGCATCTTCTTCGATGACTACGCGAATACGCTAGTGGTGGGTAGCACCATGCGCCCGCTAGCCAAGCAGCTCAGAATATCGAAGGAAAAACTTTCTTTCATCGTCGATAGCACGGCGGCGCCCGTCGGTGCGCTGGCGCTGGTAACCACATGGATCGGCGCGGAGCTTAGCTACATCGAGGAGGGGGTCAAGGTCATTGGCATCGATGAAAGCCCCTACTCCCTCTTCATCGCTAGCATCCCGTACCGCTTCTACCCCATCCTCATGCTTAGCTTCGTGATTATCATTGCGCTAACGGGACGCGACTACGGGCCAATGCTGCACGCGGAGCGACGCGCGCGCCGCGGCCAAGGCTACGAGGAAGAGACGCTCAAACGCACCTCGGACAGCGAGATAGAGCCGAACGAGAAAATTGAGGGAAAATGGTACAACGCGGTGATTCCCATAGGGGTTCTCATCGTCGGCACCGTGATAGGCATCATCGTCACGGGGTACAGCGCCGACGTGTGGGCATCGAGCGAATCGTTCGGGTCGAAAATCATGACCACGGTGGGCGGCGCCGATTCATACGTGGCGCTGCTGTGGGCGAGTATCACCTCCACGATTGTGGCCATTGCGCTCACCGCCTTCCAGAAGATCCTTTCGTTCCGCCAATCCATGGAAGCCCTGATGGTGGGATTTAAGATAATGCTCCCCGCCACCGTGGTGCTAATCCTCGCATGGACGCTCGCCCAAATGACGCAGCACATGCATACGGCCGACTTCGTGTCCAGCGCGCTGATAGCTTGGAACGTAACCCCGCTCCTCCTTCCCGCGCTCACATTCATACTAGCAGTGATTATAGCGTTTAGCACGGGGACTTCTTGGGGCACAATGGCGATTCTGTACCCCCTGGTGATCCCGGTGACGTGGCATCTCACGAGCAACGCGAACTACGAATACGGCGATGCCATGAATGTACTCCTAAACGTGATATCGTGCATCTTGGCCGGCGCCGTGATGGGCGACCATTGCTCCCCGATTTCAGATACCACGATTATGAGTTCCACCTCCTCGGGCTGCAACCACCTCGAGCACGTACGGACGCAAATGCCCTACGCGCTGACCGTTGGCGGCGTGTCGCTGTTCTGGATCATTTTCTCATCGATGGGGATTCCTGCATGGATACTTCTCATCCTTGCGATCGCGTCGCTATGGGGAATTATCCGCATCGTAGGCAAGCCCGTAGAGCAGTAGCGTAAACCGAAAAGCATTCTTCCAGAGCATCCGCATCGGTGAATCGAACCGATGCGGATGTTTTTATGTATACCCCCCCATGCAAGGATGGCGGCCCCTTCCCACCGTCAGTCGGCAACAACGCTCCGCAGCGCGAGCACCTTGACCCATCAAACGCCCATAAGAGGCTTCCGCTCCCTAGGTTTACGCAGTCTTCCCCCCCGGGAAAAGAAGGCATGAAACACCTCCTAAAATAATGGGATACGGATACGCCCCATGCCGCCGCCCCGCCTGCACCCTTCAGCGCACAGGCACCCATACGCCCCGGCAGCGCGATGCTCGCACCGACCAGTAGGGCAGGGAAGAAGATGCGCAGGAACATTTCCACGCTATAAATAAATTGCTTACCTTTGTTGGACAGAAGCGATGCGCAGCTCCACGAGCATGTGGACATCGCGGGGCAGAAGGTAAATCTAAATCGAACGGCTATGGTAAAGCACCTAGATTCGCTCTTCTCAGAGAGCGCGGGCAGAATGAAAAGGTCTGCAATACGAGAACTCCTAAAGCTAATACAGGATCCTGACATCATCTCCTTCGCAGGAGGGCTACCAGCACCGGAATGCTTCCCTGTGGCAGAGCTAAAAGAGGTTATCGATGAGATGATGGACACGGAGGGACCCTCCGCGCTACAGTACGGAGCTACAGAAGGCGACATGCTGCTGCGCAAGCTGCTGGTGAAACGCTACCAGGACCAAGGGCTAAAGCTAGGGCTAGACAACCTAATTATCACCACCGCATCGCAGCAAGCGCTCGATCTGCTCCCCAAGATCTTCGTCAACCCTGGCGATAAGCTAATCTGCGGGCTCCCCTCCTACCTAGGCGCCCTGCAAGCATTCACAAACTATGGGGCGGACATGGTTGGGGTGCCGCTGGACGATAAAGGAATGCGGGCAGACCTGCTGGACAAGAAACTCGCAGAGCTGAAGGCGAAAGGGGAACGGGCGAAGTTTATCTACGTCATCCCCGATTTCCAAAATCCGGCGGGGGTCACAATGCCCGAATCACGACGTAAGGAGATCATCGCCGTGGCGCAAAAATACGATACGCTCATCATCGAGGATAGCCCATACAGAGAAATCCGATTTGCGGGCACCGCGCAGCCCACTATCTACGAATTGGCCGATGAGGGGCGCGTGGTGCTGCTTGGCACCTTCTCGAAAACCTTTGCCCCCGGCTTCCGCATTGGCTGGATTATCGCGGACCCAACGATTGTGGACAAAGTGGTTATGGCGAAGCAGGCCACCGACCTCTGCACCCCTCCCTTCGTGCAGCGCATCGCCGCTCGCTACATGGAGAAAGGGCTGTACGATAAGAAGCTGAAGGGAATCATCGAGAACTACCGCGAGAAGCGCGAGATCATGATCAATTCGTTCAAGAAGTACATGCCCGCGGGCGTTACGTGGACAGAGCCCGAGGGTGGGCTGTTCCTCCTAATCACACTGCCCGAATACATGGATGCCGAGGAGCTCTTCAAAATCGCCATCAAGGAGAAGGTGGCCTTCGTGCTAGGGTCGGCATTCTTCTGCGATGGTGGAGGAAAGAACACGCTGCGCTGCAACTTCTCCTACATGTCCAAGGAGAAGAACGAGGAGGGCGTAAAGCGTCTGGCCAATGCCATTAAAAAGCTAATGAAGTAAACGAGAGATTTCGCCATTCTGCGCGCAGATGGTCGTAGCGATGCTACGCCCATCTGCGCTTTATGGTAAAATGATTTCGATGAGTATAACCCGACGCAGGATCAACGGAAGAACCCCGCACGAACTATAACCGAACGAAGATATGAAACACTTACGTAGACGAACCCTTTTAATCTCACTCCTGAGCATCCTACTACTGCTTTCGCCCAGCTTCGCGAATGGGCAGGCGGCGCAGCCACGCCCCGTGAAAAACATTATTCTCATGATTTCCGATGGCACCTCGCTCGCCTCGGTGTCGCTGGCACGGTGGTACCAACGTATGCTGAATAACGATTCGATCCATCTGGCCATCGACCCATTCACGGGCGCCACAGTCATCACTTTCTGCTCCAACGCCCCAACGGGCGACTCCGCCCCCACCGCCAGCTGCTACCTCACCGGGATGCCTAGCATTACGGGCTTTATCGGCACGTACCCATACGATGCCGGGGCCAACAACCTCGTCCCCGTCTCCGCAGATCTGGCGTACGCCCCGCTCGCATCTCTTTTTGAGGCCGCTCGGCTGGAACGCGGAAAGAGCACTGGAGTTGTGGTCACATGCCAATACCCGCACGCCACCCCCGCCAACTGCGCCGCGCACCACCATAAACGCGGAAACTTCCCCCTTCTCGCCAAGCAAATGGCCCACAATGGGATTGATGTCCTCATCGGAGGGGGCACGAGCTACCTGACACCAGAGGATAGCCTCTTCCTAAAAAGTCAAGGGTACACAATTATTTTCGACAACGTGCAGGCGCTTCGCAGCGATAAGAGCCAAAAGCTATGGAGCCTTTTCAACCCGAAGCAACTCCCCTACGAGATTGATAAAGACATAACGAAATACCCATCACTCGCAGAATCGACACGCATAGCCATTGAAAAGCTCAGCAGCAACGACAAGGGTTTCATACTTATGGTGGAGGGGAGCCTGGTGGATTGGGCGGCGCACGCCAACGACCCCGCAACGCTCGCCAAAGAATTCTTGGGCTTCGATGCGGCGTGCAAGGTGGCCCTAAACTTCGCTAAGCGGAACGGGGAGACGGCGGTCATCATCACCAGCGACCACGGCACAGGGGGCATAACGATCGGCCGCGGCGATTGGCCCCGCTACAGCGAGTACTCCGCCAGCGAACTATTTGGGCAGCTAATGCGCTACCGCAGCTCGGCGCAGGTCGTGGCCAGCAAGATAAGGGAGACCGCTCCAGAGGCTCTCGATTCCCTTTTCCAAGCCGAATGCGGCTACTCTCTCTCCGACGAGGAGCGCAGCATGCTGTACAATAGCCAGCATTACTCGCTAAGCCCCATCGACAAGAAAAAACGCGACAATACGTCCTTCAAACCCCACGACAAGTCTCTAGAGTACCTCGTGTCGACCATCTTCAACCGACGCACCCCCATCTCATTCTCCACGCACGGGCATACCGCCGAAGAGGTGTGGGCAGCCTTCTACCACCCACAGGGCGATACTCCGCACGGCGTGATTTTCAACACTGAGCTGCATCGCTACATGGCAACGCTACTCGGTTACCCGGAAGGATTGGGAGAAATAAGTAAAAAATATTTCGTGTCGCACACCGCGCTGTTCCCCAAAGCCCAATTCGCCATTGACACCGTGAGCAATCCTTCAACCCCAGTCCTCACGGTAAAGCTTGGCAAACATAAGCTTTTGGCCTACGCCAACACGAATCGGATTACCATCAACGGCAAGGGGAGGGATCTCGCTTCCCTGATAGTTTACTCTTCGCCCACAAAGACTTTCTATCTGCCAAAGAGTTTAGCAGAACTACTGAAATAAACACTACAGCTTGAGGTTGAAGATGCCGTTTAAGCTCCATGGTCCCCACGGCCGAGGACCGAGCCTATCGCCCCACGGTGAATAGCCAAGGCTCATGCCGACCGAGAGGCCAAGGCTAAAACGGAAGAGATGCAGGTCACTAATGAGGTCGATATAAAACGCTCTTTTCCTTTGCATTTCGCCTTTCACTGGCCTATAGCTGGTGTAGGCGAATGCAAGATTTGAGTACACCCGCTGCACATACAGCCACCCGGGCAAACTCCAATCGGGATATCCCAAGGGAAGGGTATAATCCGCAGCTACAGACCATCCCACCGTGGCCTGTAGCTCCTTCGCGGGGAAGTTGTACATTAATCCGCGGACCGGCATGGTAAATGGGGCGGTGTACGTTGCGCCATACGACTTCGCCACGAAGCCCGATAATCTTAAAGAATGGTTTGACCCCACCCCCGGGAGGTAAAGCGTACCTTCAGCCTCAACCCGCGGTCCCACGAGCCTCGCGGGCCTCACCATGCTCTTTCCCCCGAACTTCAACTTAAGCCCCCACCGTGGATATACATCCCGATGGGCCTGCACGCTCAAAGCAGAAAAAAACAAACTGTACCCTACATCTGCAGTCCCAACCACAAGATCACGCATCCCATCCAAGCGCATCGCATCATTGCGGAACCCCAACGAGAGCCTCGGTAGCAAAGACATAACCACCGCGCCGCGCCGAAAAACAAGCGGTACGCTTACCCCTACCGCCAGCGCCACGCTATGGGGCAATAGCAGAACGGTGTCAGAAGAAATAACGCGCCGCGGGTCCATCCCATAGGTGGCGTTAACGCTCACCATAGGGTACCACCCCTGCCAAACAGCTGTGAAAGCGGCACCGTGACGCTCTTTATAAAAGTAGCCGAGGGAAAAGGCCAAAGAGCCGGTAGTATTCTGAGAGGAAATTGAGGCTCCAAGCTTCACATCCTCAATCCCTTGCACCCCACCAAAGGGATTGAAGTAGAAGGGAGTCCAGCTATGCACCCTCACCGCATGTAGCAGCGGGCTATAGCGCTTCGACCGGAACGCGGAGTCAGAACCCGCTGGCGACATCCCCCCATTGGGCAGCTCCTGCTCTAGCGGGAATAGCGGCTGGGGCAATGGTAAGCTTTCGCAGGGACGAAGATCCAAATTGCTAGCGCGCCGAGCCCGATAGCCATTAATGGTATACTCACTGTATTCTAAAGCCCCATCAGCCGTGGCATGCAAATCGTCAACCCCGTGGTTGCGCAATGCCACCCGAAAGATGCCTTCAACCCTCCCCCCCTGGGTTCTACGTGCGTAGAACGGCTGCTGCCGCCCATTGCGACTCGCGGTGAAGTAAAAGCCGGAATCGGCAGCAGGCGTGAGGCTACCGATATCCAATGTGAGGGGTGGAAGCACCGTATCCACCGCCGCTCGGGCCCAATCGTAAGCCAGCACAAACGCACCCCGCCCGTTCACGCCCCGAAGTAGAATCTCATCGCGCCCATTACCCCTTGATAGCTCACGCAATTCCAAGGGGGGTACGAGCCTGGCAGTGTCCAGCGCACGCCCATCGCTAAGTCGGAAGCGCACCACACGATTTTCACCTCTATTCCCAATCGCCACGGCGGCAAAAGTGCTATCGCCCTCGAGCGGCACGGGGGAAAGGAGTCGCTGCCGATACGTCACCCTCCTCCTTCTGGCAGAGGCAATTGTGAACGCATACACATCCCCCCAGACAACACCGCTCCACCTAGGATGTCGCACAGCCTCGATCCATAAAGCAACGGAATCACCGTAACGAGCGGCCCCCAACTTTGCCCCGGGATGAAAAAGGGTTTTGGAGCGTTTGGTGATGGTGTCGATTCGCTGAAAAGCTAATGGATGACTTAAGTCGCTAACCCACTGAAAACGAAATGGGTAGCCATTCGGCTGCCAAGGCTGCCGTTCCGATTGGTACTCGCCCTTTGCTATGGGTGTAGGTCGCTCTCCCGGCTCTACTCGCCGTATAAATATAGAATCGGCTTCACGGAGCGCTGAAGTAAAAAGGTTTACAGGGTTTCGTTTCGTGAATTTTTTCAGCGCGAACGTTTCAGAAATAATCAGAAAGGGATACTTCGCGTTGTACTCCATTACGCAGGGCCAAAGATTCTCCCCGTAACGAGACACCGTGGATTCTATCATCATAGTTCCAAAACCATAATGGTCCGGCACATTATATTTAAATGACCTAAAACGGTACTGATCGTAGCTCAATTCCTGCCCATCAAGGAGATCCGCACGGTACGCCTGCAAATGCACCGCGCTGTGCACCCTCCCGAAGGGAGCGTACTTACTTTCGCTGTGAATAGCATCACCCTCGAAATACCAGTTCGAAGGTACTAACGCCCCAACACCGACATTCTGCTGCCCTAAAAAGTAATATAAGAAACGTAACAGCTTTCGGTCCAGCGCCTCCATCTGCGCGTAATGACGAATTTCATGCGACACAAGGTGCTGCAACCAGGGAACCGGCGTCCGATCCTCCCCGCCAGTGAGCGGGTATAGCTCCATGCGAGAAGGGGTCCATACCACCATGCCGTTAGGGATCACCGTTTGCCCCCATAGCACCAGCGGGAAGGGACGTTTACGCTGCGGGGAAATTGCTGTAACCCCACGGTAGAACGCACCCCAACGTGCCACCACGTGAGCCAACGAATCCAGGTTCTCTCGATATATAACTCGCAACGGACCAACGCAGATCTGTCGGCGCGTGAATGTTGTCGGTTCGTGGCTTTCAAAAAGATACTGCGCATGTAAACGGGAAGTCGGCACACCAAACCCCAACGAAAGAAAAAGCAAAACCCAACGTTTCATTTCTCGCCTCTCCGTTTTAAAATCATATCGGCTAGCACCAAATCCTCATGGTGAGTTATCTTAAAATTCTCACGTTCGCCCTCAACGTATTTCACCTCAACCTCAGGCAGAAAGCGCGCCACAACCGAAGCATCATCATCCCAAGTCATCTCCGCACCATCAAAGGCCCGAGCGTACGCGCGCCGCACGACGCCCAGCTGGAAAGCCTGCGGCGTTTGCACAAGTCGATAGACATCCCTCGGTCGCCGCGGGGCACAGGCCCCATTCGGTTGCAGCTCTAAAATTGCATCCGACGAACGAATACCTGGGACTGCCGCCCTACAATCCCGTAGCGCATCCAGCATCCGTTCCGCTAACCCGCACGACATAAGAGGGCGCGCAGCATCATGGATTAATACAGATGTCGCATCCTCATACCCTGACAACGCCTCTACTGCCCGATACGCGGATTCAGCCCTCGTTGCCCCTCCCGACACCATCGCCACCGGAGAAATAATATTCACCCGCTCCTGCATAGCACGCAGCCGCGGGAACTCCTCGTCGCGGGCCACAATGACTAGCAAATCGAATAGATGGAGCGAGTCAAACGTAAGCAGAGGGTGCATCACGATTGGCACCCCCTGCAACTCTACGTACTGTTTTGGCACATCACCCCCGAAACGTTCCCCCACTCCGCTCGCCAAAATCACCGCCACCGATTTAGTGTGCGTATCGCCTTCCATCAATGACCCCCTTTCTTTTTTAACGCCATTGCGCCCCGCCTAACCGTATTCACCACAAATTTTCTCGTATACGATTGCACCGCCATTACCCCTCCCAAGAAAACGCAGACAAAAAGACTCCCCTTCAGCAGAAAGCTTACTAAGCTCCCACCCCACCCAACCTGTAACGCGATTGCGACCGCTGCCAGCAACAGCAGCGAAGAGCTGATGATATGGCTACCCAAACGCTTCCACATCAAATGTTTACGCATTAGCCATACGTAGTAACATTGCACCAAAAATTCGGGTGCGGCGTACGCCAAAGCCGCTCCCCGCGCCCCATACCTCGGGATGAGCAAAAGGTAGCCCACCACGCTCACGATGCACGCCGTCGCTATGCCAGCCACCACCTCTCGCTCCTTACCAGTAGCCAGCGCGGCGAAATAGATTCCCATCCCGGACACCGTGAGCGGTACGACAGCTATCCGGAGTACCCCATCTGCACCCACGAAACTATCACCCAGTAAAAAACCGCACACCTCGTTTGCAGTAACCATCATTCCCCCAGCAATCAGCATTCCAAGCAACATTCCGAAATGCGATAATTCGTATAGCTCCTTATGGTACATTCTTATTTTTCCCGCATCCAAGAAGCGGGCCAACCGCGGGAGCATCACGTTGCCCGCCACTCCAACAATGGTAGAACCCACTTTAAACAAACGCATCGGATAGTCGTAGAGAGCCACCTCACGCTTCGAGGTAAGGTAGCCCAAGAAAAGCTTGTCGACGCTCGTTGTGATAATAGCAAAAAACGAGGGTAAAAAGAGCCAAAAAGATTGCTTTACAATGCTCTTTACTGAAGCCCATACCGCTGCCATTCTGGGACGGAGACCATAGCGCCGCAACCCCAACCAAAAGAACAGATTACTCGCGAGCAGCGTACCCTGCTGCACCAAGATGTATGCTCCCAAGTCCTCCGCACTACGCACAAAAACAAAAACGAGCAGCGCACCGGCCGAACGCATCAGGAACGTGCGCACGGCAACTATATCATAGCGTTCTAATCCTCCGAAAAGCCAGGAGATATCAGAGGCATAACCCAGAACGGTTAAGTTGAACAAAACGTAATACCCCACGTTGCCATCGCTTTGCGCTAGAGCCCATGCATTGTAGATTACCAGAGCGATTGCACTAAAGAATGCTTGATACGCAAGGCATTCGCTGAACGCCTGCTGCAAGGTTTCTCCATCACTGCGCGATTGCGCCACTCGGCGGATACCGTAGATGTGTATCCCCAATTGCCCGAGCATAGCGCAGTACATCGATGCGGCCAGCCCAAAAGAACTTATTCCCAAACGATCGCTCCCGAGTACACCAGCAACGTAAGGCATCACCAACAGCCCCAACAGAACGTTGGAAACCTGCATGAGCGACAGAAAGACTGCATTTTTGAGTACCCGCATAGCGCGAACATCCTCTACCTTCCCACACGCAACTACGTTTCTTGCGATGAAAGGAGGTACCCTTTAATAAAGCTATCAAGCTCCCCATTAAGCACCGAATCAACATCGGTAATCTCTTGCCCCGTACGTAAATCCTTCACCAGCTTGTACGGATGTAGCACATAGTTGCGTATCTGCGACCCCCACTCAATCTTTTTCTTAGCACCCTCGATCTTCGCCTTCTCCTCCTCACGTTTTCGCAATTCGAGCTCGTAGAGATGCGACTTCAGAATACGCATCGCGTTCTCCCTATTCGCGCTTTGCGACCGTGTCTCGGTATTCTCCACCACGATTCCCGTCGGGATATGGTAAAGCCGCACCCCCGTCTCCACTTTATTCACATTCTGCCCCCCCGCCCCTGAGGAGCGATACGTGTCCCACTTTATATCGGCCGGCGACACCGTGATCTCTATACTGTCGTCAATAGCGGGTATGACAAACACCGAAGCGAACGAGGTATGGCGCCGCGCGTTAGAATCGAACGGCGATATTCTCACCAACCTATGCACTCCATTTTCCCCACGAAGGTAACCGTACGCGGAATCTCCATCTATCTCTAGAGTAACTGACTTTACACCAGCCTCTTCTCCCTCCTGCATATCAGCGATCCTGACCTTGTACCCATGCGCCTCCGCCCACATCTGGTACATCCTCAGCAGCATGGCAGCCCAATCCATACTCTCGGTACCACCTGCGCCAGAATTGATTTTAAGGATTGCGCCTAGCGCATCCTCCTCCCGCGAAAGCATTTTTCGAAGCTCCAACGACTCGAGCGCCTTGACATAGCTCTCGTACGCTCCGGTCAAATCCCGCTCGCTCACTCCCCCCTCCCGCGCTAAATCTAGCGCTATCTCCAACTCTTCGTAAAGGTCTGCCACGCGTTCAAACTCTTTCACCCAGCTCTTCAGCTGCGCTGTGACACGTAACTGCTTCTCCGCAGCGACACTGTCATTCCAAAAGCTTTCTTGCGCCGCCTCTTCCTCCCTTAACGCTATTTGCTTCCGTTTACCGTCGATGTCAAAGATACCTCCCCAGCGCGTTCTGCCGCTGCGCAAGCGCCTGCATCTCTTCCTGCGTTACTTGCATTTATCGTTCTCCCATATCATATGTCGTTGCAAATATAGCAAGAAGCTCATTATCCCCGATAACCCTACCGGCAGAAAATAGTTTTTTCACATACTAAAACGCTTATCGCTACCGGATACGCATCGGCGCTGCACCGATCCGCCTCGCAAGAATATAATTGTAGCGGGGGCGGGGTGAAACCCCATCAGATCCGAAGAGCTGCACAAACAAACGTTCCATCCCACGCTCTCAGCGTGCGCTCTTCGCAAGAACCGGGTACCACCCTCGCTTCACACCCTAAAATAGTCCCACTACGCTTTGAAACCAACCCGCTCCGCCATCACTTAGCGTCCTGTATTCCGACAAAAATTGCATTCTGCGGCGTTTTGTAATAAACCACGTACAGGAATGGTCTATCTGCTCTAAACGTCACGTTTTCAGGTATTAATGCAGCCCGCAACATTACTACCGCCGTAGCTGCAGCCGCCTCGGTTTTTTGCTCATCCACCGTGAAACGCACCGCCTGTATCACGTCACCAATCTGCTCCCCAGCAAAGCCACTACCCATACCTGAAAAATCCGCCGCTGCGGACGTGCTATTCTCCAGCCCTAGCCGTTGCAGTAAGGAGACCAAATGCAGAGTATTCCTGCTATCGTAACGCGGGATAAAGAGTTTTACCCGTGCATCCTCTAGCTCTCCGTAGAGGTTCATAATCAGCGCGGGGCTTATCGAGTCCCACTTCACTTCACCCGCCACGCCACGCGGTAGCACCACAAGCATACGATAATCCTCTTCCCCGTACGCCATCTCCACCATTTGCACATTCTCATTCTCAGCGTAACGAAATTCTCCCTCCTGATACATCATTGGAACATCGTAATCACCGCGCGAAGAATGAAATAAAGCCGTTTCGGTGTTTGAACTCGGGAATGGGCTTGCCCACACACCGCGGAAATAAAGGGCATTGGTCAACACCACCGATGCACCCTCCACATCACCAGCCTCCACAAGCTTCTCAATCATTCCCTTAGTATTCTCTTTTACCCACCCATTGATGGCATCTGCCGCCTTGCTGGGTTCGCTCCGCAAAGGAAGCACATCCGCCCGCGCGCCCAGCTGGCTTCGCAAGACATTCACATACTCGTCAGAAGGTCGCAACCCCTCATCGCTCCACAACGCATTGGCCACCAGCAGCGCGCCGTCACCAATTTTATCCAGTTTCCTATTTTCGAGGACTAACGGATTACTCAAAAAGGCATCCAACTCCTTCCGCGTCTCACCCTGCGCTCCCTCCCTCACCATATCCAATGCCGCCATAAGACTCACGGGAGAAGCGCATCTCGATGCTCCTTCAGCCCTATCGTTAACTATTCGCAGCCCCAGCTCGAGAGGACTAGCCCCGGGCTGCAGCGCACCCTTAATTCTCTGCTGCTCCTCTGCTCCATTTGGTTCCATCGTTACCGTTCGATTTTGCATACCACCACAACCCGTCGCGACCAAGACTCCTAGCATTAAAAATGCTTTTACTCTATTCATAACTTTCCTACTGTGTTTTCAAGCTAAATTCGTCGAACAATCTTCCGACCGTTTCATATTTTTCCTGTAAGTAAACGCAAAAATCAGGTGTCGACAGCGTACTCGGGTCTACCGATGCGAGCACAGAGCGGTCAACAGTACCCTCAACAGTAAACTCGTCTAGCGAAAAAACCTGTTTAAAATAATTCTCCGCACGCTCTTTAAACGCATCGAATGTATTCAACGCCCCCTCGTTAGAAAAAACGATAACCACATGATGCGCCTCGACAACATTCGCCGATCGCGACGATATGGCATTATACATCGCCGGGATCCTATTTCGCACCAGCTCCTTTAAATTTTCCCACGCGCAGCGCACATTCTCCACGGAGTATTCAAATTTTTCTAAATCTATTTTTTTTACGCTTAGCTTTGCCTGTTCCTCCAACTTACCAAGCGAGAGATTCTGTCGCTCCGGCTGCTTCTGCTCAGTGCCATCAACCGCACTTCCTGCAGACTCAGCGCGCGGGGCACGCACCGATGCGTGTACCGCGAGAGGGATCGCTCGACACGACCACGCACTATCGATCAACCGTTTTTTTTTAAATCAGCTTTGAGCTTGCACAACGTAATCAGGAGCACCTCAATATGCAACCGCCCATTCGCAGACGTTCGGAAATTCGCTTGGGCATCAGTAGTAACCATCAGCGCGCGCATCAGCAAGGTCAAGTCCGTAGAGGCGGAATGCCGCCTGTACATATTCGCGAACGTCTCCCCCACATCAAGCATCTTTGCGGTTTGAAGATCAGACGCCAGCAGCAAATTACGTAGATGCATTTGAAAACCATCGAGGAACTGCCCCATATCGAACCCGCGCGTCACGACCTCATCAAAAATTTGGAGGGCAACCCCATAATCCCCCACCACAATCGCTTCAGTGAGACGAAAGTAGTAGTTGACATCCAGAAGGTTGAGCACCTCCATCGTTTTCTGATACTCTATTTTCCCCTCTGAATAGCTGACCACCTGATCGAATATCGATAGCGCGTCGCGCATCGCACCGTCGGCCTTCGCCGCAATGACGTTGAGCGATTCGTCATCGAACGTCACCCGCTCCTTTGCAGCGATATCCTTCAGGAAATTAATCGTATCATCCACCCTAATACGATTGAAATCAAATACTTGACAACGAGACAGTATCGTAGGCAGGATTTTATGCTTCTCCGTTGTGGCCAAAATGAATATCGCGTAGCTGGGGGGTTCCTCCAACGTTTTTAGAAACGCATTGAACGCAGCCTGCGAAAGCATATGTACCTCGTCAATGATAAAGACCTTATACCTGCTGTCCATCGGCGCGATCTGCACCTGCTCGATTAGCCCACGGATATCATCAACCGAATTGTTCGATGCAGCATCGAGCTCATGTATATTCAAGGAACGGCCCGAGTTGAATGACTGGCAGCTACTGCACTCATTGCAAGCCTCTACATCCTTTGTAAGCGAGGTGCAATTAATCGTTTTTGCAAAGATTCGCGCACAGGTAGTCTTTCCCACTCCCCTTGGCCCGCAGAACAAGTAGGCGTGCGCGAGCTGATTCCTCGCTATCGCGCTCTTTAGCGTTGCAGTAATCACTGGCTGGCCGATAACGCTGCTAAACGTCGATGGCCTATATTTACGGGCGGATACTACGAATTCGCTCATCGCAAAAAGCCCCTCCACCTAGAATAAATCCAACGAGATGTTCTGTATAAATGCTGTATAGCTCACCTTACGCCCCACCCTCGCTTCGCTGAGTAGCATTAATACATCCTTCTCCTCCCCCGACGAACCCATCACCTTCACCTCTTTCCGCTCACCTACCACTTTCTCACCATGGGGATCAAGGTAGGCTTTCAAAAATTCGCTATCCTGCACCACGCTATCTGGGAATAGCAAACGCACGTTCTGCCCCAGCACCTCCGTGCGATCTATTTCGAAAAGCTCCTCGGCAGCCTTATTGAAGAACTCTACAACCCCATCCTGATCCGTCGTTATAATCGCATCGAGAAACCCTTCAAGCGTTTTCTCATTGCGTATCTGCACCTTCTCTATCTCCTTGAACTGATTCTTTACCTCCTCGCGCGCCTCACGCAACTTCTTGTTGAGCTGCACCTCATTCTGCCGCAACATTTCCTCCTGCTGCTTAAGCTGCTCGTTCTGCCGCTTCGACTCTATCTCCATCAGTTTTTCTCGCGTAATATCGTTCGCAATTAACACTATCTTAGAGATATCACCGTACATATCGTTCACCGTGGTCATGGTCGCTCGCAACCAGCACTCCTCCCCCCCATTGGTAAGGACACGAATAGTCCCCTTGAAGGATTCTCCGCGACACACGCCATCCACGGTATGCTCAAGCAACGCTCTCTCATTCTTCGGCACCAGATTGTAAAGCGGCTTATGCAGCACATCCTCCCGCTCGCACTTTAGCGTATCGAGAAAGAGCTGATTCACATCCATCACATCTCCCAACGGCGTTATTTCCGCCTTCAAGCTAACCCGATTCAGCGCATCAATCTGACCCTGCCAATCAAGATTCTGCTTTTTATCGTGCGTGGTATCAATTGCCAAAAATAGAATCTTTTCCACCACACCCCCCTGCGTATACTGGCACGTGTACGTAGCCGTAGTCCACAAATCTTTACCCGTACGGGTCACGTGCTTTATATCCCCTTCATAGGGTTTCCCGGAACGCACCAGCTGCTCCCATATCCCATTGAAAGATTCTTTGTCCTTGGAACTTATAAAAAGCGAAATGTGCTTACCTAACACCTCGTCCTCAGATTCGTACTCCAGCTTCTGCACAAACTTCTGGTTTGCGTATTGCAGCGTTCCATCCGTGCTGTACTCTGCGCGTATCAGCGTATGATTCACAGAATTCGCGAAGCTCAAAAACGTTTCATTCGCTCGAGTCGCCTCCTCCTGCGCCTTTTGCAGCTCCTCCATATTAGAGCGCATCCGCTCTTCCTGCGCCACTAACGTCTCAGCCTGCTGACGCGATTCGGCCAGCAGCTGCTCCGTGCGCATATTGATGCGCTTGCTAGAAAGGGTGGAGGCAATCGAACCCGCCACCCGCTCTATGAAATCAATCACATGCTGCGCAAAAGGATGAAAAGAGGCAATTTCTAGCACCCCAAAATTCACTTCCTCAAGCTTTATCGGCACCAGCAATAAATTTTGCGCGGTGGCCTTCCCAAGGCCCGAAGTGATTTCTAGGTAGCCATCGGGCACCCGATCCAAATGCGTCGTTGCCCCCTCTAACGCGCATGCCCCAACCAGCCCATCACCCCATTCTATCCGTCGATTCGCAAACTTCTTACGATCATACGCGTAGCACGCCAATAGCTGAAAATATTTTTTACCCCCACCCTCCTCTTCTACTACATAGAAACCGCACTGATTGGCCTTCACGTACTTTACCAGATGGCTCACTATCGAGTAGCCCAAATCCTCAAGACTTCCCGTCTCCTCCCGTAGTATCTCCGCGAATTTAGCCAGCCCCTCTGCCACCCAATTTCGGCGGGTATCCTCTTCGCGACGCTCCTCATCCTCTGCACGACGTTTCTCAATATCCTTCTGCAACGCGAGCAACGCCTTACCAAGCTCATCATCAGCATCGGGAACAAATTCGTGTTCATCCCCCTGACGCAATCCATTAACAAACTTTAGCAATGCGCTGCTCCGGCTGGCATTCGCCTGTAGCTCGCGCTCAAGCATCTCACGTCGCGACTCAACCCTACGGCCAAAAAACCACATCGCACCCCCCAGAAGGAAGGGCAATAAATCAACGAGATAGAGCATCGGATACTCGTTATGAAACTGCCCCACCACCCTAAGGGACAAGTTCTCCCCCCGATAGAGAATCTGCACCGCAAATACTAGCAGCACGAGCACCAGGCCCGCAACAAAGCCACTCACGGGGAACTTTAAAACGAATACACGATCGTACTGCTTCCGCATCCACCTTAAATTTTGCCCAAAGGTACTATTTTTTACCCATCTATCGTCGGGCTCTTCCAAGCTTTCGCATAAAATACCCTCTCACCACGCACCGTCATATAGGCAGAGAGCACCCACCCCCCTACAAGCACCAAAGGAACGCATCTGCCGCTCCTTTCATCACTCGCACCTCCATCCGCTTAGCATCTTCCGAGTAGGGACAAAAATGACCATCTCGCTTACTATCCACGCCGTTTGCACACTAAAGGCCAAATCTATGTGAATATGCAAAGGCACTGACACTAGAACTTTGCGAGAGCGCAAACCGACACCTACATCACCTAAATATTCGCATTATAATCCTACGAAATTTATTATCTTTACACTCGATGTGATATCGTACGAAAACCCTCCAATCGCTCTGCTAACGCCAATGCTTCAGAAAAAATACCATAAAAACTCACGTACATGGCAAGTTCCAAAACAACTTTTAAGGGGATTCGCTTACGCACCCAGCTTAATCTCGCCTATCAAATTACACTTTTTATTATCGCTACCCTGCTCACCAGCTACCTCGCGGTGAATAGCTACCGCCATCTACTATCCACTGAGCGCACGGTGCTTGAATCCCTCGTATTCAAATCGCAGAGTAGCATTAGCGACTTCTTCAACCGTGCGTACGCGCAGGCTCACACACTCGCTCTCGCGGTGCAAAATGATGCCGAATGCATGCACACGAACCGATCCGCACTATCTGCCCTCATGCAGCGAGTACTTGAAGAAAACCCAGAATTCTTTAGCGTCGCTACCGTCATTAAACCCAATGGGATCGACTCGCTTGACTCTTTCGCCCATCGCACCCTCGGCACAGGCGAAAACACCTATTTTGTGGGAGGATGGTACAAGAAAAAGAACGGAATCGCACGTCGCGAGCACACCTGCGCAAACGGACGTACCTACTGGGACTTTTGTGATAACGATATATACATCAATCGCCCCTACTTCCACGCGCTGGAGGCCGGGGCCAAGAGCATCGTTTCCGATATCTACTATGAGAACCTCGACAATGACAACGTGCTGATGGTGAGCCTCGCGCTCCCCATCTATACGCACAATAGGTTCGTCGGTGCGGTTGTCATCGATTTAGCGCACACGCAGCTCGTGCAACAAGTCAATTCTCTCAACGCCACATCGGATGGCCAGGTTGCAATTATAAACGATCTCGGCACCATCATCATGCACCCCGATGCATCCCTCATCGGGAAGCAGTATACCGAGCTTGAGGACTTCTCACCCGAGATTATGCATTCCATCCAGGAGGGGCAAACAACCAACTACGAGGCGCACTCGCACGGCGAAGCCACGCTACGGACCGTTGCACCCTTCACCATACTAAATTCCAACTCACGCTGGGCCGTAGTGGCCGATCGCCCCCTCGCAACGCTCACCACCAACATACGTAATGAACTCCTTAGGATTATCCTCTTTTACATCATTACCCTCATCGTGTTCGCCGCCGTTTCGCTGTACATCTCCGGGCGGGTCGAAAAGGCCGCTGTAACCCTGGGTGACCACATGCAGCAAATCGCATCGGGCAACCTCCGCGCGGTGCGCGGCTCAATCCGTGGCGGGAGAGAAATGCAGCTCCTCAGCGCTACCCTAGAAAAAATGCGGAACATGCTAACCGCGCTCATCATGCAACTGCGCAAGCAAACAGATAGCATCAACGCTAACAGCCAATCTTTTATGAACTCGGCCAGCGAAGTCGCTAGCACCAGCGCCGCTACGATGGCCACATGCATACAGGTTGAAAACGCCATCGACACGCTGACCGGCGCGCTCGGTAACGCACGAAAAAATAGCGAGAAGGCGGAAGAGAAAGCCCAGCACTCCTACGAGGAGCTACAGAGCGTAATCAGCAAAACGGAGCAATGCGCAAAGCAGATGGACAAAATCTCCACGCAGGCAAAAGCGCTCGAAGCCATCGCAAGCCAAACCAATATCCTCGCGCTCAACGCTGCTGTAGAATCCGCCAGGGCGGGCGAAGCCGGCGCAGGCTTCTCAGTGGTAGCCAACGAGGTGCGAAAGCTCGCCGAGCGATCCGCGGAAATCATCAACAAGATCCATGTAGACATTAACCATGGGGTGCAAATAAGCAGAGAGGCGAACGATGCTTCCCTAGGCTTACAACCGCATATGCAGCAAACGAAGGAGCTTTCTCAGGCCACCGCCCAGGAGGCAACGCAACAGTCAGAAAACATGGACTGCATCCGATCGGCTATGCATGAACTTTTAACCGCCGCCGAACGCCACGCGCAATCGGGTTCTGACATCGCGATGCACAGCCAAATTCTTATTCAAACCGCCGAGGAGCTACAGGAAGCCGCCGCTAAATTCCAGCTCGACGCCTAGCAACCCCCCACACACCCAAAACGCTTGCGCTATGTAGACACAATAAAAATAGTACCAACGCTTGTTTCTTCGTTAAAATTGCGTACCTTTGCCGCTGAAAGTAAAAAATACGAAAACGGACGGTGCGGATGCGGAAAATCTACGATTCTATTAAAGAAATGGGCAATCTCACGCCTCTAAAAGGGGCAAAATGTTTGCCTTATTTAGAAACAGTCGATTAAAGGAGGAGGGAAATATGGAATCGAAACGATTTTCTGACGAACTGCTCGCGCTCAAAGCGAGCCTACATAGGTATGCGCTCTCTCTAACGGGTGATGTTGACAACGCTGATGACCTCGTGCAAGACACTTTCCTAAAGGCTTTGACCTTCAAAGAGTCGTTCGAGGAAAACACCAACATGCGGGCGTGGGCCTTCACTATCATGCGCAATACCTACATTAACCACTACCGTCACCTCTCGAGGAAAAACACAATGTTCGACGACACCGAGGGCCAGAGCATCCTGGTGAATAGGACGGACGATATAGCCACCGACACCCATCTCGAATTCGCGGAGATAGAAAAGGCCATCGATGCGCTCACGGATGATTTCCGAATCCCTTTTACCATGCACACAAAGGGATACAAGTACCGAGAAATAGCCGAACGGCTTAACCTACGGATCGGCACGGTCAAGAGCAGAATCTTTTTTTCGAGACAGAAGCTCATGCAGCAACTCACAGGGTACGCTGAGGCGCGCATTTGATGCGCACACGATCGTCCGCGTATCCTAGAGCTATTGGCACCATCGAGGCGGCACTTCTCCCGCGGTTTTATTCGCGCGGGGAGAGGGTGTCCATGGCCAATCTTTAGCCGTACTTCCCAGCAGCGCCTCCCGCATTTCGGTTCGCCATTACAACCGGGGTGCCGATAAGCGAAATACTCGTGCCCACCAACCCACGGCGAACCATACAGCTAGAATTCCCACCACCACCCACAATACCCCGTTCCAGAGCGTTGCTCACTCCAGCCGCAACATTAATCAGCGTCCAAACGGTCCTAAACGTGCCCATGGGACGACAGAATCAGCACCCGAATTCAATAAAACAAAAAAAAATCTTACCTTTGCGTTGTAGCGCAAGGGGGAACACCCCTTCGCGCTGCGGAAAATATTGGGAGTGTTTATGGTAAAGGGAGTAGTATCGCAGGTGATTGGGCCTGTTGTTGATGTTGCGTTTGACGGGCAGGATGTCCAACTACCGAGCATTCACGACGCGCTGGAAGTGAAACGTCACGACGGCTCTCGGCTCGTTCTAGAGGTGCAACAGCATATAGGAGACCAGCAGGTGAGGACTATCGCGATGGATACCACCGATGGGCTCGCCCGGGGCATGGAGGTTTTGGCAACAGGCCACTGCATCATGATGCCGCATGGAATCGATATCAAGGGCCGCCTGCTAAACGTGGTCGGCGAGGCTATCGATGGGTTACCCCAAATCAGGGTCGAATGCGACCAACCTATACACCGGGAACCGCCAAAGTTCGAAGAGCTGAAAACCGAGAAGGAAATACTTTTCACCGGTATTAAAGTTATTGACCTGCTGGAACCCTACATGAAAGGAGGGAAAATCGGTCTTTTCGGCGGTGCTGGCGTTGGGAAAACGGTTCTGATCATGGAGATGATCAACAACATCGCTAAGGGATACAATGGGATGTCAGTCTTTGCCGGCGTCGGGGAGCGAACGCGCGAGGGGAACGACCTCTTGAGGGAAATGATCGGCTCTAACGTTATCCGGTACGGCGAGGCTTTCAAGAAGAGTATGGAGGCCGACAACTGGGATCTCTCGCTCGTGGATCCAGAAGAGCTAAAAAAATCGCAAGCAACCCTAGTTTTCGGGCAGATGAACGAACCGCCAGGAGCTAGGGCGAGGGTAGCACTCTCGGCGCTCACTGTGGCAGAAGCCTTTCGCGATGGCGATGGGCAAGGCAAGGGGAATGACATACTTCTGTTCATCGACAACATCTTCAGATTCACGCAGTCCGGATCTGAGGTATCGGCACTGCTCGGGCGGATGCCCTCCGCGGTGGGTTACCAACCTACGTTAGCATCCGAAATGGGTGCTATGCAGGAGCGAATCACATCCACCAAGCGTGGTTCCATCACCTCGGTCCAGGCTGTCTACGTTCCTGCCGACGACCTTACGGATCCAGCCCCCGCCACCACGTTCTCCCATCTCGACGCCACGACCGTATTAAGCCGAAAGATATCCGAATTGGGCATATACCCCGCGGTAGATCCGCTTGATTCCACGTCTCGAATCCTTTCAGAAGAAGTGGTCGGCGCCGCGCATTATCAAACCGCGCAACGAATCAAGGAGCTCCTTCAGAAATACAACGAGCTTCAGGATGTCATCGCGATTCTGGGTATGGACGAGCTCAGCGAGAGCGACAAACTGGTGGTCCACCGCGCACGGCGCGTGCAACGCTTCCTTTCGCAACCCTTCCACGTGGCGGAACAGTTCACCGGCCTCAAAGGAGTTATGGTAGACATCAAGGATACCATCAAGGGGTTCAACATGATTATGAATGGCGAGGTCGACCAATATCCTGAGGCTGCGTTCAACCTCGTGGGCACCATTGATGACGCCATCGAGAAGGGCGAAAAAATGCTGAAAGAGGCGAAGTAGCTACGGAAGCCACCTAGGAAGAGGGAACAAACGATGCGAGTGAAAATAATGACCCCCGAACGCACGGTAGTTGATTGCGAAGCCGCGCAGGTAGCGGTACCCGGTATGCTTTCTCCGTTTGCCATGCGCAAGGGGCATCAACCCATCATCTCTTCGCTCACAAAGGGACTTGTTAAACTTACCACCCCTGATGGTAAGGAACGTCTCTTTTCCATTGATGGAATCGGCATGGTCGAACAGCATGATGACATCGTAACCATTCTTGCAGGAACGGCTATAGAGGAAAAGTAACGTGAGGAAGTTGAGTCTCTGCCGCATCGCGATTTTTTTCGCTCTGCTAGCGGCATCCAGTTGCTGCCGAACCTCCTTTGCGCAGCAACTGCTCAGGGACGAGGTCACAGGAAAAACGCATGGGTGGCATTTTTCTCTACACCGCGGCGCACCGCGCATCATCATCCTCCCCGAAGCAGCCGATGATGATGCGGAGCGTATCTCCTTGGCGCGCAGCCTGCTTAAGCTGCGCTGCAATGTTTACATTCCTCGTATGGACGACGTTTTTTTTAACCCTCACACCTCCCCAGATAGCCTAACTATATTGACCAAACAGGCTGTTAGCGAAATCTTTAGATGGGACCACCCCTCAGAAGTCCTACTCGTTGGAGCGGGAAAATACGCTTCGCTAGCGCTGCTCACTTCGCTACGCGACTTTAGAGTCAAGGCCGTAATTGCGCTCTCGCCCGGAGAGTTCTTTGGCGAGCATTACAACCTCACTGATTCCTTATCCGCCCTCTCCGTCCCGGTGCTTGCGCTATACCGTCAAGAGGAGCAAAAAATGGTGCGTGGCATTTTTAAAAAGATCAGCAGAAGGCTCACAGTATTTTCTCCCACGCTGCATAGAAACGGCTACCCGGCACTCACAGATAGCGGCAAGCGGGGAGGAGAGGCGTGGCTTGCCGTATCGATATTCTACAGCGAGCAGGTGGGGGAGTAAAAGGGGAAACCCCTGCCGAAGATAGAACACCCGCAATCCGACTTCCACATTTTGCATAGGCATAGATTGCTACCAAATGCCTAATTAAGGTTCTTTTTAAGTTCCATTACCATTAATAGATTTACGTTTAGAGATGCGCAACGAACTAAAAGATACCCGTGGTAATACGCCTGCATGTAGAAATATGCCACGCCGTGGCACAAGATGAAAACCGAGATGGGGATAGGCAATTGATGCCTATTGAAAAGAACAACCTGATGCATCTTCGGAAAAAACTAGAACCAAGGGAAATAGGGATACGATGGCGAAACGATTATACCTCTTATTTGCTATACTCACGACAGCCTCGCTGGCAAGAGCCCAGGAAACGCAATACCATGGCCTCGTCCGAGACACGGCAGGGCTAGCGCTAGAGTTTGTCAATGTGGCGGCACTACAGCTGCCCGACTCTACGCTCATAGGGGGGACGATTACCGATCAGGAGGGAAAATTCAACCTATCGCTGCCCGGGCAAAATGACCACCTCGTGTTCAGAATAAGCGCGCTGGGCTACAGCACGCAACTCCTTCCACCCAACGCAATTGAGGCTGTTACGCTCTACGAATCCTCTACCGAGCTGGCGGCAGTAAGGGTGAGCGGTAAGCAAAAAACCTTTCAGGTAAAAGGGAACAATTTGGTATGCAACATTTCGGGTACCTCGCTCGGGGCGGAGAGCAATACGAACGACATCCTAGGGAAGCTCCCCGGCTTTTATATGCAGGGCGATGAACTAAAGAGCCTGCAGGAGGGAAGCATACTGTTCTTCATCAACAAACGCCCCGCCACGCGGGAAGAAATCGCCCAGCTAGACCCCAGCACAATCAAGGCCATTGAAATCGATAGGCATCCCGGCTCGAGGTTCTCCGGAGAGGTGGGGACCGTGGTCTACGTGCATACTCACAGCCGCCTTGAGGGACTATACGGCTTCATTCGTTCCTACACCCGGGTTAACCATTGGTATTCACAAAGCGTCGATGGTGAAATTGGCTATCGCTTTAAGCGGGTAGCACTCACACTCGGCGCCGACTACTCTATGTTGCAATCGAAGACCAACCAGAAAAATACGTTTGAACTCGTTAACTCCAACCACGAATGGAAAGTAACCTCTTGGGATGAAAAAGAGAAGAACCGGAATACCAGCCAAACCTATTTCCTCGCCCTAGAGTATACCCCATCGGAGAGGCACCAGCTAGATGCGCGGTACACATTCGAGCCAGCGCGCCAAGAGGCGCTGCTGGTGGGCGGGCTATCGGTGCGGAATAGCGGCAAGGCCATAGATGATGGGTTCAAAAATGATGTTTTCGGCAAATTCTCCAACCATTCCGTCAATCTGCACTACAATGGGCAACTAAGCGAATCATTCGCGCTCGATATAGCATCCGATTGGTACCAAGGGCAAGGAGATTATACGTTCAATCTGGTTGGGAATCGTCACAGCGCCGAAAGCGTCACCAAGTCAAATAGTTCGCTGTACGGCGTATCTCCCCGCGTCAACTACCAAGCTGGACAAATCCATGCGGAACTAGGGGGCGATTGGACCCTCTCTAGCGTCAAGGGAACCACCACGCTCAATATTGATGATGTTGAGCCAACCGACAATATGATCCAGGAACAAAAAGGGGCAGGATACTTTAACGCAGGGTGGACATCCACCGGCCAGGCGTGGACCCTTAATCTCGGCGTTCGCTACGAAGCCACCTCAAAGGTATACTTTGACTACACCGCCTCAAACACCCCGCGGCGTTTCTTTTACCATACAGTGCTGCCATCCTCCTCCATTACGTACACCCGCGGCTCGTGGAGCCACCAAATCGACTACAGGGCATCCATACAGTACCCCTCATTCTCCCAGCTATCCGGTGGGGACTCGTACATAAACCAGTACAACCTAATGCGGTCAAATCCCGAGTTGGTGCGTGCCATAATGCATGATGTTAGCTATAGCGTTTCTTTCCGTTGGCTGTACCTCTCAGCTGGCTATAACTACACCTATCAGCCTATACTCGAGACATTTGAGCTGGAATCGACCAAAGAGGATTACCGTGTAATAGCCCGCCCTCAGAATTTGGACTACATGCAAGGGGTGCAAGCGTTTGCCAATGCCGCGCCGCGATTCGGATTCTACGAACCACGATTTATGCTAGGGTACATGCAGAACTTTATGAAGCTTCCCGAAATGCCCGGCGGTACGCCCCGTACCATCAGTAAGCCGACCGCCATAGTATCCATAGACAATGGCTTCAACCTCCCGCAGGACTGGAGCCTGAGCCTGAACTACACGTTCAATAGCGGAGGCAGCGCGGGATTCGTTGAGTACTCCCGGACTCATTCACTGGACGTCTCTGTGCAAAAATACTTTTTGAATAGGAGTCTTCAGGTGAGCCTCAAAGGGGTAGACCTGCTAAACATGGCCACACCCCGTATCTCCGGCAACTGCCAAGGCGTAACAATAGACAGCTTTTCGTGGATGGATATGCGAAGCGTCCGGTTGACCATCATGTGGCGATTCAATAAATACCACTCGAAAGAGGCACGCTCCTCCCTTTCCTCCGAGAAGGATCGGCTATAGCGGGCGAAATGAACGGGAAAAAACAGGGTGCAAATGCACCCTGCCCGAACGATTGGACAAGCCATTTTGGTTATCTTAGAAAAAGGTGCTACCTTTGCACCGTAAAAGGAGGGGTAGGAAGATGGAGGGGTTCAGCACGGATGCGGGGTGGAGCAGTTGGTAGCTCGTTGGGCTCATAACCCAAAGGTCACAAGTTCGAGTCTTGTCCCCGCTACAGTAGAAAAACAGGGTGGGGTACTCCCGCCCTGTTTTTTTGTCGCTTGTTGGACCTGCCTATTTTTCTCGCTAGTTACCGTCTACGCATCGGTGTTGCGCCATTCAGAACTGCATTTCCGCAATATTTTGGCTCTTTGGCGGCAGGGATGTTCACGCCATTTTAGGTTATACCTCTAGAATCGTGGGTGTCCCGCACTGCGAGACCCACAATTATGAAGTTTCCCTCTGCGCTTTCTCCTTTATTTAGTGAGCTTTACTACACTCAGCGCATACATTCTGCTAAACCTAGCGGTGGGAATCGTCACTAGCAGCACCCTCGAGATCCATACGAATTCGAGGAGAAAACGCGGGAGAAGAAGGTACTTGAGATGATTCGAGGGTGGTAGGTGCTAACAGGAGTTGTCAATAGCGTAACAAGTGTTTCCTTAATGGGTTCTTGTAAGTCAACCGAATGGAACAGCAGCTCGGTTCGGAGGGGAACACAAAAAAAAGTCGTTTTTTTGCCCAGTACGGTCGCAACTAACGTTCTATGTAACGATGCGAGCAGCAAGATTTTGGTTAAGAGAACAATGCACAAGACGTATTTGGGTTTCAACCCATGTTGAAATCTATCCAAGTTAAGCCGGCGATAAACATCTGTTCGAGGTGTCTACCGCCGGCTTAACAGTTACGCTCTGTGAATGCTACTTAGCTATTTTGACAATATCAACCTCAACATCTTTCTTCAATTCGAACCCATTATCAAATTGAATCGCTATTTGAAGTTGCTGTTTGCTAACCGAAGGAGCTCTAAGGAACTCGATGCTCATCGCTAACCCATCTCTATACCTATCTCCATCATAGGTTCCCATTATCAAGGCGGGGAGCTTTATCGGTGGCATAACATCCGAGGGTTCTATAGCGTACTTTGCATGGTTTCCACTTCCGAAAGCTTTCGGCTTCACAGACTTATCGAACACGTGGTCGAAAGACTGGTAGTTTATTCGAATTATGTCTTTAAGCGAACTCCCCTGGGGGTGAGAATCATCATATTGGCTTAGAGCCTTCACCACCACTCCGGAAATGGCAGACTCCGTAGTCTGATAATCAACTGGCGTCGCATGGAGATACCCCTGTTCGTTTTCAACGTCACCGATCTTGTTCGCGAGCTTTTTGAACTCATCAAACGTTGCCTTTTGGAACTGCAAATAGTCTTTACCGGAGAAAAGAAGGAGAAGCGACGTGTAATCCGTTTTCTCGTTGGTATAGCCATTCCCTTCATTCTCCTTAATTCTTAAGCTCTCGGGTTTCAATATCCCGGTAAAGAAGTAGGGCGAAAGAGTCCCCACACCGTCAGATCCAGGGCCTTTGGTTTGCGGGTCCTGCCGCTTGCAGGAGAACATCGTCAGAACAGAGGCAGCTGCCATTAGTACTAAAGTAAGCTTTTTCATACCTGTGTTGATTATGGTTAACAATCCGTGACCCAAACCACAGCGCTTTACTGTCGGCACAAAGATACATAAATTTTCATTTTATGCAACGTCGGCGTTTGATTTTTTCAACTTTTTGATCAAAATCAGAGCAAGGTAGAATCTTCTACCTGGTTAAGAAAGCATTAGCACCCTCACCGAAGCTGCGAGAAAGAACAGCAGTGGCATTAATTTTTTTGCTCTTTTCATACCTGTGTTGTTTAATTGATTAACAATCCGTGATAAGAACCAAACAAGCGCGCTTTGCCACCAATACAAATATGTATAATCCTTTATTTTGTGCAATGCCGGCATGTGTATTTTCAATAAATTACGTTCGTGCTATAATTTGTCTGGGGTGCTGGAAAATCCGGTTTTAATGTCCCTTGCCACTAAAGAGTGTCGCTTGAGTGTGTGAGCTTTGGCCAATTGCCGGGCGATTTGCTCGTAGATTTCGGACTGTCTATGGGAGGGTGGGAAGAAGAGCGATGGTAGGACCAAATCTGGAACGCTGTTCTGAAAAAGTGCGTGAAAGCCTCAGCTCATATCGCTATAGTTGGAAAGCAGAAAGGCTGGAAAACAGTGAGACGCGAACGCTCACAGAAGTTGCTATTTATTTCTGAAATGCTACCATTCGGGGCGGGGATAAATTTAATAGTCTGTGCGTTACTAGATACGTTCTTCAAACAGGAGAGTCCCCTTTGGTTAGGGAACGCTCCTGTGGAAAAAGTAATTGTTTTGCTCTCCCCTCGCAGGCAGCGTTAGATTGACTGTAGTTTCGAACTACTACCGTATTCCACGTGCGCGTACAGGCAACTTCCCGTCTCTCACCTTGGGGCTCCTCTCTTCCTAGAGGCGCGAGCGGATTTCATCCTCTCGTAAACCCTATACCCAGAGCCTTTCGTGTGAAGGCGCAGATGCTATCCACGATTGGACCTACGGAGTGTCTATACTCCTCAAAGGCCGTTATCGTCCCCTTGAGATCCGTTGCAAAGGGGACGACAGAAGCTCCCTATGCCAGAAGGTTACCCCACTTTCAAGATTGGAGCATTAAATAGACAAATAGCAATAGCAGCAATGCGAAGGTGTTTTCTCTCTAGTGCCCCCGAGAGAGGAAGAGTAAAACAACCCTACACATTTTTTGGAAGATCACCAAATATGCTGCTTAAACGCACCTTTGTTCCACCATTCGCAGAAGGCTTCAAGCAAAAACGGTACGATAAATGCCAAACCCGCCTAGGCAGGCTAAACGCTCAACCAGAATCGTTACAGCTATTTGGCACGATAGCGAACAGTAAACCGAATGGAAGCCCGCTGCCCGTCACCGTCCACCACCACCAACTCATGTTTACCCTCATTTGGCTGCAGCGCAAGCTGATGAAATACGCTCGTCATCCCAACGTACTCTCCGTCCAGATGCCAGTAGACAATCTGCTGCGCATCTGTATGCGCCAAAGAGAAAACTACCGACGAGGGTTGGCCATCCAAATCGCGGGGCACTGACACCACCGCCGCATTCTCACGTGGATAAATGAATTGCATCGATCGGTTCCCTGCATCCATTGCGCACCCATCTAGATATGGCGGTAGTGGGTCATAGCGGGAATGGGTCCGCGAGTAAAACCACGCCGCCGCCGGAGGAAGAATAAACCAGGAGCGGTGGAGGATTGCCGAGGCAGGGTAGCAAGACGCATCAACCCTCCAACGCCCCGTGCTATCGAGATGCACTATCCTGTGGTATGGACACGGCGCGTAAATAGCACGATGTGCAGGAGCATACACGGTATCCACCTCTCCGCACGCCTCGCTCGGCGGACGCCCACTCACCGCGCAAACAGGCACTCGCTCCAGATCCTCCACGGGAGCAGCAAACCACTGGGAATGGGGCAGTAAACTCCAGAGATTAAACATAATGGGCGCCGCGGTACGCACGCCGCTCAACCCCGCAACGCTGCTTCCATCGTGATTGCCCGCCCACACCGCTATCACATACTCTGGATTTACCCCTACTGTCCACGCATCACGCCCGCCGAAGCTAGTCCCCGTTTTCCAGGCAACCGAACGTGATGATGAAAAGAACTGCCAACCCTGCTCTTCCACGGGGCGGCTTACAGCCCGCAGCGCTTGGAGTGTAAGGTATGAAGCCCCAGCGCCTAGTAGGGACTGCGCAGCATTAGGCACTGAATCTTTCAATACGTAGTGGAGAGGGAACACTGTCCGCAAAGCTCCTTGCTGCTGCGGATTATACATGACAACTGTCCGCGCCAATGTGGCGTAGGCGCCAGCAAGATCCCAGAGGGAAATCTCACCGCCGCCAAGTATAAGCGACAGTCCGTAGTAGTCCGCGCTCCGGGTAAAAGTTGTAAATCCCTCCGCGCGGAGCAAATCTAAAAATAGCTTCACCCCGTAAACCCGCAGCATACGGACTATCGGCACATTTAACGACTGCGCCAAAGCCCGCGAGGCCGGCACCACACCGGAGAAATTACGCGACGCATTCTGCGGGGCAAAATTCCCGATCTTGGTCGGAACGTCAAGCACAAGCTCGTTGGGAAGCAATAGCCCGTCCTCAAGCATTGCCGCGTAAAGAAAAGGCTTAATTACGCTCGCCGAGCTGCGTACTGACGATGGAATATCAACGTAAGCACCATGCGATGAAAGCCCCGGCGTATTACCCACATACGCCAGAACCTCTCCGCTTCGTATGCTCGCCACTATTGCCGACACATTTGGAGCCGCTATGGTGGTGGCAGATTCTGCAACTACCTTCTCTACCAGCTGCTGCAATCGCCTATCAATCGTCGTCGTGACGGTTTTACCCCTCTTCCCATCGCGTATAGCCCGCGTATATAGATGCTTCGCAAGTTGCGGAAGCGCAGCTGCCGGCTCAGGAAGCGGTTCTGCAAGCGCTAGTTCCAGCTCTGAAGAGTCCAGCAACGACCGCACAAACAATCGATGCAGAAGCTGATCACGCTTCCTGCGCAACCTCTCGCCATTACGTCCAGGGTATATGATTGAGGGGGAATTTGGCAATACGCAAAGGGCAGCCATCTGCCCCCACGTTAGCTCCTCCGCCGAGGTGCTATAGTACCTCCAGGCCGCCGCGTCCAATCCCACCACATTGCCGCCAAAAGGTGCATGGGCAGCGTAGAGCGATAGTATGGAGTCTTTACTGAGTCCCACTTCAAGACGCACGGCCCAGAGCACCTCCAGAAGTTTATTCCCAAACGTGCGAGGCGCATTTTTATGCATCAGACGCGCCAACTGCATCGTTATCGTCGACGCCCCTCTCACTATTCGACCCTCGCGGTAGTTCGTTCGCAAGGCACTCGCAACCGACACCGGGTTCACTCCAAAATGATACCTGAAATAGCGATCTTCGTAGGTACATATGCACGCTTCGAACCGCTCGGGTACTTTCCCCGACGCCGGGAAACGGTACTGCCCATCATCGGCAATCGTAGCGCAGAGCAAACGCCCTTCCCTATCGAGTAGCACCGTGCACGTTGAATCTTCAAACAGCTTTGAGGGAAGGCAGTTTGCAAAGGCCACCCACACGAACATGGCAAACGCTAGCAGCGCCACTGCGCGCGGGTTGGCAACCGCCCACGCACCTAACCTTTGAAGGTAGTCCATATATTGCCCCGCACCTCTTCGCTAAAAAAACGCTATCTCTACCTCGCGACGAACGAAACCTGATACAGCTTTGGCCAGTACTTCCCTGTGAGATATATCGCCCCGCGCGTCGGGTCATACGCAATTCCATTTAGCACCTCTACATGGGATGTCCGATACCGATCCGGCAACAGCCCGTCTAAATGTATACGACGCATAACCGTTCCCGCGTCGGGGTCTATTGCTACAATCTCATCCGTAAGGTAAACGTTCGCGTACAGCAATCCCTCGATAAACTCGAGCTCATTCAGCATTCGTTGCGGACCCTCATGGGTATACGCCTGTATCGTCCGTATAACGCTGAACGTCCCCGGGGCTAAAACGTAAATATTTTCAGTTCCGTCCGTCATGTACAAAAATTTCCCATCCGACGCCAACCCCCAACCCTGCGTGTTGTAGTACAGTTCCTTTATCGGGGTAAACGTTGATAAGTCGTAAACATGGCACCTATGCGATGTCCAGGTCAATTGGTACAACGCCCCCCCATGCAATGTCAAACCTTCTCCAAATTCCGAACCCGGCAGGTTGCGTACCTGTAGCACCCTACCCGTCGCCATCTCCACCCTACGAACCGAAGACGCCCCGCGCTGCCCCGTGCTCTCATACAAAAAACCATTCGCGAAAATAAGCCCTTGCGTATACGCATCCTCATCATGGGGAAACTCTCCAACCGTCCTATAGCTGAACTCCTGCGGTGCGCTCGCCGCGAGGATCGTAACGCGGCGGGATTTCTCAAACACCTTCCCATTCCGCCACGCCATCACCCTCACATGCTGCACCCCCAGAGGCCGGGACTTAGTATCGATGCGCGCTTGTTGGCTCATCCCCCCAGCAATGCGCTCCGTCCCAAAATAGACCTCGCACGAATCTGCATCCATCGCCCACCGCGCATCCACCACGGCTCCACTCACCACGGTCGTGTCACGTCCAGGCAAGGTAATCTGCACCCGCGCAAGCCCTCCAGTCAGTCCGTTCGCGCCTTGCTGCGAAACTCCCCCCCCGCATCCATAGGCCAGCCCCAGCGCGCCGAGCAGCACCGCCATTATATGCAGATATCTTCCCATCATTTATCTCGGTTCAACTCTTCCCACAGCATATCTTTCAGCGTGTAAAGGCCATCCCCTGACACTGCCGAAATGAAAAGGTACGGAGCCTCGAACTGCACTTCTTGCTCCAGCTCACGCCGCCGCGCATTATCTATCAAATCTGACTTCGTAATCGCTACCACGTAGCGCTTCTCTATCAGACTCGGGTTGTACAGCTCAAGCTCGCGCCGAAGGATCTTCAGCTCCTTGTTCACATCCTCCGAAATCGCGGGGATTAAAAACAGAAGTATCGAATTCCGTTCTATATGCCGTAAGAACCGCAATCCCAACCCTTTACCCTCATGCGCTCCCTCTATTATACCGGGAATATCCGCCATCACGAACGAACGCTGATCGCGATACTCCACTATACCTAAGTTTGGAACTAACGTCGTGAATGGGTAATCCGCTATCTTCGGCCGCGCGGAGGACAGCGTCGCTAGCAGCGTCGATTTTCCGGCATTCGGAAATCCCACGAGGCCAACATCCGCCAGCACCTTTAGTTCGAGGGGCACCACGCCCTCCTCGCCGCTCTCTCCAGGTTGCGCAAATCGGGGTGTTTGCCGGGTCGACGTCCGAAAATTCCAATTGCCCAGCCCACCGCGACCGCCTCGCTTCAGACGAACCTCCTGCCCATCCTCCATAATCTCGCCTATAATCTCCCCGGTTGCATCATTCCTCGCCACGGTTCCCAATGGCACCTCTATCACTGCATCCCTACCGCTCGCCCCCGTGCTTCGCTGCTTCCCGCCTGCCTCCCCATTCTCAGCAAGGGCGTGCTTATTATACTTCAGATGTATCAGGGTCCACATCTGCGCATTCCCCCGCATGACAACATCTCCTCCTCGCCCCCCATCGCCTCCATCCGGTCCTCCCTTGGGCACATACTTCTCACGACGCAAATGCGTACTACCCGCCCCACCATTGCCCGAACGGCAAAAGATACGTACGTAATCTATAAAGTTGCTCTCTCCCATCCCGTCCTCACGCTACCCTCGCTTTTTAATCCCCTCCTGCTACTTTAGCAAGGTGTCTATAACCGCCTCCAACCGTGCGGTTATCTCACTTACAGCTCCCACGCCCTCTATCACCCAAAGTTTCCCCTGCGCCGAGTAGAAATCAGCCACGGGCTTTGTCTGATCTTCGTACACTTTGATCCGATTTAATATAATCGACTCATCCTGATCGTCTGCACGGCCACTCTCACGGCCTCGAAGCATAAGGCGTTTGAGCAGCTCATCATTAGGAACATTCAAGAGCAACATCCCCTCGATCCGCTCCCCGCGCTCCGCAAGCATCCTATCCAGCTGTACGGCTTGCGCCGTTGTCCGAGGAAAACCATCGAAAATAAACCCCTTCGCATCGCGGTACTCATCGAGACACTCGCTAATCACCCCCACCACCTTCTCGTCGGGCACCAGCTCCCCGCGATTCATATACCCCTTCGCCTCCACGCCAAGCGGCGTCTGCTTTGCAATCGCTGACCGCAGCATATCCCCAGTCGAGAGCTGGCGCAACTGGTAGCGCTGCTCCAAAAATTTCGCTTGCGTGCCCTTTCCTGCACCCGGAGGGCCGAATAGTACTAAGTTTAGCATGGCTCTTCTCTTATTATCTTCTCCGTATCACTCCTCATCCAGTACGTATAAATCTGGCAAATTCCTACCTAAACCATTGTAATCCAAACCGTAACCAATGATAAATAGGTTCGGCACCTCCAGCCCCACATGGTCTATCGCGTATCCCTCCTTGAAGGCCTCCCGTTTGAAAAACATTGTCACTAACTGCACCGTAGCGGCGCCCCGCCGCGCCAGTTCTTCTCGCAGCACCCGCATGGTCAGCCCCGTATCAATAATATCCTCTACCACCACCACGTTGCGGCCCCGCACATCCCCACGCATCCCCAGCAACTCGCGGGTCGTTCCGCTAGACGCAAGACCCTCGTACGATGAAAAGCGGATAAACTCAACGTCGCAATCGCCGGGAATACGGCGCAGCAAATCCGCCGCAAACACGAATGCCCCGCTCAGCATACAGAGGAATAGCGGCCGATCGACACCCGCTAGCGATGCCACCACCGAAGCCGCAACCCGGTCGCAATCCACGGCCAACTGGTCCCGACCCCGCCACACTCGAAAATTCTTATCTCCCACCTGCATACGAACCTCCTCTTTCTCTTCACTCCACGTTCAACGCCCGAATAATTCCTCGCGTAGACTGCTTAATAAACGTCAAAACCTCATCGCGCTCCTCCGAAGGTTTTACGTTCTTCTCTATCTGCTCCAACCCCTGGGAAACATTATACCCTGCCCCGTAAATCAAGTAGTAAACGTTCTGCAACATCTCCAGCACCTCCGGAGAAAATCCTCTTCGTTTGAGCCCCACACGGTTCAATCCGCTATACGCCACAGGCTCCCTCCCTGCCATCACGTAGGGAGGCACATCTTTAGTCACCTTGCTTCCCCCCTGCACCATCACATGCTTGCCAATGCGCGAAAATTGATGCACCAGGCAGCCCCCTGAGAGTATCGCGTAGTCATCCACCTCAACCTCTCCCGCGAGTTGCGTTGCATTGCCAAGTATCACATGATCGCCTACCACACAGTCATGCGCCACATGCGAGTACGCCATGATGAGGCAATCCCTGCCAACCACCGTTTTGCCCCTCGACTGCGTGGCGCGGTTCACCGTCGCGGACTCGCGTACCACCGTCCCATCGCCTATCTCCACCGTGGTATATTCACCCCTGAATTTTAAAGCCTGCGGTATCCCCGCCACCACTGCACCGCTATGCACCCTGCACGGGCGCCCCAGCCGTGCCCCATCCAGTATCACCCCATGCGGACCAACC
>JABCPG020000061.1 GCA_013333195.2 Bacteroidia bacterium
ACGTTAGCGACAAACCAAACTGAAAAATCAATTTTCTCATTGCCTTGAATCGATGCCTTTGCCTCCTACCACAAATCCCCCTCATGTATTGTCCCCACCGTTCTTCCGGCAAAGTTACAAAATTTATTTTAATCTCTTGCGCGGCCATGGCATTGCACAGGAGGCCAGACCCCAGCGACCTTCGCCTCAACGGCGCAACCGAAGCGACAGCCGCGAACGGAAAATGATTAAAGTGCAGCTAAGAGCAGCACCAACGCTCTGCCACCGTAAGGAGTCAGAAAAAATCCGACGTCCCTCCCTAGCTAGCGGCAACCGCCACCTTCCCCCGGCTCTACATCCGCTAGCGATTCCCCTTTGTCCGATTATGCGTCTTGCAAAGCATCTCGCAGTTCTCCGGCGCAGTGCTGCCCCCCTTGCTCCATGGTGTCACATGATCCGCCTCCATCTCCTCCAGCTTATATATGCGCGTGCGGTTCGCATTTTCACCCGCCGCGCAGAGCGGGCAGTTGGAAATCCCCTGAGCCGCAGCCGCCTGCGTCTGGCGATTATATGCCATCCGCTTCGTCGCTGCTTCGAATATCCGTATATCCAGCAGCCGCTTTTCCTTCTCCCCACCCAGCACATACTCATAGACATTACGCTTACAATGCACATACCCATCCGCGTGCAGCTCGTTCACCCGCGCATTAAGGCGGTCCATATCGTAGGGCTTGTCATGGTACTTTTCGTAGAGCCGCCCCCACTCCAGGCCACACATGTCCGAATTATTCATGGAGAACGTAGCAGCCACCCAGTCAATCACAGAGCGAAAATAGCTTTCCAGCCCCTCCACAGTGGCATCGCGCCGGTGCTTGCTCATGTAGTCATCCACGCTATCCCCCTGGCTGGCGCACTCCCATTCGAGCGCACGGGCCAAAACTTCCTGCCGCTTCACGTCCCCTTTAACGTACTGGGTCCACTTTTGTAGCTCCGAGTGCTGCGAATTACTAAAAACCTTTTTAGCCGCCGTCACGAATGGTCCCGAATAGATGGCATTCAAAAGCTCCTGGGCATTGAGCGGCACGCCCGCTATATTGATGGTTCGGAACCACTCCTTAATTTCCTGCTCCTCTCCCTCGCATGCGTAAATGAGCAACTTCGTATTGAGAATACGCTCGCACTGCTCCTGGGGCAATCCCGAAAAATACTGCATATTGCCGTGGGTATCCGTTATAGCAAACTTATTCGTTACGAAGCGCCCGAACGAGGTGATACGCTGCTGGCCATCGAGCACCTCGTACCGCCCATCGCTCGTGCAGTTGAAATAGATAAGCCCTATGGGGTAACCTTTAAGCAGCGAATCCACTACCGCGACGTCCCGTTTGCCATCGTTATAGATGTAGTGCCGCTGGTACTCCGGCTGAATGGTGAGCTGCCCGTTCAGCCCATATAGCCCTCGCATCTCCTGCTTGTTGTAAACAAACCCCTTGCAGACATCCGCCACCGTCCACTCCGTGTGCAGCTCCGTTTTCATGATGCCTTTCCCTTTTAGCTACGCCTTCGTATGGATAATCTTTTAAACACCTCCACCCCATCAACATAGGCACTCCGCCCATACACCCCCTCCGCATCTTGGCCAATTCCTCGATTGCTTCCCAAAATTTTAAACTGCTCCGGGCAGTACCTATCCAGGAAGGTGATCGGCACGCCCATCACCCCGTCGTAGTCCGAGGGGATCGCGTCGACGTAGGGCACCTCGATCGCGTCGTAGTTGTCGTAGCGGGGGTAGGCCGCCCGCCCCCGGATCTCCCGGTGCCGCGAGAAGCGGAGGTTGTCCGCCGTCGTCATCAGCCCCAGCGGCTCGTGGCGCCGCCCGTGCTCCAGGTTGGTGAACCAGTACGCGCCCGGCACCCTATTCACCTTCACCCCGTCACGCTCCCGGTCGAACCGGTAGGTAGGGGCGTGCTGGAAATCTTCGGGCACCCGGAAGTACATGCCCCGGTTGAAGTGGGAGGCCCCCAGCCACATCCTATTGGCCCGGATCAGCGGGAACGCCTCGCAGTAGGTGATCGCGTTGATGCTCCCGATGATGGCGAACCGCTGGCCCCCGGCCACGGCCCACGCCAGGAACTCCCGAAAGAGGGAGAAGGGCGGGTTGGTGATGATGATGTCCGCGGTGTCGCGCAGGGCCGTCACCTCCGCGCTGCGGAAGTCGCCGTCCCCCTCGAGGTAGTCCCACTGCAGGTCGTCGATGTCGATCCGTCCGTCGCCGTTGGCGTCGCGGTCGAGGGTGAAGACCTTCCCATGCAGCCGCGACCGCGCCGGGCGGAAGCGCGGGCTGCGCGTCTCGAAGATGGTCGGCTGCCAGGGGGTCCCTGTACCGCTTGCTCCCCGGCGCGTAGCTCGTGCTGATGAGCCGCTTGAGCCCGAGGTCCCGGAACCGCGCCGCGAAGTAGCGCGTGAAGCTGCTCCACTCCGGGTCGTCGCACGGCAGCAGCACCGTCTTCCCGCGGAACGCATCCGCGTCGTAGTCGAGGTAGGCGTTCATCTCCGCCTCGATGTCGTGGTGCTGCGTGTAGAACTCGTCGTTCTTGGCCGCCCCCGCCGCCGCCAGGTTCGTATTCGCCATGCCGGGCCCTCCTTTCTTCGCGCGGCGCCCGCGGGCACCGGGGCAAATATACAAATTTTTCGGTGGACGTGCCGCGGGCAACGCCTAGAACTCACCGCATGGCGACCCATAAACAACAATACTCCCTACCCCCTTCCCTACGCCACGGCCCCGCCGGGGTGGGCGCAAGCCCGGATTCAGCGCAGACAAGCCGCGGCGGCCACGGCCT
>JABCPG020000062.1 GCA_013333195.2 Bacteroidia bacterium
CGTCAGGGGAACTTTCATCCGATGCTTTTAGGGATTATTCGAAGCGAGGAAGAGGAGAAAGCCCGTCTCTTCTCATCGCTCTACAGCAAGGGGTTAACCTCGGAGCAGATTGGGGAAATCTCCCGAGAGATTTATGGTCGCCATTATAGTAAACGGCAGGTTAGCCTCTTAGCCCGAGGCTGTAAGTCCGAGATTGACGCCTGGCTTCTCCGCTCGCTCCCCCCTCGCTATTTGGTCGTTTACCTTGACGCTACCTACGTCCCGACTCGCCGTGAAGAACGAGTCCATCAAGAGGCTTACTACACGATGCTAGGGGTACTGCCCAACGGCACGCGGGAGGTTCTAGGTGTGGTTAACCATCCGAGCGCGGGGGCACTGAATTGAAAGAGCGAACCCATCGCGCTTCGGGAACGAGGGGTGGAGCAGATTGACCTGGTCGTTTCGGATGCTCTTACGGGTATAGAAGCTGCTGTTGCAGAAGCTTTTCCATCCGCCGAGCATCAATTCTGCATTACCCACCTAAAGCGTTCGATGGGCGTATGCGTCGCCTCCAAAGATAAGGGAGAACTCCTGCGAGATTTGGGGGAAATCTTCCCTGTTGAACAGAAGGGCTACTCTATGGTCGGGCAATTTGAAAAATTCCGTACCTCCGTCGCCCGATGGAGCCGGCGTTACCCCTCGTTTCGGCGTTTCGATTCGCCACGCAATGTTGCTTATTTCTCGTATCTGAACTAACCGCCACAATTTCATCGGATGATTTACACAACCAATTGGATTGAGCGATTGAATAGGTTTTGCAAACGAACCCTCAGGATGCGAGGGGCACTCCCTTCGGCCGAGGCGGTGCTGTTTTTGATGGGAAGGGTAGCCTGGGAGAACCCCCAAATCTCCTATGCAAGATCGCTGCCCCTTTTCAAGGATTGGGATGCTCGCGGAGAGCACAACAAAAATAATATCTAAAGGAAAAGTAATGGCAAGGAACTCCATCTTAGGATACTGACCTTACACACTTTTCCGGACACTACCATTTTAAGCGATTCGCCGTGGCAATCTGTGGACTTAATGCCTTGCCAATCACTTAACGTTGGTTCGTACCGTTCAGCCATTTTCTTACACTGGGGCAGCGGGTAAGTGCAGCGTGCAGTTTCGCCCGCGCATCAGGTTCGGAACCGAGAAACGAAATGTTTCTGCATGGTTCCGAGCCGCGAAGCGACCAGGCCCACAACCGTGGAATCACAGCTTAACGATGGTCTGAACCTGCCGTTCCGTTCCGCATATAATGTGCAGTATGTAGATTCCAGGCACTAGGGTTCGTATGTCTATTCTCGTTGGTGAACCGTTGGCAATATCTCCCTGCATGACACAGCTTCCCTTTGCATTAAATAGCGCGTAGCCCATATTTCTTAGGGAAGTGGGCGTAATGTATAGATTCCGACTGCTCGGATTTGGCGCAATGGCAGCGAGGGTAGTCGCCCTTTTACTGCTTGCTGCATCCGTTTTTCGTTGCAGGTTCTTCTGGTGTTGCGAAACCGTAACGGTGAGGCTGTTAAGGGCCTTGTTCGTGCAGGGAAGAGCTGCAATGGCCTCTCCAAAAGCAACATGCGTGATGGTTTGCGCTGCAGCTGAGCTACTGGAGATCGCGACCTGGCTTCCGCCCGGTATGGGCAGGACGGTTCGTCCCTGCGTAATGGCGAGATGTTGCTGCTCGCCGTTGAAACCGAAAATGGTAGCATTGAGTTGGAAGTCCGAGGCCTCTAATTCGAACGTCCATTCAACGGTTCGCGGAACAACGGTGACATGTTGCCATTTGGGATGCTTTTGGAATGCGTCGTAGGCTTCGTTGGGTACTCTGAAAACGTAGTGGGCACTTGCGCCTCGTGTCGTTTGGAAGATGGCCGGGTCGAGGGTGAGTGAATCAGGGTTTGTCTGTTGAATCTCAATCACTTCAAGCCTATCTGTCTCTGCAAAGGCCTGCGCGCCAATGTAGCGCACGCTGGGCCCAATCGTAACGTTGCGTAGGCGTGAGCACCCAAAAAACGCACGGCTCTCGATGGTGGATACGTTACCTAAAATTATTGCGGTTTCTATGTGAGGGTTGAAAGCGCACGCCTCGGAAGCCACTAGCGATACGCTTTTAAGCGTTGGGGAGTGGAAGTCGAGCGTGTGGCGCTTGTAGTATCCTGCAAACCGTAGGGTTGAATCGTGATGATCTAATACGAGTGAATCTGATTTTTTGTAGGATATTTTGTCAAAAATGGCTGATACCGTGATGTCGCCGGTGACCTCAATTTGCGTTTGGCGCGGCGGTATAAGCTCCCCATTAAGGGCTAAGCTCTTCAGTTCGTAGCCGTTGTTCGATTGGGGGAGTATGGTGATGGAGTCGCCGTAAGCGAGTTTTGTGGTTGCTTTGATGGGTTGCTGCTGCTTCCCATAGGCCAGTATGCTCCCTGCTTTTTTCTTTGCGGGTAAGTCGATATGGTAAAAGATTCGTTCGAGTACCGGTTCAACCGAGAGGTCCGAGCGTACATCGCACTGTTTATAGGCACCGGGCAGAGATTCCTCGTTGCCCTCCTGCCAGATGAGATTCATAGTTTTCACCATCCACCCCGGTTTGGCCTTAAGGCTGATCGTAATCGGCTGATCCGGAATGACTCCCCACAGGCCCGGGTAGGCGGGATCGCTACTAATGGGCATGGGGGAAGACACCTCCGCGTCGAAACGGTAGTCAGGTGCTATATAAACAACGAAATTAATGGGCTCTGCCTCTAGGTCGAGCGTGAGCGTATCGGCCTGGGCGGCTATTGAAATGCGTTCTTTTTGGTAAGCGACGCCATTCACAATGATAGCGTTAAATGTAAAGAATCGTTTCGCAATCACTGCGTGGATCGTGAGCGTTTCGCCCCAAGGGATGGGGGAGTTTGGGCGAACTGGGGTGTTAGCCGCGAGTGAGAGCTGAAGGTGCTCGTATAGCTCGGGGTCGGGCACGCGAATGAAACACGTTTTTGCTTTGGTTGTGGCGTAAAGCGCTACGGGGCCTTGGACTGAGAGGGTGGTATCCTGCCCGTGCAGCTTGTGCCCATTAATAAAGGCTTGCTCAACCGTTCGTCCCTCGGGAGGGATCGGGCGGAAGGTGTAGATTGCGTTTTCTGCCAATGAATCTAAAGTCTTGATGCCTTTTCGCCCCACGTGGTACGGAACGGGGATAGAATCCGCGTTTAGCACCTCCCACGCGCATTCGTTCTTGGCGTCGAAGGTGGCTGCATGGAGTATGGGCCTAAAGAGGGCAATGACATCTAGGGGAGAGCGTACGGTTTTCGTGTAGGGATTCTGCGTTACGCTTTGGCCATTCACCAAAAATCTTGCGAAGCGGAAATGGGCGTTTGGAAACGCGCGGAAAACAACATCGGTATGGCGTTCTACGTATGCCCCTGAGTCTAGAAGTTTTTTGGTGTTAGCGGTTTCGATGCTGATGCTTCCATCGGCGAATGGAGAGAAGCGGACAGGATACTTCACGAGATGGCATTTGGGGAAGATGGCAAGGCTTCTCGAGGCGAGTAGCGTGTCGTTGTAGTTGAAGGTGCTATTGTCGTTAAGCGTGCAAATGCTGTCGAAGTCGTATCGCGGCAGAGGGTCAAAATCAACCTTAAATAGGGCAAAACCGGGTAGCGCGATGGAGTCGTTTGCCACTTCGTGCCATGCAGTGGCGAAGAGGTTTTCTTTCCATCGTATGCGCATGGCTGCTTCGTTCCGATTTCTATTTATTAAAAAGATTGTATCCTCGACCGTAATTAGCGGAGCTCCGAGTTTGTCGCGTACGCTTGCCCATTGCGCCTCGTTCCTTTTAGGCACTGTGAGCACAAGATTGGCAGGTATCGGGTCGGGGAAAAAAGCATCGCGAATCGTGTTTTCCGAGAGGGGGGTATCGTTTAAGCATTTGATTATTAGGAGTTCTTTGCATCCCGATAGCGATGACTTCTCTAACGTTAGATCATGGTCCACCACCAATTCGCGCAAATGGCTTACGTTGCTTATAGCGCGGGGGCCCACCTGTGTGATTTGCGCTGGGAACGTGTATGAGCCGGACGAGGGGGGTGTATTAAGAAAATTTTCTCCGCATCGGGTTACTCCTGGAATGTTGAGGTGTGAGATATCGTTTTCTTCCGGACTGTTTTTCCACCAGGTTAAGGTTCGCTTATCGTCAGAGAGTAGGTAGTCGAATCCCTCGACGTACTGATCTTTGACGGCGTAGATGGGAGAGATTTTTGCTTTAACGCCCCACCAGCAAAATGCGTCAGAGGTGCGTATGGTGTCAGGGGGAGTGACGTGCGTAAGGATGTAGCCCAAAAGACGTATTGAAGGGTCGGAAGTTGGTTCTAATTTGTAGCGCCAATATTTTTCTCCAAATTTAGAGGATTCTAGGGGAGACTCATGATGCATAGACGTGTCCTGCGTGAGCTGCCGGTGGATATCCGGGTTTATTATCCTTTGTTTAGGCCTATACTTCGTCCTGGGTAGCACGGTTATATTACTAATGGTAAGGTTGGCAGGCACGTGGCCTAAATGGATCTCTGCTCCAGTTGTAAATGCAGGGAATGCTTTTCCCCATTCGACGTATATGCTCTTAGTCGCCCACGGTTGCACATGAAGCCTCCTAGTTTCTCCGATGAGATCTGTGGCAAAGAAGAGTTTAAATTGATAATCGGGGTCAGGGCCGTCTTCGGGGGCGATGATTTCAATATTTGAGGGTGCGGCGGAGCAATTGTCAATTACTAGAAAGAAGCACTTCGAATCAAACATAAAATATTGCAGTCCATCCTTATCTAGGCGGGTAGAGGGTTTCCGCATAATCTGCGAGGCGCTGATTGAGCGGATTGTGGAAGGAAGGATGAGGAAGGTCGCATTCCATGCAGCACCTAAGGCGTAAGGTGCGATTTGCTTCACGCGATCCGAGGGATAAAAGTGCTCAGCGTTGGTATTGGGACGTATCGAGCCGGTGTAGAGTAGGGTGGAGCCGTCGGTAGAGTAATGAACTCCATGCCGTAGCTTCGCCCATGGGGGGAAGCGGTAAAAATCGAGGAACACGGGGTAGTCTCCCGTGAGATGTTTAGCGATGAGCCGGTAGTCCCTGTAAGGTTCGAGCGCTTGCGCATCGATTTTTAGGTAACGTAGATTCTTCATCTTGCGAAGGTCGGACGGTATGACGAGGTCGAAAGCAAATTCTGGGATCGCTACGCTATCAGCATAGTAGAAGTCTATGGCGTGTGGTGAGTTTAGGTTGGAAACGGTGAATTCCTGACGATTTATAGTAACGTGCCGTGCGATTTCAATCACTCCATTGTAGAAGCGTGCGAAGCCTTTGATCGCCAGCTGGCTATCGCCCTTTTTTTCGTAGACTATCCCCTTGTGTTCGATGACCTCCCCGCTGGCCTGGGACTGGGGAAAGAAACATGTTAGCATCAGTAGAAGGTAGAGTCTAAAAAGATGTTTCATAGCCTTAGATTGTTTTATACGTACGCCGTTAGCTCCAAGATGAAGGTTTTTACTTTTGATCCTTTCATCCTCTGATAGCAAAGTTAATCTATTTTCTACATATTGTTGATGTTTTTTGATGTGAGTAATGCGATGGAATTCCTGGCGAAGTGCACCGAGATGCAAATTTGTACCACGTTTAATATAACCGATCGCTGGGGAGCTGTGGGTAAACATTAGAAATAGAGAATTTCGAAGTCTTCGTGTACTTGCTGATAGGTGGGGTAAAGCTAATGTATCCTTTCAGCGCTAAGGGGTAAGCGGCATTTTCCATTCAACGAATATATATTGCATACTCGATCCGTAGGCTGCTTGGCGATTCTTCCGAAGGGGAAGGGAGGGGGTGTTTGAACTGGCGGGAACGCATTGGTCCGGATTCACCCTCTTCCCTTTTCTAACCGTGTTTCAGTTGCGGCTTAGCTGAAATGTTCAGCCTGCGCGTTCTAAACAGTCCATTCTCACAGGCGAGAATGCCCCTTTATGTTCGATGCGTACCGTTTGTAGCAAACAGGGATCCGAGCCGCATCAAACCCAATTATTGACGCTGATAATTGGGTTTGATGCGAAGGAGGTGCGACTTTGGTGCTATCGATTCGGTGATGGGATATGGAGGGATGGGGGGGGCAGAAGGAGGGAATGCGCGCGATTTTCTTTTTCATGCATTTTATCTACCTTTGTGCTACTCCTAGTTGCTGCATTCGCGGTGCGCAATGGGGAGCGAGGGAGAAGTAAACGATAAACAATAGTAATTTGAGGTTATGAGAGTAGGAAAGGTAGCACTTGCCACGTTGGCTCTATGCGCGGCGTTGGTAGGTGCAGGCAATGTTTTCGGGTGCACAAATTACCTGGTGACTAAGGGGGCATCGGTCGATGGCTCGGTGTTAATCTCTTACGCTGCTGATAGCCACTACCTTTACGGTGAGCTTTACCATTGGCCGGCGGCAGTCTACCCCAAAGGGGCTTTGTATAAGGTGTACGAGTGGGATACGGGGAAGTACCTTGGTGAAATCCCCCAGGCTGAGAGAACCTACAACGTGGTGGGGAATGTCAATGAGCATCAGGTGATGATTGGTGAAACCACGTATGGGGGGCGTCATGAGCTGGTTGACCCCAACGGAATTATCGACTATGGGTCGCTTATATACCTTGCGCTGCAACGCTCAACGAGTGCCCGCGATGCCATTAAGACGATGGTCGAGTTGGTGGCAGAGCATGGGTACGCTAGCTCGGGTGAGTCGTTTTCTATTGCCGACAAGGATGAGGTGTGGATTTTAGAGCTTATTGGCAAGGGGCCGCACGATAAAGATTTGAAGAAAACCCCAAAGGGGAAGGTGAACCGTAAAGGTGCGGTGTGGGTGGCTCGGATGGTGCCGGATGGTTACGTGTCGGGGCATGCCAATCAGGCTCGCATTACCACCTTTCCGCTGGCGGACGGTAAGACTTCCATAACTGACAAGCAGCTCAAGCAGATATACGATCGGAAGGTAACTACGGTTTACTCCCACGATGTTATACAGCTGGCGCGCGAGATGGGCTATTTTAATGGGAAGGATGCGGAGTTTAGCTTCTCCGATACTTACGCCCCGGTTGATTTTGGGGCGGCACGCGCCTGCGAGGCGCGCGTATTTGCGTTTTTCAACGCGGTACGGAGCGATATGGGGCAGTATCTCGACTACGCGAAGGGGGAGAATCTTACGCACCGTATGCCGCTTTGGATAAAACCGGAGAAAAAGCTATCGCAGCATGATGTGAAGCAGGCCATGCGTGATCACTTCGAGGGGTTTGAGCTTGATATGACCCAGGATGTCGGCGCGGGGCCGTGGGGGTTGCCGTACCGCTGGAGACCTTTGGATTGGGAGTATAAGGGGCAGAAGTACGTTAATGAGCGCGCCACGGCGACGCAGCAAACCGGGTTCGTATTCGTGGGACAGGCGCGAAGCTGGATGCCCGATGCGGTGGGGTGCATTCTGTGGTTCGGAATGGACGATGCTGATGCCACGGTGTTCACGCCGATGTATGGCTGTATGACTTCCATCCCGGAGGCTTTCCGAGAGGGTAATGGGAGCCTGCTGGAGTATTCTAGCACATCGGCCTTTTGGCTATTCAACAAGGTGGCCAACTTTACCTACTTGCGCTACAAGTATATGCACGCTGATTTGAAGAGGGTGCAGGAGCGTCTCGAGAAGGGCTACATCGAGCAGGTGGAGGCGAATAGCAAGCAGCTTGCGGCGCTTTACGGGGCGAACCCGGCAAAGGCGGTGGCTGAGGCAACTGCGTTCTCCACGAAATGCACTGAGAACACGATGGCGGAGTGGAATAAGCTGTTTGAGTTCTTACTGATTAAGTATATTGATGGCAACATCAAGGTGGAGGAGAATGGGGTGTTCAAGGCCTCGCCGGATAATCCGCGGGTCCCGGTCAAGGTGCTTAATCCCGAGTATCCAGATTGGTGGAAAGAGGCTGTGGTGAAGAGCACGGGCGATAAGCTGAAGGTGCGATAGGCTACCACGTAAAATAAAACTCCTGCGCTACTGGTGGCGCAGGAGTTTTATTTTGAGGGTGACCCCGTAGGCGGAGGCTACGGGGTGTGGACTGAGGATTGCTCGTGGGGACGCATGAGGTGTAATTTTGTATGGGTATGGTTAATGCGGCTAACCCCTTGCGCGTCGTGGGTGTAGGCACTCGGCCGCGGGGCGATGGGGATGGTGGCATCTGGCGCGGGGTGGTATTGCGGCCTAGGTGGAGTCGTTTCGCCGCGAGACTGCTACGCGGCAGGGTATACGCTAAAATATTATCGATTAGAATGAAGACGGCAGTGTTAAAATGCAAAAAAACAAATAACTTCGCAACGGGTTTGGCGGGGCGAGGGTAGAGCGTTTGCGCGCGACCTTGCGATGGATTTTATGGGGAGAAAGGCTTGGTGTTCCGCTGTTTAGGGTGCCGCGGGGGTAGAGCGGGATAGGTGTTCGGTTCGCATGCGCTTAAGCGAGAAAGGTTCTGTATAAGGCGTTGGATTGTTGCGGTGGGAGGGGGCGATGCGCCAGAGAATGCGTTGGGTTTACGGTTACTGAAAGGGATAGGGGGCTTTTAACTTTCTTTTTAATGGTTTTATTTTACGCGCAATGGGTAGAAATGATGGTTTCTGTTAGAGAATTGTACTTATATTTGAGGCAAGGATAGGGTGAAGCACATCCTACCCTTGGAGAAAAAGGAGTACAAACAAACAAAAGCGTGTTGCGTTATGATGACAAGTGTGCAGTATGTCGAGAGCATGCGTAAGTTGAACCTTCGGGTTTATCTTTTTGGGAAGAAGGTTGAGGATCCGATTAACCATCCTATCATTCGTCCGTCGTTAAACTCAGTGGCCATGACCTATAAGCTTGCTGAGATGGAGGAGTACAGGGATATTATGACGGCCGTATCCAACCTGACGGGCAAGCGGGTGAACCGTTTTTGCCATCTCCACCAGAGCCCTGAGGATCTTATAATGAAGGTGAAGATGCAGCGGTTGCTCGGTCAAAAGACAGCCTCCTGCTTCCAGCGTTGCGTGGGTATGGATGCCTTCAACGCGATATACTCCACGACGTATGAGATTGATCAGGCGCATGGGACGGAGTACCATAAGCGGTTCGTAGAGTATCTGAAGTTGGTGCAGGAGAACGACTGGACAGTAGATGGTGCGATGACGGATCCCAAGGGGGATCGCGGCCTTTCACCGTCGCAGCAGCCGGATCCCGACATGTATGTGCATATCGTTGAGGAGCGTAAGGATGGTATTGTTGTCCGCGGGGCAAAAGCGCACCAAACGGGGGCGGTGAATTCGCATGAGCATTTGATAATGCCCACGGTGGCGATGAAGGAGGCGGATAAGGACTACGCGGTTTCCTTCGCGGTTCCTTCGGATGCGGAGGGTGTTTTTATGGTGTATGGCCGTCAGTCGTGCGATACTCGCAAGATGGAGGGCAGCTCGATTGACGTTGGGAATTCTGTTTTTGGTGGCCACGAGGCGCTCGTGGTTTTTGATAATGTGTTTGTTCCGTGGGAGAGGGTGTTTATGTGCCGCGAGTTCGATTTTGCGGGGATGATGGTGGAGCGCTTTGCGGGGTATCACCGGCAGTCGTACGGCGGATGCAAGGTAGGTGTGGGCGATGTGTTGATCGGGGCAGCGGCGCTGGCGGCCGAGTATAATGGTGTGCCAAAGGCGAGCCATATCAAGGATAAGCTTATTGAGATGACGCACCTGAATGAGACCCTGTACTCATGCGGAATCGCCTGCTCGTGCGAGGGCCATCCGACCAAAGCGGGTAACTACGAGATCGATTTACTACTCGCGAATGTGTGTAAGCAAAATGTTACGCGGTACCCCTACGAGATTGCGCGCCTCGCGGAGGATATTGCGGGTGGTTTAATGGTCACGATGCCTTCTGAAGCTGATTTCCGGAGTCCAGAGGTTGGGAAGTACGTTGAGAAGTATCTGCGCGGCAGCGCGACATGCTCCACGGAGGATCGTATGCGGATTCTTCGTCTCATTGAGAACCTAACGCTAGGCACCGCGGCTGTGGGGTATCGCACGGAGTCTCTCCATGGGGCTGGGTCGCCGCAGGCGCAGCGGGTGATGATTGCACGTCAAGGTGATATCGAGGGGAAGAAGGAACTCGCCAAAGAAATTGCAAGGATTAAGGGTGGGGATAAGTAGAGAGCATAGAGGCTATTGCCGGGAGGCTAGTCGCGATTGGTAGGAAAGAGGAGGGGTGCAGGGAGTACAATTACTCCTTGCACCTCGATTTGTATATTAACTTATAAAAGCTATGGGAGCATCAACGGATTATAGATCGAAGCTTTGCACCGCGGCGGAGGCAGTGCAGCGCATCAAGAGTGGCGATCGGGTTGTTCTTGGGCACGCCGCGGGTGTGCCGGTCGATACTATGGAGGCGCTCGTTGCGGCGCACGAGAATTACAGGGATGTTGAGATCGTTCATATGTTTACTTTAGGCGAGGCGAAGTATGCCGATCCGAAGTACGCTGAGAACTTTCACCACAACGCGCTGTTTGTGGGAGGCAATTTGCGCAAGGCTGTGGATGAGGGGAGGGCCGATTACACGCCGTGCTTTTTCCATGAGGCACCCCGTCTTTTCAGAAGTGGGCTATTTCCGATTGATGTTGCGCTAGTTCAGGTGTCGCCCCCCAACGCGGAGGGGTTCTGCTCTTTTGGGATTTCGTGCGACTACACAAAGCCCGCGTGCGAGTGCGCAAAAACGGTTATCGCAGAGGTTAACGATCAGATGCCGTACATTCCCGGGGGAGACAATTTGATACACGTATCGGATATCGATTGCATCGTTGAGACCTCCCATGCTCCCTTTGAGCTTCCCAAGGGGCAAATAGGCGATGTGGAGCGTGCGATAGGTGAGCATTGCGGGTCTCTTATCGAGGATGGTTCCACTTTGCAGCTGGGTATAGGGTCGATTCCAGATGCGGTGCTGCTTTTCCTTAAACACAAGAAAGACCTCGGTATCCACACGGAGATGTTTTCTGATGGCATTGTGGAGCTGGTCGAGGCGGGGGTGGTCAATGGGAGTCGGAAGTCTCTCCATCCGGGCAAGATGGTTGCGACCTTTCTTATGGGTTCGAAACGGCTTTACGATTTTGTGGATAGGAATCCGGATGTTTTCATGTTCCCTGTTGACTATGTAAACGACCCGGTGGTCATTGCGAAGAACTCAAAGATGATTTCGATCAACTCGTGTTTGGAGGTCGATCTGTTTGGTCAGGTGGTTTCAGAGAGTATTGGGGTTCGCCAGTTTAGCGGCGTGGGAGGACAGGTGGATTACGTCCGCGGGGTGCGTATGGGCGGCGGGCGGTCGATTATGGCAATGCCGTCAACCGCGGCGAAGGGAACGGTTTCCCGCATCGTGCCTTTCATAGGGCTGGGCGCGGCAGTAACCACCTCGCGCAACGATGTAGATATGGTGGTGACGGAGTTCGGTGTAGCGTCGCTTTGGGGCAAGACGCTCAGGCAGCGAGCCCTAGCGCTCATTGGTATTGCGCACCCGAATTTCCGCCCTATGCTGGAAGAGGAGTTCGCGAAACGCTTTAAAATGTGTAATTAAGAGTAAAGGAGTAATAAGATGCAGCTGTTTAAATTAAAGCCGACGATAAGCCGATTCTCATCCTTTGCGGAGTTTGCGAAGGAGTATGCGCTTGGGGAACACGACTTGGTGATTACCAACGAGTTTATCTACAAGCCCTACATGGAGTCCGTTGGGGCGAAGTGCCACTACCTATTTCAGGAGCGGTACGGCGCGGGGGAGCCGTCCGACAAGATGATGAATGCCATGCTGGCAGATGTGAAGGGCATTGATTACAACCGTATCATTGCGGTGGGGGGAGGAACCATCATTGATTGTTCCAAGGTATTCGCCCTTGGGGGAGTGACCGATGTTGTCGAGGCATTCGAACGTAAAATTCCGATCAAGAAGGCCAAGGAGCTAATTATTATCCCGACCACGTGTGGTACCGGGAGCGAGGTGACCAACATCTCCATCGCGGAAATAATTAGTAAAAACACCAAGATGGGCCTTGCGGATGATGAGCTGCTTGCGAATACGGCTGTTATTATCCCGGAGCTACTGGCGGGTTTACCGTATAAATTTTATGTATGTAGCTCGATCGATGCGCTGGTGCATGCCACGGAGTCGTACGTGTCGCCGAAGTCAAATGTTTATACTGAGATATACGCCCACGCGGCCATCAAGGTAATTATCGATGTCTTCAAGGGGTTGGCGAAGAATGGGCCGGAGTATCGGAAGGAGCGCTTCGAGGATATGCTCGTGGCGAGTAACTTCGCGGGTATAGCATTCGGTAATACGGGCGTTGGGGCCGTGCATGCGCTTTCGTATCCGCTCGGTGGAACGTATCATGTACCGCATGGGGAGTCGAACTATCAGTTCTTCACCGCGGTGTTTGAGCTTTACCACAAGAAGCAGCCCAAGGGAAAGATTGAGGTTGTTAATGCGATATTGGCAGAGGAGCTAGGGTGTGGCGTGTCGGAGGTGTATGTGAAGCTTGACGAGTTGCTGGGGCATCTTCTTTCAAAGAATCAGCTGCGCACGTACGGCATGAAGGAATCGGAGATTGACGAGTTCACCGACTCTGTCATTGCGAAGCAGCAACGTCTTTTGGCCAATAATTACGTGCCGCTGAGCCGAGAAGAGATTCGGAGCGTTTTCCAGAGATTGTATTAATTTTTATTTTAATGGATAGTTTGGTATGACGGTAGCAGAGATGGTCGCCCGGGCGCGCGAGGCGCAGCTGGCGTTCGAACGAGATTTCGATCAGGTTAAAACCGACAAGGTGGTACGTGCGATGGCCAAAGTGGTGTACGACCACGCGGAGGAGCTGGCGCGTATGGCGGTGGATGAGACTCGCATGGGGGTGTACGAGGATAAGGTGGCTAAGAATCGGGGAAAGTCAAAGGGCGTGTGGTACGACCTGAAGGGAAAGAAGTCCATGGGAGTCGTTAGCGTAGACCCGGTTACGGATCTTATAACGATTCTTAAACCCGTTGGGGTGGTGGGGGCCATCACGCCGACCACGAATCCGATAGTGACGCCGATGTCAAACGCGATGTTTGCGGTGAAGTGCAAAAATGCGGTGATTGTGTCGCCGCATCCCCGTTCGAAGAAATGTTCGACGTATACCGTCGAGCTTATGAATAAGGCGATAGCGCAGTTTGGCGTGCCGGAGAATCTTATTCAGATTATAGAGGAGCCCACGATAGAGGCTACCCAGGAGCTAATGGGTGCTGTTGATGTGGTGCTGGCGACGGGCGGGATGGCTATGGTGAAGTCTGCCTACTCTTCGGGGAAACCGTCCTACGGTGTAGGGGCTGGTAACGTGCAGGTGATTATTGATAGGGGGGTGGATTATAGCAAGGCCGCGGCGACGATTATCACGGGCCGTACGTTCGACAACGGCATCATTTGCTCGGGCGAGCAGAGTTTTATTTACCCTCGGGCAGATAAGGAAAAGGTGTTTAAGGCGTTCGTTGACCACGGAGCGTATATTGTGCCTGAGGCGCAGCGGGATCAGGTGGTCAATGCTATTTTTGAGAATGGCAAGATGGCGGGCGATGTGGTTGGGCAGAGCGTGAAGTATTTGGCAAATAAGGCGGGCATTGCCGTGCCGGATGGGACGCGGGTGCTGGTCATCGAGGCTCACGGTATCGGTAAAGAGGATTTGGTGTGTAAAGAAAAGATGTGCCCCGCGCTTGCGGCATTCCCGTACGATACGCTGGACGAGGCGATTAACATAGCCAAGACCAATCTGGCCAATGAGGGCAATGGGCATTCCGCGGGTATACATTCAAACGATGAGGATCATATTCGGCAGGTAGGGCTTGCCCTTTCTGTTTCGCGCCTTGTGGTCAATGCGCCGGTGTCTACCACGGCGGGTGGAGCTATGGCGAGCGGCCTGGCGTGCACAAATACTCTTGGGTGCGGCAGCTGGGGGAATAACACCCTGTCGGAGAATCTCACCTATAAGCATCTTTACAACACGACGCGCGTGGCGCGTTTGTCGCCGAAGGTGCATATCCCTACGGACGACGAGCTTTGGGCTGAGTAGCGAGCTGCGTATTGTATAGTATGAAAGGAGGGATTCGCGCATTTGCCGGATTCCTCCTTTTTGTATGGGATTCGAAGCAGCGTGTGTTTTAATGTGTAGGAATGGAAAAGTTTGAAGCCTACCTGTTCGATGGGTGGTGAGTTGTTCTGGCGTAGCATGGGACAGTGGGGAAACGCATAGAGGGTCTGTAAAAGATTATTGCAACTTTAGAGAATGCAGTATGGGAAAGCAAATAATTGCAGAGGAAATGGTTACCTTTGCCTATGCGTTTTGCGTAGGAGCAAGCCGCAGAGAGAGAAGTCGCCATGGCGAAATTGAAGCAATCTTTACAGCAGAAGCTACAGCAGAAGCTTTCCCCGCAACAAATTCAAGTGATTCGGTTGCTGGAGATTCCGACGCTACAGCTAGAGGAGCGTGTGAAACGGGAGTTGGAGGAGAATCCGACTCTCGAGGAGGGGGCACCGGATGGGGATTTGGAGGCATCAGCTCCTGCTGAAGAGCATGAGGCGGACGAGGGTTGGGAAGAGGGGGGAGAGGATAACGAATTTTCAGTGGAGGATTACCTCGATTTGGATGATGATTACGCCATGTACCCTTCGCACGGTACGGGCGATGCGGATGAGGATCCTACGCTTCGCACGGAGCAGCGATACGCTGAAGCGACAACTTTTCGCGATTCGTTGCTGGAGCAGATACGCTTCCGCAGGGCGGACAAAGAGACGTTGGCATTGGCGGAGTACATTGTTGGTAATCTAGATGCGGATGGGTATTTGCGGCGGGATTTGCGCACGATGGCGGACGATATCCTATTGACGCTGGGTTATGAGATTTCGATGGAGCAACTTGAGAAGGCGTTGCATCTTGTGCAGACGCTCGAGCCGCGGGGTGTTGGAGCGACATCGTTGCAGGAATGCCTTTTATTGCAGCTGGAGGGAGGCGAAGAGCCGCAACGTAAAGTGGCAAGATCCATTTTGCGAGAGTGTTACGATGATTTTACGCGCAAGCATTACGATAAAATAGAAGAGAAGCTGCATATCACGAGTCGGGAGCTGAAGGCTGCGGTGGATGAAATTGTGAAGCTGAACCCAAAACCTGGGGATTTTGGCGATGAGTGGCAAATTCCCTCCAACTCGACGATAGTACCCGATTTTTTGCTTAGCGTAGATGAGCAAACGGGAGATTTGACCGTGACGCTCAATGAGCGAAACATGCCTGAGCTACGTATTAGCCGTTCATACAGCGATATGTTGAAAAATTTTGCATCGAACCGTGCGCAGGCGACGAGCGATGAGAAGGAGGCGGTGCAATTTGTACGTAAAAAAATAGATTCGGCGCGCTGGTTCATCGAGTCGATACACCAGCGTAACGAGACGTTGCTGTCGGTGATGGAGGCTATTGCGCACTACCAGGAGGCCTATTTTCATAGCGGTGATGAAACGCAGCTTCGGCCGATGATTCTAAAGGATGTGGCGGAGATGACCGGGCTAGATATTTCCACCGTGTCGCGCGTAGTGAATTGTAAGTACGTGCAAACGCCGATGGGGATCCGTCTGCTGCGTAGTTTCTTTAGCGAGGGGATGCAGAATGCCGAGGGAGATGAGGTTTCTACCAGGGAGGTGAAGTCCATTCTGCAGCGGATTGTGGATGGCGAGGATAAGAAGAACCCCCTTACGGATGATCAGCTGCGCGATGCGCTGGCGGCCCGCAGCTACGTAGTGGCGCGACGTACGATTGCGAAGTACCGCGAACAGCTTCGTATTCCCGTAGCGCGGTTGCGGAAAGAGCTTTAGCCGAGGCGTTGGGGGAGTGTGTAGATGCTTCGAGAGTTTGACATATTTCGGGAGAAGCGTTACTTTTCGAGTCGTTGGTTGCATCGGTTGCGGAATTATGTCGGACGGCGAATCGGGCTTGGAAATCCAGAGTTTGGACGCGCTGTTCCGCGGGTACCGCGAAGCGTGTGTGAGCATTGGTGGTGGTGCTGCGTGTGGTGGTGGCAGGGCCGTCAGGAGAGCTCAAGGCGTAAGGAGCGTTTAGAACAGCTCCTTTTTGGGAGTAATGCCTTAAGTCGGACGTTCGATTTTTTCATGCTGCTTGCCATTACGGTCAGCGTGTTGCTCTTTATGTTGGAGTCTGTGGAATCGGTATACTCGGGTGCCAAGTGGCTGTTTCATATCATTGATTGGGCATTGACAATTTTCTTTACCCTGGAGTTTGGTCTGCGTTTATACTGTTCTCGTCTGCCATCGAGGTATGTGAAGAGTTTCTACGGGACGGTGGATCTTCTGTCGACGATTCCGCTTTACATAGAGCTAATCATGCCCGGTATGCATTACCTTTTGGTGTTGCGGGTGCTACGTTTACTGCGGGTGTTCAGGATTTTTAAGCTGTTCCGATTTATCCGCGAACGTGATGAGCTGAATCGTGCGCTTCGGGCGAGCTTCTATAGGATTTCGTACTTTCTTTTTTTGATGGTGCTTCTCGTTTGCATTATTGGCACCGTGATGTACATAGTGGAGAGCGGCCAAGATGATTCGGATTTTTCGAGTATTCCAAAGAGTATATACTGGACGATTGTAACGATTACCACGGTGGGGTATGGCGATATATCGCCGACTACGGGTTTGGGGCAGTTTCTGGCATCTGTGATTATGCTTCTGGGGTATGGCATAATTGCGGTGCCGACGGGAATCGTTACGGCTGAGGTCGTGGGCGCACGGCGCGGAGGAGGAGCAGGGCAACCGGATGCTACGCGGCGCGAGTGTCCGCGGTGCGGCCAAACCACGCATCGGCAACATGCGCGGTATTGCGACCGGTGCGGTGAGCGGCTCGGTGCGGGCTAAAGGGGAGAGCGTCTGTGGATTTGCTGCGCGCGGCTCTGAGGCGTTTTCATTCCACTTTTTCCTTGAATGTTGGTAAAGATGATAAAGGCATTTTAGTGTTAGAAATCAATAAAAATTTCTTACCTTTGAATCCGAGCGTGGGTCTTCTCTGAAGGGAGAGGAGTCTGCGCGGGAGGGCTATTTAGGAGACACACTAATTCAAACGGTCGGCCAATGAAAACGTATACTACTGCTGAGATTCGCAACGTGGTGCTACTGGGTAGTACGGACTCTGGGAAAACGCTTTTGACTGAAGCGATGATGTTTGAGGGGAAGGTGATTGAGCGTAAAGGAAGCATAGAGGCGAAAAACACTGTATCGGACTACAGCGAGATTGAGCAGATGAATGGGAAATCCGTATTTTCGACCGTGCTGTACACAGAGTTTATGGGCCATAAGCTTAATCTGTTCGATACGCCGGGGTCGGATGATTTTGTGGGGTCGGTGATTACGGCGCTCGAGGTGGCGGATCTAGGCGTTATGGTGGTCAATGCGCAGCGCGGGGCAGAGGTGGGTACGGAAGTTTTTGCGCGTTGGGCCGCTCGGATGAAGCGCCCTTTGATATTGGGTATCACGCAGCTGGACCATGAGAAGGCGGCTTACGAAGCAGCGTACGAGTCGCTCGTGCAGCTGTTTGGCAGCAAGGTGGTGACAGTGCAGTACCCATTGAATCCCGGGAGTGGCTTTGACTCGTTCGTTGACGTGCTGCTGATGAAGATGTATAGATTTAAAGGCACTGATGGTGAGCGGGAGGAGCTGCCGATTCCGGACAGTGAGCTAGAACGGGCGAAGGAGCTTCATGGGCGGTTGGTGGAAGCGGCGGCAGTGCACGATGATCGGCTGATGGAGCTATTTTTTGAAAAAGGAGCGCTTACGGAAGATGAGATACGCTTGGGATTAGCGAAGGGGATGTCGGCGCGCGAGGTGATGCCTGTATTTTGCCTTTCGGCGGTGAAATCGATAGGAATAAAGCGATTGATGGAGTTTATTATCAAGGTGGGTCCTTCACCGTCGCAGGTTCCACCCTTGAAGGATGTGAAAGGAAATTTTATCCCATGCGATGCTAAGGCCCCAACCGCGGTGTTTGTATTTAAGACGACCAATGAGCCGCATATAGGAGAAGTGAACTTCTTCAAGGTGATTTCTGGTCGGCTTCAGGAGAATGTGGAATTGGTGAATACCACGACGGGGACCCACGAGCGGCTGTCACAAATTTTTGCTGTGGCGGGGCGCAATCGAGTGAGGGTGACAGAGATGGCTGCTGGGGATATAGGGGCTGTGGTGAAGCTGAAAGACACCAAAGGGAATCAAACCTTATGCGCGCCGGAACGTGAGCTGTCAGTGCAGTCACCGAGCTATCCCAACGCGAAGTATCGAGTGGCGGTGCGTGCGAAAAACCAAGCGGAGATGGAGAAGCTGAGCGAGCTGCTCACGAAGGCGCATCAGGAAGATCCGACCATTACCGTAGAGCATTCGAAGGAGCTGCGCCAGACGATTGTGTCGGGGCAGGGCGAGCATCACCTCAACATTTTGAAATGGGAATTAGAAAATCTGTACAAGTTGCCGGTGGAATATCTTCCTCCGCGCGTTCCGTATAGGGAAACGATTACGAAGGTGGCGCAGGCAGAGTATCGTCATAAGAAGCAGAGCGGGGGTGCGGGGCAATTCGGGGAGGTTCATTTGGTTGTAGAGCCGTACGTGGAGGGGCAACCGGCGCCGACGAAGTACGTGATAGATGGCAAGGAGCTAAGTGTGAACGTGCGCGATACGCAGGAGATAGATTTAGAGTGGGGCGGGAAGCTCGTATTTTATAATTGTATCGTGGGGGGTGTGATAGATAATCGTTTTATGCCAGCGATTCTGAAGGGGATTATGGAGAAGATGGAGGAGGGACCTTTGACGGGGTCCTACGCGCGTGATATTCGGGTAGCGGTATATGATGGGAAGATGCATCCCGTGGATAGCAATGAGATTTCATTTAAGCTAGCGGCTCGCAATGCTTTCCGCGCGGCATTCAAGTCGGCGGGGCCAAAGATAATGGAGCCAGTATATGATGTAGAGGTGGTGGTGCCGAGCGATCGGATGGGCGAGGTGATGAGCGACCTACAGAATAGAAGAGCCATTATTCAGAGCATGGAAAGTGAGAACGGTTTTGAGCATTTGCGTGCTCGGGTGCCTCTAGTAGAGATGCTTCGATACTCCACGGCACTGTCATCGCTCACGAGCGGACGTGCGACGTTTAGCATGAGGCCGGCAGGGTATGAGCAAGTGCCTTTAGAGATCCAACAGAAGCTGTTGAAGGCGTACGAGGAGACGGAAACGGAGGAGTAGTTGGTGCAATAAATGCAGGAATCTGTTGCGTGCGCGAAGCTGGGATGTTTGGGGTTATGTGGTATGATGTGGCGGAAATGATAAACGGGTAGAAGTAGGCTGCATGTTCCAGTACTGTTTTATGGCGCATACGTGATTCTATTTGGTATAGTGGTGTTTTATGACGAGATAATTCTTGGCTTCGTGAGAAGCGGGCTACGAAAATAGGAGAAGTGAGATGAAAAGAATAAGCTGTCTGATGATGTTAGCGTTAGGAGTGGTGATGGCGGGATGCGGAGGTAGCGGTAAGACTGAAGGGGTTTCAGAAAATCCTTTTTTGCAACCGTTTACCACAAAGTATGGAGTTCCGCCTTTCGATGAGATAAAAATGGAGTTCTACGAGCCGGCGGTCCGCGAACTGATGGGGCGCCAGGATCAGGAGATAAAAAGCATAGTTGATAATCCAGATACTGCAACGTTTGAGAATACAGTGGTAGCGCTGTCGTATAGCGGGAAGGATCTGGATCGTGTTTCCGCAGTATTTTTTAATCTGATAGAAGCGATTGCAAGCCCGGAGATGCAGGCGCTTGCCGAGAAGCTTTCCCCGCTTTTCTCGGAGCACGAGGATAATATATTACTCAATGATAAACTATTTGCTCGTGTGAAGCGGGTGTATGAGCAGCGGGAAGCGCTCGGATTGCGGGGAGAGGATCGTCGGTTAGTGGAAGAGACCTACAAGCGGTTCGTGCGCGCGGGCGCGAATCTCAACGATGAAGATAAGGGTACGTTGCGGGAGATAAATCTCGCCCTTTCGAAAGCGAGCTTAAAATTTGGTCAGAATCTTTTGGCTGAGACTAATGGGATGGAGCTTTTGCTGTCGGATTCATCGCAGCTGGCGGGTCTCCCCGATGGCGTGCGCGCGGCGGCCGCGCAATCGGCGCGGGAGGCTGGAAAGGCTGGCTGGCGTTTCACACCGCATAAGCCGAGCTTGCTTCCCTTCTTGACCTATTGCGAGAGTCCGGAGCTTCGGGCGGAGCTGTATAAAACGTACTACACTAGAGGGGATAGAGGTAATGAGTTTGATAATAAGGAGCTAGTGCGTACAATAGTAAATTTGCGACTTCAAAAGGCGAAGTTGCTAGGTTTCTCTTCGTATGCAGATTACGTGCTGGATAATCGCATGGCGAAGACCCCGGAGGCCGCGATGGAGGTACTAAATGCGCTGTGGGTGAATGCGCTAGCGTCTGCCAAGAATGAAAGGAAAGAGCTGGAGCGAGCGATGCGTGCGGAGGGCAGGCAGACGGCTCTTAGCGCGGCGGACTGGTGGTACTACACGGAGAAGGTGCGCAAAGAGAAATACGATATTGATGAAGAGATGCTGCGGCCCTACCTGTCGATAGACTCTGTGAGAAATGGGGTTTTCGAGTTGGCGAGACGCCTGTATGGGATAACATTCAGGCGAGATACGGCGCTCCCCGTGTATCAGAAGGACGTAGAGGCGTACGAGGTGTTGAATGAGGATGGGTCGCACCTGGCTGTGATATACTTTGATTACTACCCGCGGGCTGGAAAAAGCGCAGGGGCGTGGTGTACTACATTCCAAGCGCAGTACACGCGACCAACGGGGGAGAATGTGGCGCCAGTGGTGTCTATAGTATGCAATTTTACGCCGCCTGCAGCGGATCAACCGGCTTTGCTATCGTTCGATGAAACGGAAACTCTATTCCATGAGTTTGGCCATGCGCTGCACGCCTTCTTTTCAAAGATTAAGTACCCATCGTTGGGTGATGTGCCTAGGGATTTTGTGGAGATGCCCTCACAGCTTATGGAGCATTGGGCATCACATCCCCAGTTCTTGCGGGTGTACGCGCATCATTATAAAACTGGCGAGGCGATGCCTGAGGAGTTGATTAATAAGCTAACGGCAAGCAAGCATTTCAATAATGGGTTTACGGCTACAGAGCTTACGGCGGCCTCTCTTTTGGATATGTATTATCACATGCGTCAGGAGCCGTTGACGGACGATGTGGATCTGTTTGAGAAAACTAGAATGGAAGAGATTGGTTTGATTCCAGAGATACTCCCCCGCTATCGTAGCACCTATTTCTCACACATTTTTGATGGGGGGTATGCGGCTGGATACTATGGGTACTCGTGGTCAGAGATGCTTGATGCGGATGTGTTTCAGGCATTTGTAGAGCGGGGAGATATTTTTAGCCGAGAGGTGGCTGGAGCATTTCGGGAGAAAATATTGCAGAACGGTGGAACGAAAGATGCCCTTGAGATGTTTAAAGACTTCCGTGGGCGCGGGCCGAAAATTGATGCGCTGCTTGAGAACAGGGGCTTTACTAAAGGTAAGCAAGAGAAATAGTGAGGAAAGCGCACGAGCCACGGTTTCTTCGTGAGGGGAGCACTTTAATGTTTTGCTGTTGGTCCGTTCGCATTTGGTACGGTGAATAGCGGGACGAACTGAGCGTGAAGAGGATTGTGGAAAAATGTGAGGAGATAATAGATGGCGATAGAGAAGGGAGAGGTAGTACCCGGTGAGAACGCCGCGGGAGTAGTAAAAAACTTTCTGGAAGAGGTTATCGAGAAGGATTTAGAAAGTGGGAGAAATGGAGGGCGCGTGTTGACGCGGTTTCCGCCGGAGCCCAATGGCTATTTGCATATAGGGCATGCGAAGTCGATATGCATCAACTTCGGATTGGCGCAGCGGTATGGGGGCGAGACAAATCTTCGCTTCGATGATACGAATCCGACCAAGGAGGATGTGGAGTACGTGGATTCGATCAAGGAGGATATTAGGTGGCTAGGGTTTCGCTGGGCGCGCGAGCGCTACGCGTCGGATTATTTCGAACAGCTCTACGAGTGGGCATGCAAGCTTATAAGAGAGGGGCTCGCCTACGTTGACGACCAAACGCAGGAACAGCTGCGCGATACCCGGGGGACAGTTACGGTGCCCGGTGCGAACAGCCCCTGGCGCGATCGTTCGGTGGAAGAGAATTTGGATCTGTTTACGCGGATGCGAAAAGGCGAGTTTCCCGATGGGAGTAGGGTGCTACGGGCTAAAATCGACATGGGGCATCCGAACATGCTGATGCGGGACCCGATACTCTACCGAATAATACACGCTACGCATCATCGTACTGGGGATAAATGGTGTATCTACCCGATGTACGATTTTGCGCATGGGCAGAGCGATTCGATAGAAGGCGTAACGCATTCGATATGCACGCTGGAGTTTGATGTGCATCGCCCCCTTTACGATTGGTTCATTGAGAAGCTGGGTATATTTCCATCGCATCAGTATGAGTTTGCCCGCTTGAACCTCACCTATACACTGATGAGCAAGCGAAGATTGCTTGAGCTGGTGCAGACGGGTGTGGTTTCTGGCTGGGATGATCCGCGGATGCCGACAATATGTGGGTTGCGCCGTAGGGGTTATACCGCTGATGCCATTAAGCGATTCGCGGAGGCTGTTGGTGTGGCGAAACGAGATAATGTGATTGACCTTTCGCTGTTGGAGTTTTACCTCCGTGAAGATTTGAATGTGAAGGCGCAGCGACGCATGGCTGTGTTGTACCCGCTGAAGGTGGTGATTGAGAATTACCCAGAAGGGCAGGAGGAGTGGCTTGACGCGATAAATAATCCCGAACGTATCGAGGATGGCGTGCGGAAGATTCCCTTTAGCCGAGAGCTTTTTATAGAGCGTGATGACTTTATGCAGGATCCGCCCAAAAAATTCTTTCGATTAGCGCCTGGGCGTGAGGTTCGCCTGCGCTACGCGTATTTTATCACGTGCCGTGAAGCGGTAATGGATGAGCGTGGCGAGGTGGTAGAATTACGCTGCACGTATGATCCCGCAACGAAAGGTGGTGATGCGCCCGATGGGCGTAAGGTCAAAAGTACTATCCATTGGGTGTCTGCGCCGCACGCCGTGAAGGGTAAGGCTCGTCTTTTCGATCGTCTGTTTATGAAATCGGATCCGAATGAGGTTGAGGAGGGAAAGACGTGGAAGGACAACCTGAATCCGGAGTCGAAGCTAGAAGTTGAGATCGCGATGGAGCCCTCTTTGCTGGAAGCGAGAGTGGGAGAACCGCTGCAATTCGAGCGCCTTGGATATTTTGCGGTGGATAAGGATAGTTCGGGCAAGGAGATGGTGTTTAATCGCTCTGTCACTTTGAAGGATGCGTGGGCTAAGGTATCGGAGCAGGGGAGGTAGGGGGGAGAGAAAGGAGTGCCTAGAAGCTGCTTCTGGTGCGGTTGTTCGATGATGGTGGTTCTATCGAAAATGGCAAGGAGCGGTCGTAGTGGGGGTGGCGTGTCGTTGAGCTTCGCGAGACGAATGCGCGTAGCTCGCCTTAGGAGATGAGTGAACTTCACTTCGCCGGTGAGGGGGTAAGGTGCTTGCGCTGGGGGATTTCCTTAGCTGTGGGGCGTAGATGTGGTTTGCCTTAATGTGAATAAATGCAAGATTAGAGGCGGGTACATTTAGGATGTGCGCGTTTTGTTGGGCAGTACCGTTGGTGTGGCGTTTGCCGTGGGTCAATTTTTATCGGTATGCATAGCGGCTTTCCGCGTTCGAGTTGAATGCTATTTCGTTGGCGGTACCTTTAAGGTTGTATCTTAAAAATATTGCTGTTGAGTGCTACGCGAGGGGTGTGGGGGTGTTTGGAGTGACGCATGTTTAGAAGGGGGAAGTTAAGGAAGAGGCCTATTTATTTTGTACCTTTGCGTAGCCGATCGTGCGAGGGCGGGGGGGACTGCGCGTATAAAAAGGTTTAGCTGTGGTTAGCGAGAAGAAAACGAGAGGGGCGTGGGGAGAAAAAGAGGCGTGCGCCTTTCTGGTTAGCGAAGGGTTTTCTGTGGTTGAGTGCAATTGGCGAGAAGGCCATAGGGAGTTGGATATTGTGGCACGGAAAGGAGATACGGCACATGTGGTGGAGGTGAAGACGCGCCGTAAAAGCGTGTACAACGACATAAATTCTCTTGTACGTCCCGGGCAGCAACGGTCGATTCTTGAAGCCGCTGATGCCTATGCGCGTAGCCATTCGTGGGTGAAGGCGCTACAGGTGGATTTGCTGGTTATCATAGTTGGAGGAGTGGTGCCGTTAGTAGAATACTATCCGGATGCCATTCAACCATGCTTTAGTAAAATGTGAGGTCGGAAATGGGCGATGATGAGTTAATTCCTCGTGTGCCAGAGTATGCGCAGAAAGGGACACGACGTTTTGTGCGAATCCGCATATGCATTTTGCTTACGGGTTTATCCTTGTTTGCGCAACTTTACATATATCAACCGTTAATCGAGGAGTTGCATAGTTCCTTTGGTGTGCTGTCCTCCACGGCGAGCCTGGCTGTTTCAAGCGGGACTATCGGGATGGCGTTGGGGCTATTCTTTTACGTATTTTATGCGGATGTACTGCCTCGGCGTAGATTGATGACGCTCTCTATGCTGGTTGCTACCGTGCTGACGACGGTTTCTGTTTTTTCCACGTCTTTCTGGCTATTGGTTGCGCTCTGCCTGCTCAAGGGGATGGCACTGTCAGGGGTGTCTGCTGTAGCGTTGGCATATCTTGCCGAGGAGATTGATCCTGGCTGTATTGGTGAGGCTATTAGCGTCTACCTTGCGGGTAACATCCTAGGGGGTATGAGCGGGCGTGTGTTCTCTGGACTCATTGCAGGGTGGTTCGATTGGCGGGTGAGCACCGGGGTGATTGCCGTCACGAGTATGATATTGGTAGCGTTTTTCTGGGCGATGTTTCCGGGTTCGCGTAATTTTACGCCCAAGAATATTCCGGTCCCTACGAGGTTGCGCCGAATGCGTCTTTTTCTAACAACGCCTTTTTTTCTATCATTATATCTGACGGGGTGCATCGCGATGGGCGTGTTTGCCAGCGTGTATAACTATTTGAGCTTTGTGCTCACGCATGATTTTCATTTACCACATTATATCGTGGCCTTCATCTTTTTAATGTACACTGTGGGTATTTTAGGAGCGGTATGCTTTGGTAGGGCGAGTGATCATCGTTCGCCGCAATATTTACTTCGGATCGCATTGGTGGGTTACGCTGTCGGAATGCTGTTGATGGCTGTACCTTCGTTGGTAGTAGTTATCTCTGGTTTGTTCGTGATGACGTTTTCATTCTTTGGTGTCCATATGATGGCGAGTCGAATGGTATCAACGCAAGCGAAGGAGGGGAAGAGCAGCGCTACGTGCCTTTACTGGATGTTCTACTATTTTGGGGCGAGCGCAGCGGGTTATTTTATGGGGCTTGTGTTTTTTTCGTGGGGCTGGTTGGCTTTTATCGCGGTGGCCGTACTGCTCTTAGGTTTAGTTGCGGTTGTAACGGGGCGCTATCTGCAAGCGAGGTATATGCCCGGGGATTCGTTGCGTATTCCGAGTTGAGGTGGTAAAAGAAATCCGCACGTAGGGCGTTTTAATGCGTGCGGCGGCAGTTTTGTCCGACACTAGGAAGTAGGGTAGGCGGAGAATCGGAGAAAGTTTTCAGGGTTCCGTTGCATTTTGGCTGTTTGTGGATGCACCCCTTTAGGTGTCGGGATGAGCAACGAGATTCAGTGGATGTTGAACCCCTTTTATGTCGAGGGGAGATTTATCTGGGAACGGTTTTTTTCCGTGAGGAGAAAGCCTCTGTTGACCCCTCGGTGTATGTTGGTACAGGGTGAGACAGTGTGAAATTTCCTAGCGGGATGCGTGGAGTTCGTGTGATTTTTGGGTTTAGGCTCCTAGGAATTGCTATTGCTGCATTGATAAAGCGAGTTTATTCAAAAGGGCGACTGTCTCCAGTCGCCCTTTTGAATAGTGTCGATACGGTAAGGAATCGTACCTTTTACTTCTTTTTCATCCCCTCCGCGAAGTACTTGTAGAAGAGCGGAATGGTTTCAATCCCTTTGAAGAACTGTGCAAGCGGGAAGTTCTCGTTGGGTGAGTGAATGGCATCGCTTCCTAACCCGAAACCTAAAAGTATACTCTTTACACCTAGCTTTCGTTCAAATGCGCTCACTATGGGGATACTGCCACCGCTACGGTAGGGGATTGGCTCGATGCCGTAGGTCTCTTTGACCGCACGGCTCGCGGCTTGGTAACCGATGGTGTTGGTCGGGGCTACGTATGGGTAGCCACCGTGATGGAACTCCGCTTTCACTTTAACAGATTTTGGGGCCAGCGTTTGGAAATACTCCTCGAAACGTTTTCCAATTTTTGCGAAATCTTGATTGGGTACTAGCCGCATGCTAATCTTGGCATAGGCTTTGGCGGGAATGATAGTTTTAGCGCCCTCGCCAATATATCCTCCCCAAATGCCGTTGACATCGCATGTGGGGCGGATGCCCGTGCGTTCAAGCGTCGAGAAACCTTCCTCTCCTTGCAGTTCTTCCACGTCGAGGTCTCGCATGTATTGCGCTTTATCGAAGGGTGCACGCGCCATATTCTGCCGTTCTGCCTCGCTTACCTCGAGTACATCGTCGTAAAATCCTGGCACGGTTACACGGCCTTTCTCATCGAGAAGTTGGCCAATCATTTTGGCGAGCACATTCACGGGATTTGCCACCGCACCCCCATATAACCCTGAGTGTAGGTCAACGTTTGGGCCGGTCACCTCCACCATTACGTAGCATAAACCGCGGAGCCCAACGGTAATCGAGGGGATGTTTGGGCCCATCATGGAGGTATCAGAGATGAGAATGATGTCAGACTTGACAAGCTCCTTATGCGAATCGAGCCATTTGTCGAGGCTGCTAGAACCGATCTCTTCCTCGCCTTCGAGCATGAACTTTACGTTGCATGGTAGGGTCTTTGTTTTTACCATAAGCTCAAAGGCTTTGGCATGGATGAACGATTGCCCTTTGTCGTCATCTGCCCCACGCCCCCAGATGATACCGTCCTTGATGACCGGTTCAAAAGGTTCAGTACGCCATTCGTTAAGCGGTTCTACGGGCATCACGTCGTAGTGTCCGTAGACGAGCACGGTGGGTTTTTCGCTATCGATAATTTTTTCACCGTAGACAATGGGATTGCCTTCTGTGGGCATAACCTCCGCCTTATCGGCCCCGGCGGCGAGAATGGCGTTTTTCCAGTATTCGGCGGCCTTTATCATGTCGGCCTTATGTTCCGGCTTAGCGCTTATTGAAGGGATGCGCAGCAAACCGAAGAGTTCTTCGATGAAGCGTTCCTTGTTGGCTTCAATGTATTGCTTGATTGTCTCCATAGTTCTATTGTTACTTTCTTACAGTGTTGCAGCACGGCGCAGTGGGCCGTTACGCTACGTGGCAAATATAGGAAAATAAAGGGAGAAAAGGCATTAGCTGCGTCTGTGATGAAAATAGTAGTTGGCGATTTCCTTTGCGGAACGTGCGAGTCGCCCATGCGTATTGTGGGTGTGGAACGCAACTATCGAGTTGTTTAACGAACGGAGCGCGGACGGCTGGACGAAATGAGTTAAAAGGCTGAGGACGGTGCGGTATAGAATTTAAGTGTTTATTTTTTAATATTCGTTTATTGCTCGCGTAAGAAATACATAAGGCGTTGAATTCGTTTTGTGTAAAGGTGGTGGGGTTGCATTTTAAAGTAAAATGCTAACTTTGCGGTACGGTGCGTGGCGTGTAGTCGAGCGATGCGTGCAGTTGGGAGGAAGGCAATGGACGGAAGTTTTATCCAGTCTTATCGATGCCAGGTATTTGCGCTGGGCTGTGCGGAGGAATGGGTTTTGGATTTAGCAGGGAGGCGTTGAGGTGCTGGATGTGGTTGTATTTCGGCTGGAAAGCGGTATGTGGACGAGCAGGGAGCCATGCGGGGAGGCGTCGCGTACCCTAGGAACGGTTAAGGTTGTCCTGAATATGTGTATCCATACAGACGGGATGGGTAAAGCTTTCGTAGTAGGAATTTTTGGTGGGAAAAGGATATTGACGTGTTGGCATTGAGCGGTATATTGTGCAGCACCCAATAAATCTTGGAGAGATGTGGGCGTATGTTGGCAGTGCCAGTGTGTAGCGTGCAGGGAGGAGTAGAAGGTAGAAAGGGTAGCGTCCTTTAGGAGACGCAAAGTGTTGAAATAGATGTTCCGGAGAGCACAGGGGGATGATTTGCTTATGGGTATGTAGCGTTGAGTGAGAGTAGTTGCCTTGTGCTTTGGCTGTAGGAATTAGCGATGAAAGGTTTGTCAAAGTGCAATATTGTTAAAAGATAACGGGAGAAAGGAAATATATGAATAACGGAGAAACACCCCGTCGAGAGACGTTGGGACTAGGGATGCGGCTGGTGCTGCTGGGGGTAATGGCACTCGTTCTGCTGCTGGCGAGTATGCTTATCTACCCATTAGTAAAGGAACGAATGGATAATGCTGAGCAGGCGAAGGCGAGTATAGCCTTGCCCTGGGGGAAAAAGCAAACGATCGGGGGGCCGATGATAGTGGTTCCCTTTGCGGTGGCAGTGAAGGAGAACGGCGGAGACAAGCTGGAGGTGAACCAGATGGTTTTTATTCCCGATTCGCTAGAGATTGACGTAAAGGTCGATCCAGAGGTGCGGGCGCGCGGTATTTATAAGGCATTGTTGTATCGTGCGGAGGCCATTGTGACAGGGAATTTTGTAGGCGTACGGCGGTCGAAGTTTCCAGCTAATACAAAGGTCATATATTGGGAGGAGGCCTCGTTGCGCTATGGGGTGTCGGACATAGTGGGTTTGAAGAGCTTTGTCAAGTGTGAAGCGGGGGATAAGTCGTACGTTTTGGACAAAGTAACGAGTGAGACGCCGCAGAGCCTCTCTTTCTCCTCAGCCTTGGAGAGCCCGATAGATAGTGCCCTTGTGAAAGAGGGTTTTGACTTCCGTTTGACGGTGGCGCTGAATGGTAATGAGTCGCTGTGTTTCTGCCCTATGGGGCGTATAACGGACGTGATGATGCGTTTGCACTGGGGCAACCCCTCGTTTGGTGGGCGTTTTTTACCTGACATGCGCGAGGTGACTGATAGTCTCACCACGGCTCGCTGGAAGGTGCTTTCCATCAATCATCAGATTCCAGAGAATTTTCTCATGCATGATGATGGTGTCCGCGACGATGATAGCTATAGCTACCGCAGCTACGTTTATTCGGGTGAGCAAGATGACGATAATATTGCCACTAATGAGTTTGCAGTCCGATTGCTCCAGCCTGTTTCGCATTATAAACAGGTGGATCGGTCGGTTAAGTACGCAATTCTGCTGATTGTATTTACGTTTCTGACGATATTCTTCTGCGATTATTTTGCTAAGAAACATATCCCGCTGTTTGCATTCCTGCTTGTCGGGGTGGCGGTTCTACTGTTCTACACGTTTTTACTTTCGCTCTCAGAGCTTATGGGCTTCGGGTGGGCATACATCATCTCATGCGTTGCTGTGGTGGGATTGGCGACAACCTATCTGTACGGTTTTCTCCGCGATAAAGTCTACACGATGGTAGGGGGTGGAGTGATGGTTCTCCTTTACGGAATGATGTATTTGCTGCTCACGCTGGAGAATTTGCCGTTGCTCATAGGAAGTATTTTCCTTTTCATCGTGCTGGCGGTCATCATGCGGTTGTCGCTCAAGATGCATTGGTAGGCGATTGAATTGCGCTCGTAGGGTTGTAGTGGGTTGCTCTGCGTCTGCCGATACGCCATGGGTGTGTGAAAACAAGGGGATGGGTTTTGTCTAAAGGTTAGAGATGGAAGCGAGAAATGGAGAAAAGCTTTCGACTCGGTATGAGCCGAAGGCCATCGAAAAGAAATGGAGCGATTTTTGGGAAGCGGGTGGCTATTTTCATTCGGAGCCTGATGGGCGCAAACCGTATACGATAGTAATTCCCCCGCCCAATGTTACAGGGGTTCTCCATATGGGGCACATGCTCAACAATACGCTCCAGGATGTATTGGTAAGGCGGGCCCGTATGCTGGGGTATAATGTCTGTTGGGTGCCCGGCACGGATCATGCCTCGATAGCCACAGAGGCGAAGGTAGTGTCGCGGCTCAAGAAGCAAGGAATTGAGAAGAGCAACCTTTCGCGGGAAGAGTTTTTACGTTACGCTTGGGAGTGGAAGGAAGAGCATGGGGATATTATCCTGAAACAGCTTCGTCACCTTGGGGCATCGTGCGATTGGGCGCGCACCGCGTTTACTATGGATGCGATTCGTTCGGAGGGGGTGATAAAGTGTTTCGTGGAATTGTATCGCAGAGGGCTCATTTACCGGGGAGTTCGGATGGTGAATTGGGATCCGCAGGCAAAGACAGCTGTGAGCGATGAGGAGGTGGTGCATCGTGAGGTTGATGGTAAACTTTACTACGTGCGCTACAGGGTGGTCGGGAGCGATGAGTATATGTTGGTAGCCACAACGCGGCCGGAGACCATTATGGGGGACGTTGCGGTATGCTTTAATCCTGAGGATGAAAGATTTTACCATCTGCGGGGAAAGCGTGTTGTAGTTCCGTTGGTCAATCGTGAGGTCCCTATCATTGAGGACAGCTACGTCGACAGGGAGTTTGGGACAGGCGCCCTGAAGATAACCCCGGCGCATGATATTAATGACTTTGCAATCGGGGAGCGTCATGGGTTGCCCAGCATTGATGTCTTTAATCCCGATGGTACGATTTCCGATGCTGCGGGAGTTTACGTGGGGATGGACCGTTTTGCAGCGCGCGAGCGATCGGTACTAGATTTACAGGCGGCTGGCCTTCTGGATCATGTGGAGCAGATTCGCCATACGTTAGGATATAGCGAACGTACCGATAGCGTGATAGAGCCTCGCTTGTCGATGCAATGGTTTTTGAAGATGGAGGACATCTCAAAGCCTGCGTTGAAAGCTGTAGAGGATGGTGCTGTGCAGTTGATACCGAATAAATTTGTCAACACGTACCGGCATTGGATGGAAAGTGTGCGGGATTGGTGTATATCGCGTCAGCTGTGGTGGGGGCACCGTATTCCCGTATGGTATTTGCCGGATGGGCGCTACGTGGCGGCAGAGAATGCCGAGGAGGCGTTGCGAGAGGCGCGGCAGCTTTCCGGGGATGACACGTTGACCCCAGATCGGTTGAAGCAGGACGAAGACGTATTGGATACGTGGTTCAGCTCGTGGTTATGGCCGATTTCTGTGTTCGATGGGATAAGGCATCCGGATAATGAGGAAATTAGGTATTACTACCCAACGCAAGATCTTGTCACTGCGCCCGAAATACTCTTCTTTTGGGTAGCGCGTATGATTATTGCTGGATATGCGTTTCGCGGTGAGGCTCCCTTTTCCAGGGTATATCTTACCGGAATTGTGCGTGATCAGCAACGTAGGAAGATGAGTAAGCAGTTGGGCAATAGCCCTGATCCTATAGCGCTGATGGAAAAGTATGGTACGGATGGTGTGCGCCTTGGGATGTTGCTCTGCACAAGCGCCGGGAACGATTTGATTTTTGAAGAAACGCTTGTTGAGCAAGGGCGGAATTTTTGCAATAAGGTGTGGAATGCCTTCCGTTTGGTGAGCGGATGGCGCGTGGAAGAGGGTGCGGTGCAACCCCAGGCTCGAAAGAGGGCCTTGCAGTGGTTCGGAGTGAAGTTGAGCAGCTGCCTTGTGGAGGTGGAGCGTGCCTTTGATTCATGCAGGATTTCTGATGCGCTACTGCTGCTTTACCGGTTGTTTTGGGATGATTTTTCTGGCTGGCTTCTTGAGTTGCTTAAGCCTACGCGCGGTGCGGCCATCGATGCGCATTCGAAGAAAGAATTGCTGGGGTACTTTGATACTCTGCTCACCGTGCTCCATCCTTTCATGCCGTTCCTAACGGAGGAGTTGTGGCATGCGATGGGTTCAGGGCGCGAAGGCATGGCACTCACTGTGCAGCCTATGCCTAAGGCGGATCAGGTAGATGCGCATTTGCTAGCCGAATACGAGGCCTTTCAGGGGGTGGCAACGGGAATTCGTAGCGTGCGCCAATCCCAGGGTGTAGCGCCTGGCGAGGCGATTTCCTTACGCTACAGGGGTGAGTGCCCATTGAGCTCTTCTGCCTTTGAGCTGCTTGCCGTTGCGGCTGGCGTGGGTGATGTTGAAGAGGTGAAAGAAGCACCGGAGGGTTCGGTGAGTTTCATCGTGGGACGTATGGAGTGTTTCGTTGCGCTGACGGGGAAGGTGGATGCCGGTGAAGTGAAAAGGAAGTTGGAGGAGGAGTTACGCTACGCTGAAGGATTTTTAGCTAGCGTTGAACGAAAACTGGCGAATGAAAAGTTTGTGGGCGGTGCGCCCGAAGCGGTGGTGGCTTTAGAGCGTAAGAAGCGTGAGGATGCGTTGGCGAAGATTGCAGCGCTCAAGTCGCAGCTAGAGTCCCTTTGAGTGTGGGGTGTCAGCTTATGAGCGTAGGCAATAAAATTGTCAATCTCTACCTATCAAGCAATTTGCGAAGGATAGAACGTTTCATGCATCAGCCGGAGGCTGTGCAGCATGAAACGTTTGGCCTGTTGATGAAAAATTTGGCCGCAACCCGTTACGGTAGGGAGCATGGGGCATCAGAAAACATGACGTACTCTTCGTTTTCGGAGCGTCTGCCTATCGTGACGTACGAGGCTCTAGAGTCTTACATCGAAGAAATGCGATTGGGCGCGGCTGATGTGCTCTGGCCAGGCGTTACGAAATGGTTCGCGCGTTCTTCTGGCACTACGGGAAGCAAGAGTAAATACATCCCTGTGACGGAAATAAATTTAGAAACATGCCATTTCAGGGGGGGGCGAGACGTACTGGCCGTTTATTTCGATCTTTATAAGGACAACACGCTGTTTTCGGGTAAAGGCCTCACGCTAGGCGGTAGCCAGAAAGGCGATGTGGAGATGAATGGTAGTCATAGTGGGGATTTGTCCGCTATTTTATTGACTAGGTCGCCTAAGTGGGTAGGCGCGGTGCGGACTCCTTCAAAGCGAGTGGCTCTTCTTTCTGATTGGGATGCCAAGCTTGCGGGTATCGCCCATGAGACACTCGGGCAGAATGTTACGAGTTTGACTGGAGTCCCTTCCTGGAATATGGTGATGCTGAAGCGTATGCTTGAGATTTCCGGCAAACAGAATTTGTTAGAAATTTGGCCGAATTTACAGGTCTTTTTCCATGGAGGTATGAACTTCGGGCCCTACCGCCCGCAGTTTGAGCAGCTTATTCCATCGCCGAACATGCATTACATGGAGAACTACAACGCGAGTGAAGGATACTTTGCGCTGCAAAACGATCCCCACGATGCCGCGTTGCTGCTAATGCTCGATTATGGGGTTTTCTATGAGTTTATTCCGATGGACGACTTCTTCAATGGGGAGCGTAAGGCTATTCCGCTGCAAGAGGTGAAAGCGGGAGTGAACTACGCAATGGTAATCTCTGCTACCAATGGCTTATGGCGTTACCTGATTGGTGATACGGTTTCCTTTACTAGTACCTCTCCGTATAAAATTCGGATTACAGGGCGTACGAAGCATTTTATAAATGCTTGCGGGGAAGAGGTAATCATCGATAATGTGGAATCGGCATTGGCCAAGGCCTGCAAGGTAACTGGGGCTATCGTGGCGGAGTACACAGTGGCTCCTCGGTACATGAATATGCGAGAGCAGGCTGCGCATGAGTGGTTTATAGAGTTTGAGCGGATGCCTGAGGATTTGGATGCTTTCATGCTACTACTGGATGGAGCGATTCAGGCCTTAAACTCAGACTATGAGGCCAAGCGGAAGAACAATGTGACTCTAGCTTTCCCCATAGTGCATGTTGTGCCGAAAGGGACTTTCTTCGGTTGGATGGATTCTCGAGGTAAGGTGGGAGGACAAAATAAAGTGCCGCGATTGAGCAATGGCAGGATGTACGCGGATAGCTTACTGGAGTATCTCGGAAGGAATGGGTCGGAATTATAGGTAAAGGGAAGACGGTGGGAAGGGGAGTTTCTTACCGGGTGAATGGACACAAAGTGGAGAAATGCGTATGCAGGCAGTATTTAGCTATAAAGGGCGATTGCGGAGAAGGGATTTCGCGCTGTTAATTCTTGCGGGTTACCTCGTGCTGGGTATCTTTTTGGGATGTCTGATCTGGTATTCGGTCACGGGCGTAAAGGCAGATGACCCACGTTTCCTTTCATTCTTCCCGCTGTTCTATCTAGGCCTAATAGCCGTTGGCGTTTTTATATGTTTACAAACGGCCAAAAGGTTGCACGATCTTGGATATTCGGGATGGTTTTGCCTCGTGCCCTACATTCAGCTCCCGCTTCTCTTTATTGAAGGCGAATCGGGTAGTAATGAGTATGGCTCTGCTCCGAAAGTGCGTGCGGCTGAGCATCATGATGAGGGTTTCGTGAACGATCCCGATAAGATGTTTTTGCGGCCTTTTAGCGGGCGGGGGCGGATAAGAAGGAAGGAATATGCTATAAGCGCTATAATTCAGGTGTTGAGCGTGGCTGCGTTGGGCTTTATGTGCTATATTCAGGTGGCCGAGGCGCTTAAAGATAATGGTACGGGGTGGATGTTAGCCATTACGACCTGCGCGGTGAGCGGCTTGCTCTTGATTCCTATCGCATGGTTCGGGTTAGCTCAGGAGGTGAAGCGTTTGCATGATATCGGATTTTCTGGCTGGTTCTGTTTGTCGCCAGTTTTCGTGATCGCGTTGCTTTTCGTTCCGAGTGTCAATGCAACTAACCGCTGGGGAACGCGTCCGAAGAGGGAAGAGAGTTTAGAACCTTTGCCATGGGAGCTAGAGCATGAAGGCGCAGTGGCAACGCGTATGTTCCGGAATCCATTCAGCTTTCGTGGACGTATACGCCGCACGGAATACGCAATTAGCATGATATGCTTGATTGTGGGGGTGTATATTTCGAGTGCATTATTCGCCTTCTTCGCGGTGCTGTTTTTCCATCAGGCTGGTTTTGATGGATGGCTTGGATGGACGGTGGTCGCCGTATTCCTATTTGCCGTGCTTGGGTTCGCCATTTGGTTCTACCTTGCGCAGACGGCGAAACGTTTGCATGATATCGATGCGCCAGGGTTATTCTGTTTGGCGTATGGTATCGCTTTGGCGCTGATATTTATTGATGGAACGAAGGGCCCAAACCGTTACGGGGCAATGCCTAAAGTACTGGGTAGGACGATAGAAGAAAAATCAGAGGTATAGTTGGCGGTTGTTGGCTCTTTTCGTCGCGGTCCAATGGATGGTGTCCCATCGCGAGGTGTAGGGTAGGAATCTTCGGTGTTTCGTCGCTCTGAGTAGGGTGGTGCGGTACGTTTCTTCGCAATATAATTTGGTTGAAGGTAGGGTGCGTGATCGGAGTATTGTCGAATTGGCTTTGTTCGCTCTAACCGAGAATACGCCTACCAACCTCCGTGCGTACCGTTAATGGTGGTCAATAGGGCTACGCATCTGTTGATTCGCCTCACATCGTATTGACGCTAAAGGTTGACGATGGTATTGGGGGGCGAAGTGCAGCGGTGACTGCATGGCGATGGTAGAGAGCTTGCTTGCACCTACGGCTCTTGGTTGAAAATGCCGTTTGTGCGTATCTCATCCTCTCATGGCGACTCCATTATTTATTCGTTGAATTGGTTTGTAGATAGTTGAATCTATCGCTGACTACTGCGCCGTAGGCCCACGGATTGGGATGGGTACGGTGATGCATACGCATTTACAAGTTTTCCTTTAACTTTGCGTCGGAGGATAGGGGTAGGGCGTTTGAGATATCAGTGGCGTCGCGGTGCGGCTTTCCATGAAAGGATACGCAGCAACGAGGAAAGTCTGGACATCAAAGAACGGCTAGCTTCTTAACGCGAAGGTACCCGTGAGGGTAGGGATTCCGCAGAAGAAAAGAACCGCCCGGCGTGCTGTTAGGCAGGGCTGGGTAAGGGTGAGAAGGCGAGGTAAGAGCTCACCGGTTGGCTGGCGACAGCTTTCGCAGTGCGGACCCTAGCGATGCAAGGCCATGTAGACCTCGATAGCTCTCGGGAAGAGCTCTCCGGCTGTTCGTTGGAGTTTGCCTTGGGCAGAGTCGGGGAGGGTAGGTTGCTTGAGGCTACGGGTGACCGTAGCCCTAGAGAAATGACGTCAGGCCACGCAAGGTTCGCCACTTTCACGGTGGCGATGGTGCGAGGTTACAGAATCCGGCTTATATGGTATCTCTCGTTCTACCCTATCCTTTCTCCTGAGAGGAAAATGCTCGCAAATAATTTCTGCATGAGCGTTTTATTGTGTAGCTGCTGGTGTTTTTTAGCTATTCTCGAGCGCGGGTTGGCTGCAGTTCATTGTACGCATATCTTTGTATCCTGAGCTAGTAAGGGAGGCGGAGGGTTATTCTTAACTCCGAATGAAAGGCGGGTAGAGCGTGTACCACATTTTATCGCCTTTTTGACATCTTAAAAATTTTCTCAGGACTACGAAACCATTTAATAATCAGCAGAATTGGGGGTATGTATGTTGTGCGTATCCCATTGGGAATGCCAGCATGATGGACCATTTGAATAGGAGCTCCGTGTGCGGGGCAGCGGCAGCGTTTAAAAGATGTTGCGAATATTGGTGATTGTCCATCTGTAATGGGGTATAGTTGATACGATAGTAGGCATTCTGGTGAGTTCGGTGAGGTGTGCAAGAGATTCAAATGGTGTTGATTGGAGAGACGACTCGATTCCTTTAGAGCGTCTCAGGCTCTATAGAGCTTCTGCTACTGGGACGGAGAAAGATAAGTGGGGATATTTGTGCAGATTGTTCGGGCTGTACAGATTCGATGCCTGCATTTTTTTATCTTTGTACGGAGTAAAAGCATCGGTTCGTGCGCGGTGCGGGGAATGCATCGCGGGATGCTGCGGGGAGGGATTTGGATTAGCAAAGAATGTATTGTATTTATGTTGGAAGATCTTAATGAGAGTCAAAGGGAAGCGGTTTTGTCGGTGGTGGGCAAGATTCGCGTCACTGCGGGGGCTGGCACGGGGAAGACTAAGACGTTGACCTCACGGTATGCCTACCTGGTGAACGGGGTTGGCATCGTGCCGAGCCATGTGCTTTGCCTTACATTCACCAATAAAGCGGCTCGGGAGATGTCGCAGCGCATCGCTAGGCTTATGGGGGAGGGCGATACGAGCGATTTCGTTTCTACCATCCATGGATTTTGCGTTAAGGTGCTGCGCCGGGATGTGTACCGATTGGGTTTTCCGCGAACGTTTCCCATCCTTGACCAGGAGGATGCCAAGGCGCTGGCGACGGAGGTGATGGACGAGCTGAAGCTATCGCGGCGCGACATCAATGTGAGGAAGTTCCTTGATGCCATAGGGCTGCAGAAGGGGATGGAGGATGTTCGCTACGTCAAGACGTACATGGATAGCGGGGCGAGGGTCGGGGCGGCGAACGATAAATTTACCCTCTACTTGCAGAAGCAGCTGAAGCATTTTGCGCTTGACTACGATGATCTCATCTACTTCGCGCTGCACCTCTTTGACACCTACCCCGAGGTGCGGGAGTATTGGCAGAACGAGCTGCAATTCGTGATGGTTGACGAGGCGCAGGACTGTAACTCCGCGGATTGGCGTATCATAAACCATATCACGGCGAAGTACGGAAACCTCTTCGTGGTGGGCGACCCCGACCAGGCGATATACGAGTGGCGCGGCGCGGAGCCGGAGCTATTCATCCAATTCCTCCCCTCCAAGGATGTTATCCTCAACGAGAATTACCGCTCCACGAAGGCGATTCTGCGGGTGGCTAACGCCGTCATTAAGAACAACGTCAATCGCATACCGAAGGACCTGTATACCAATTTGGAGGCTGGCGAGGCGGTGGTGCATTTCCATGGGCGGTCGGAGCTAGAGGAGATGGGATGGGTGTCGCGACGTTTAAAACAGCTAGCGGAGCAGGGAATGAGATATTCCGATATGGTCATACTCTACAGGGCATCGTACATGTCTCGGTCGTTGGAGCAGGCTCTGGTGAATGAGCGCATTCCCTACGAGGTGTGGGGTGGCGTGCGCTTCTTTGAGCGTAAGGAGATTAAGGATGCGTTGAGCTACCTACGCCTCATTGCGGGGGATGACGATCTGGCGTTCCAACGGATTGCCAACGTACCTCCGCGCGGGGTTGGGAAGGTGTACTTGGAGCGTTTACGCACCGCGGCGACGAGGGATGGGCTATCGCTGTACGAAACCTTGAAGCGGCGCATCGATGACAAGGAGTTCAAGCGTGAGTCGGTAAGGGCATTTATAGATGTCATTGAGAAGTGCCGTGCTGAGGTGGGGAGGTGCTCCATAGTGTCGTTGCTGGATATGGGGTTGACCCGGAGTGGGCTGAAGGAGCAGATACGTTCGGATGGAGATGAGGATAGGCTCGAGAATTTACAGGCATTGGTAGATTCGATCCAGTACTACGAGGAGACCAAGGGAGAGGATGGGGTGACCCTTGCAGATTATTTGCAGGACGTGGCGCTATACACCAACGCGGACTATCGTCGGGAGGGCGATGCCGTCCGTTTGATGACCATCCATCAGGCGAAAGGGTTGGAATTTCGCTGCGTATTCGTCATAGGGCTGACGGAAGGGCTTTTCCCCAGCTACCGCACGATTAGGGAACGTGGGCAAGCGGGCGCAGAGGAGGAGAGGCGGTTGATGTATGTGGCCGCAACTCGGGCAAGGGAGCAGTTGTATCTAACGGAGTCGGAGGGCTATAGTAGCTCGTTGCGGCAGGAGAAATTTCCATCGCGCTTTCTGCTAGAGGCAGGGAGAGAGAACTTTACTACGGAGGGACGTATGGATGAGCGGCTGTGGGCGGAAGCGCGGGGGGCGGTGGGGGCGGAGTGGCCGGCGGAAGATATGCCAGTGCCGTTTGCGAGCGGGATGGGTGAGAGGGTTTGGCATCCCATCTTTGGTGTGGGGACAGTGTTGACGGTGGAGGAGAGCGGGGAGTGGCGGGGTGCGTTCAATGGGGGCGAGTTTAGCCTACGGCGGAGCGCGCTGCGGGGGGAAATGGAGGAAGGGGAAGCGAGATAGTAGCTGGTGCGAAAGGGCATTAAAACGGCACTCCGATAGGCTATGCCCGCCTATCGGAGAGCCGTTTCTCTTGATGCCAGTTTATCTACGAAACTACGAATCCTATCGCGGTTGCTTTTTTAGATTGAG
>JABCPG020000063.1 GCA_013333195.2 Bacteroidia bacterium
TGTTAGCGCTTAGCGTGGCAGCAGCGGGGCAGGGCGAAGGGGGCAGAACGCTTAAATGGAAGGTAGCTATAGGGCGTTTCTCCAACGAGACGCAGTACGGAAAGGGAATCTTCTACGAGCGGGAAAATGACCCAATGGCTAAGCAGGCGTACGACATACTCGCCGCGAAGCTCGTGGCTTCCAATAAATTCATCCTTCTCGAGCGTGCGGATGCCGATAAGCTTTCAGCCGAGCTGAATGATGGTGGGGAATCAAATCGACTCGCGGCGGATTACCTTATTCTGGGCTCCATTACCGAGTTTGGACGCAAAACCACGGGGAAGGATAATCTTTTTACCGCCACCAAGACGCAAACGGTGGAGGCGGGAGTGGCGGTGCGGCTGGTGGATGTGGTAACCGGCGTGGCCATATACTCCGAGGAGGCGAAAGGTTTTGCAGAAACTACCAGTAAGAGCACTCTCGGGTTGGGCGGAAAAATGGGTTTCGATGCCACGCTGAGCGATAAGGCGATTTCCAGCGCGGTGGATCAGCTCGTGGAGAATATTATCAATAAATGTTCCGACAAACCGTGGAGAACGTACATTATCAGCGCTGATAGCGATGGCGTTATCATTGCCGGGGGAGCATCGCAGGGGCTACGGGTCGGCGATGTGTTCGACGTGATGATGCAGGGGAAGAAGGTGAAGAACCCGCAAACTGGAATGATGCTAGAGCTCCCGGGCAAGCGGGTCGGCAGCGTCACGGTGGAGGCCACGCTAGGCGATTCCCCGCTTGCAGAGTTCTCGGTGGTTTCCGTCACGGAGGGGGCGATTGATGCTGCGCAGCTTGCAAAATATTATGTGCAGGAAGTTAAGAGGTAAAGCAATGGTAACGAAAAATATAATTCGGGTATTGACTTTGGCGTTCTCCGTGCTTGCGCTGCCGCTCCTGCTTGGCGGGTGCGGGTCGACAGCCACCATGACGGGTGGCTACGCGGACAACGCGAGCATTGCAATCGCTGTAAGGGATCGGCACGTGGGCGAAAGGGTTAATCTCTACGTTAATCTCTACGTTGATGGCACGTTGGTGCGTAGCGACGTGAAAGTGGTTAAGGAAAGCAAGGCTACCCGAAAAGCTGAGCGCATAGTGGTGGCTCCCGGCACGCACGAGGTCTCTGTGGTCAATCAAGGGGGCGTAGAGCTTTTCAGGCAAAAGGTTTTTCTCTCTGCTGGGAAGGTCAAGTTGGTGGTGCTATTGCCCTAAAAGGAAGAAGAAATGCGGAAACAAAGGTTTAGCCTGTTCATTGCGCTAGCCCTCATTGCGATTGTTGGGCTCGCGGGGTGCGGCTCTTCCAAGGAGCTGTACTCATGGTATGGGTATGAAGAAAAATCGTATGAGTGGGAGAAGAAGCAAACGCCGAAAAGCGAGGAGCAGCTCTTGCGCGAGTACGTACGGATTATTCAGCAGCCCAAGGGCTCAAGGAAAACGCCGCCCCCGGGTATATGCGCCGAGTACGGCTACGTGTTGCTAAAGCAGGGAAAGAAGGAGGAGGGGTTGGCACTTCTCAAGCGGGAGATTGAGCTCTACCCTGAAAGTGCCGATTTTATCGGGAGAATTATAAAACAGTTTGAGAAGTAATGGCAAGGATTATAAAGGCTTTTGGCGTAGCACTTGGGGTTGCGCTGGTGATGGTTGCCATGTCATCATGCGGGCTTCTCAATCGGGGCTCTCTAACTCGCGGAACGGCCTACCCAAAGATGTACGAAGAGCATCCGACCGCAATACTGATTATGCCCCCAATTAACAAAACGAATAAGGTGGAGGCCAAGGAGAGCGTGTACGCCACGCTCTACATGCCCTTAGCGAATAAGGGGTACTACGTCTTCTCGCCGTTCCTCTCGCAGGAGTTGCTGCAGAGCGAAAGTGGTTACGATGCGGAGCAATTCATCGATGGGTCGCTTACCCCCTTTTTGAAGGTATACGGCGCTGATGCAGTGCTATTCACCACCATAACGCGTTGGAATAAATTGAGCGCGTTGTCGCAAATAGAGGTGGCTATAGAGTACACGCTTAAATCAACCCGCACGCACGAAGTTCTTTTCCACCGTAGTGCCAATGTGACGATTGATGCGTCGGTGATTTCAAACAGCGGGTCGCTGCTTCTCGATTTTATCGTTAATACTGTGGCTACAGCGCTTACTGATAATGTGGTCGGGGCGAAGAAGGCCAATGCCTTTATTCTTCAGGATCTCCCAGAAGGGAAGTACTCTCCGCTCTACCTCAATGACAAGGAGGAGGCAGCGGGGAACCCAAACGTGGAGGCTTTCACCGTTCGATAGCTGCTACCCGTGCGCGTGTTTAATGTGAGTGGTTCTGCTTTGCGCGGTATCTTTTCTTGACGTTTGTCCCTTTGCAAGGATGGGGGCTAGCCTTCGTTGTTTTGTCCCTATCTAAAGTTTCTGGAGGGGTGGGTGGGGCGTGTCACTAATTGCGGAGCTTGGCGAGGGGCTAGTGGATGCGCGCAGCGTCTCGCGGCGCTGGTCGGTGTGTGGCAGGATGTACTGTTCCCTTAACCTTTTATCCCGTCTAGCTTGGCCTGCAGGTCGAGCATGATGTCACGAAAGTCGGCGGCGGCACGGTAGTCCTTGGCTTTGGCGGCTTGCCGCATCTGCGCCTCCGCGCGCGCAATTGCCTGGCGGAGGAGTTTGGGGCTCGTGAACTCGGCGGCTTCTTCCGCCACCATGCGCAGGGGGCGTTTCTCCTCTATCGTTTCTTCGGGTGTAATGCCGCGGAGTTCTCCTAACGTTGCGTTTTGGCGTCTTGCGATTGGCGTTGGCGTAATGCCATGCTTCTCATTGTATGCGAGTTGGATGGCGCGGCGGCGTTCCGTTTCATCCATGGTTTCTTTCATGGAGGCGGTAATCGTGTCGGCGTACATGATTACGCGGCCGTTGACGTTGCGGGCGGCCCGCCCTACCGTTTGCGTTAGCGACCGGGTGGAGCGTAGGAAGCCCTCTTTGTCAGCATCTAGAATCGCCACTAATGACACTTCCGGGAGGTCTAGCCCTTCCCGGAGCAGATTCACGCCTATAAGCACGTCGAAGCGGCCCGCGCGGAGATCATCCAGAATTTGCACCCGATCTAGCGTCTCCACGTCGGAGTGGATGTAGCGGCACCGTACGTGCATGTCCTCGAAGTATTCTTGCAGATTTTCCGCCATTTTTTTTGTGAGCGTTGTGACGAGTACCCTTTCTTGCCGTTTGGCTCGTAGGTTTATCTCATGCAGAAGGTCATCGATTTGGCCGTACGTAGGCCGAACCTCTATTGGGGGGTCGAGTAGCCCTGTGGGGCGTACGACCTGTTCCACGATTACGCCTCCGCTCTGCGCTAGCTCGTACTCTGCGGGCGTGGCGCTCATATATAGCGTTTGGCCGACGATGCTCTCGAACTCTTCGAAGGTGAGAGGGCGGTTATCCCGGGCCGCGGGTAGCCGAAAACCGTACTCCACGAGATTCTCTTTGCGGGCTCTATCGCCTCCGTACATCCCTTTGATTTGGGGTACTGTCACGTGGCTTTCGTCGACAATCAGCAAAAATTTATCCGGGAAATAGTCTAGAAGGCAGAAGGGGCGTTCGCCCGGCTCGCGCCCATCGAAGTAGCGGGAGTAGTTCTCAATGCCTTTGCAGAACCCAACTTCCCTCATCATTTCGATGTCGTACTGAACGCGTTCTTCGAGCCGCTTCGCTTCGAGGAACCGGTGCTGCTCTTTAAAGAGATTGCATTGCGCGACCATGTCGTCCTGAATGAGCCTCACGGCGTGCTGTAACCGAGCCGGGGTGGTCACAAAGATGTTGGCGGGATATATTGAGGCGCCGTTCACCGCGTTGCCCATGGTTTGCGTTTCGAGGTCAAACACCCGAATCGATTCCACCTCGTTCCCAAAGAAAACGATGCGGTAGGCGTAGTCCCCGTAGGCCACCGCGATGTCGACCGTATCGCCTTTTACGCGGAAATGGCCCCGGGTAAGTTCGTTATCGTTGCGGCTGTATAACGAATTTACGAGCTTGCGCAGGAACACATCTATAACGATTTCATCCCCAACGGCGATGTGGATCGTGTTGCTATGGAAGTCTTCCGGATTCCCGCAGCCGTATATGCACGAAACGGAGCTTACCACAATCACGTCTCTGCGCCCGCTGAGTAGCGATGCGGTGGTTGAAAGGCGAAGTTTCTCGATTTCGCTGTTTATCGCGAGGTCCTTCTCTATATAGGTATCGGATACGGGGAGATACGCCTCCGGCTGGTAGTAGTCGTAGTATGAAACGTAGTACTCTACAAGGTTGTTCGGGAAGAAATTCTTGAACTCGCCGTAGAGTTGCGCGGCTAAGGTCTTATTATGGCTCAGGATCAGCGTCGGCATTTGGAGGCGCTCGATGACGTTGGCCGCGGTGAATGTCTTTCCAGAGCCGGTGACGCCGAGGAGAACCTGCGCTTTTGCGCCGGCTTGGAATCCCTCCGCGAGCTGATTGATTGCCTGCGGCTGGTCGCCGGTAGGAGTATACGGAGATTCTATTTTTAATGGTCTAGGGGTACTCATCGCGAGGTTGCGTTGCGTCTGTTCTCTTGGGCTACGAGATGCTGCCTATGGCAAACACCGTGGGAACCTTCCCGATGGGGGGAGGGGTTGCTTTCCATTCCGCGATGGTGCGCGTGCGGATGAGCTGCTCCGGGGTATTGATGCCGCGGGCGATGGTGAGCCGCGTCGTGCTTCGCAGCGTTGCCAAGAGGAGGGCCAGAAGCCTGTCGTTGCGGTAGGGCGTTTCGATAAACAGCTGCGTCTGGCCGGTAGAGATGGCCGTGTGTTCCAAACGGACGATGGAGTTGCGGAGCGCGCACTGATCGATGGGAAGATAGCCGTTGAAAGCGAACGATTGCCCATTGAGTCCGGATGCCATAAGGGTGAGCAAGAGGCTGGAAGCCCCAACGAGGGGGCAAACCGCAACATTCATGCTGTGCGCCATTGCTGCTAACCGTGCGCCGGGGTCGGCCACGCCCGGCGCGCCGGCCTCCGAGAGTACGCCCAGCGAGGAGCCCGGCGCAAGGCGGCTGATGAGCTCCCGCGCGTCCTCATCGGTTGATTCCCGGTCGAATGGTACGATCTCCAATGCGTCGATGGGAACCGGCATCTCTAGCGCGGAGAGGAATCGGCGGGCAGTGCGTACATTCTCCACGGCAAAGAAGCGCAGCCGACGAACGACGGCCTGCCCTTGCTCTGTGAGTGCACCCGCGGGACCTTCTGCGCCTATGGGGGTTGGGATGAGGTATAGCGTCGGGGGAAGTGCTGCGTAATCCATGGCCCAAAGGTAGTGAAAAATGCGCGCATCGCGCGGCCGTGGGGACCCTGAGGGGCGGTGGATATGGCGGCCGTGCGGTTTGCAAATTGAGCAAATCTGCCTACCTTTGCGGCAATGTGTTTGGTGCAATAAAGTTTCGAAACAGCTATGAATTTTCCAGGGAACTTAAAGTATAGCGAAGACCACGAGTGGGTGCGCTTTGACGGCTCTGACGCTATTATTGGTATTACCGACTTCGCCCAGAGCCAGCTGGGGGAGATCGTTTACGTGGATGTTGTCACGGTCAATGAGGAGCTTGAGGAGGGCGCGGTGTTCGGCTCTATTGAGGCCGTAAAGACCGTGTCGGACCTTAAATTCCCGGTTTCAGGCAAGATCGTTGAGCTGAATGCTAAGCTTGAGGATAACCCAGGGTTGATAAACTCCGATCCGTACGGAGAGGGGTGGATCATTCGCGTGCGCGATGCTAAGCCGGGCGCAAAGCTTATGGATGCGGCTGAGTACGAGAAGAGCATCGGGAAGTAAAGACTATTCTGCGTGTTACCGCGTAGCGCAGGGGGTGCGCTACGCGGTGTGTTGTGCCGTTGGCTCTGGGTTAGGCTGCTTCGCTGCGGTGCGGTGGGTGTGGGGGTGAGAGGGCGTGATGCAGTTGTGGCATGGCTTCTGCCCGCCAATCCTAGAAGAGGAGTAGCGGGTGGTGTGGTGTTTATAATCTGTGAGATGCGTCTCTTCGACCTTGCCCTTTAACTTCCTTTTTTGCGCCTACTGCGCATCTCCGTTCCCGATGCGTTGGAATCGTGCGTTAGCTGTTTCTCACACTAGCGGAGTGTAGAAATCCATGTTTTTGCCCTCTGCGCGCCCATTGCGTATGAAGGTGGAGCTAATGGGGAAAAGAGGGGCGGGCACAATGGTTACGTTCCTGTGCGTGAGCAAAGAGGCTGGCACCTGCCCCATGTCCCCGCGAGGGTATACAAGAAGCTGGTGCTGCTCCACGATTCGTTTCCCCTCCTTCCAGCTGAGTATGTCTCGCAGCGAGTCGCCGCCCATTATTATGGAGAAGGTATACGCTGGGTATCTGTCCCGAAGCGCGTCGAGCGTGTTGATTGTGTAGGAGGGTGTCGGCAGGGATAGCTCCACGCGTGAGAGCTGCACGCGCGTGTCGCCGATGGCATCGAGCCCCCGTTGCACGGCGCTGCACCGCGCCTCGGCGGGCGGCATACTGGTGGGGTCTTTGAAAGGGTTGTTGGGCGAAACCACGAACCACAGGCCATCGATATTTCCCGATTCGAGCATGTACCCCGCCACGGCTAGGTGTCCGTTGTGCAGGGGATTGAATGAGCCGAAGAATAGCCCTACGCGCATCATCTGGTTGCTCGTAGAGCAAGAAAATTTTCGATTGTCCTTTGCGCCTCCCTAATCGCTTCGGGCAGCGTGTCATTGATGATACGCGCATCGAAACGCGGCGCGTATTCCATCTCCTCCTCGGCCCGGGCGAGGCGTCGCGCGATGGCCTCTGGGGTTTCTGTACCGCGCTTTTCAAGCCGTGCGCGCAGCGTGGGCAAAGAGGGAGGCTCTATGAATACGGTGAGCGCGGATTCTCCCAGCTCGCGTTTCACGTTGAGCGCGCCTTTGACATCTATGTCGAAAAGCACCGTAAATCCCTCGCGCCAAAGGCGTTGCACTTCGGAGCGCAGCGTGCCGTAGAGAATGCCGGCGTAAACCTCCTGCCACTCCAGAAAGTCGTTGCGGGCAATGCGTTCGCGGAACTGCTGCTCGGTTAGGAAGTAGTACTCGCGCCCGTTTTGCTCTCCGGGGCGCGGGGCGCGGCTTGTGGCGGAGATGGAGAACCCAAGCTGTGGATTCGCCTGGCGGAGGCTGTTGATGATGGTGGTTTTGCCGCAACCCGACGGTGCTGAAAATATGAGCGCCGCGCCGCGCGGGGCGTGTTCGTTGCTTGGCATGGCTATAGAATGTTCAGCGTTTGCTCCTTGATGCGCTCCAGGTGGTCCTTCATTTGCACCACGCAGCGTTGTATGGTGTGGTCGTTGGCTTTCGAACCCAGCGTGTTGATTTCTCTCCCCATTTCCTGGGCGATGAAATTTAGCTTTTTGCCCGCGCTCTCCTCCTGCGCGAGGGTTTCTCGAAAGTAGAGGCAATGCTGTTCGAGCCGTTTTAGCTCTTCGTTGATGTCGAGCTTTTCTATGTAGAATATTAGTTCCTGCGCGAGGCGCTGCGGGTCCACCCGCGATTCCGGCGCGTTCTGGAATGCCTCGAGGTCGCGCTGTATACGCGATTTTATATTTTCTACGCGGTCGTCCTTCATTGCGTCGATTTCTAGCCGTAGGTCCTCGATGGCTTTCAGCTGCTCGAGGAAGTCTCTCTCGGTGGCCTTGCCCTCGGCTAAACGGAAGTCGGTGAGATTGTCGATGGCCATATCGAAGGCGCGGATTACCGCCGCGCTCTCTGTCTCAGAGGCGAGGCTCTCGTCGGAGTCCCACAGCTCCGCGCGGGAGATTAGGGTCGGTGCGCAGCGCGCGATGTCTTGAGCCCCGATGCGTAGTCCGTTGCGCTGGCCCTGCTCAAGCGCCTCCTGCGCCTGCGATAGCAGGGAGAGCAGCAGCGCCTGGTTGAGAATCAGGTCGGAGGGCTCGGCGCCCCCGTTCCATTCCATGGAGAGGGTGCATTCCACCCTTCCCCGCTTGAGCGCGGATTGTAGGTGCGATCGAATTTCCATCTCTAGCTTTCGGTAGCGCGTGGGGAGTGGTACGGAGTAGAGCTCAAACCCTTTGCTGTTTACCGTTCGTAGCGTTACCGACACGCACCCCAATTCGTGCGTTGCTTTCCCCTCTCCATACCCTGTCATTGATAGTATCATCGCTCGCTTGCTGATGTTTTGCAATCCGTTTAAGGGTGGGGCTCTGTAAACGCATCGATCCATTCATACTGGCGCGGCGCGAAGGTAAGATTTTTCAGCGTTACGATTCCTCTTCCCCCGCGCGCATTCAGCGGGAGGGGAAGGGGAGATGTGGGGAGCCTCATCGCGTCTATGGCGGCGGTTGCCGAGCGCTTGCTCGGCGCGGCGGCGGCTTACGGCAGTACGCGTACGCCTCGGGGTTTTCCGGGCTTGCACCAAATTGCCTTCCGCTTCGCATCAA
>JABCPG020000064.1 GCA_013333195.2 Bacteroidia bacterium
CGATACGGAGGTGAAGATTGAGGCGAAGGTGAAGGCGGTGCCGGCGGCCACGATAACGCTCACGTTCGGGACGGTGGTGAAGGTGGCTGGCAAGGCTTCAGGCGACGCGGTGAATGTCGGCGATGCGCTGACGATCACGCCGGCCGAGGCGGGCAAGGTGTTTGACGTGCTGAAGGTGAATGGCAGCGCCATCGCGGCGGCCGCGAACCAGACGAGCTACGTGTACACGGTGAAGGCGAGCGATACGGAGGTGAAGATTGAGGCGACGGTGAAGGCGGTGCCAGCGGCCACGATAACGCTCACGTTCGGAGCGATGGTGAAGGTGGATGGCAAGACTTCAGGCGACGCGGTGAATGTCGGCGAAGCCCTGACGATCACGCCGGCTGAGTCGGGCAAGGTGTTTGACGAGCTGAAGGTGAACGGCAACGCCATCGCGGCGGCCGCGAACCATGCAAGCTACGTGTACACGGTGCAGGCGAGCGATACTGCGGTGGCGATTGAGGCCACGGTGAAGTAGTGGGGGTATGCAGGATAGGGAGCGAAATCCGCGGGAGGAGTTAGGATTTTCGGTTGGAGCGCAGTTGATTTTGCGCTGTTTCGTTCCCGATCGTTAGGGATTTTAGATAGCGGGATTCGATGAATGGTGGCGGGGCGGCTGAGTGTAGCCGCTCCGCCTTTTTATGCTCTGCAAGCTGCGCGCGGGATGTAAATGCCTAGGTTTGGACGATTCCGCATTTCTCGCTGCTTCCATGCGTGAGGGTTTAATATGAAAGGAGGTAGACCGCGGGGAAGAAATGGGAAAAAACTGTAAATTGCGGCAGTTTTATGGATGAAAAAGGGGAGGTAGTGGTAAAGAAGTGCAGGGGGAGTTTGTGTGGCCGCGCGGGGCGTAACGCAGCGCGTACCTTGCGGAGCGCGCTAGTGCTTGGATGCGTGTTCTGCGGGGTGGTGCGCGCGAGTGGCGCGGTGTTGGATAGCGCGCAGTGCTGCATGCAGAGGGGAGATTGGAGTAGAGTTTACGCATTGCTCAACGCGGCGGTATCTGATTGCGATACGTGCTACGAAGAGCGAACCCTGCTGGCGGAGAGCATGGTGCGTTTGCGCCGTGATTTAGCGAGGGCAGAGATAATTCTGGGCGGCCAAGTGCCTACGCCACGTGTGCTGCTCCTACGAGCAGAGGCCCAACGACTTTTGTACCGTTTTGCCGATGCGGAGCGTAGCTACCAAGAGTATTCATCGCGAAACGACTTCGCGCTGCTTTCACGTGTAGAAACGCAGCAGCAGATGGCCTCCTGCCAAAGCGGGGAGCAGCTATGCTTGAGTGGATTTAATCCCTGGTGCGTGTATCGGGTGAAGGTAGCTCGTAATGAGGTTTCCAGGGCCGTTGACACGAGCGATAGGGCATATACGCTAGTGGCCTTGCCGTCTGCGCTTCAGGGTCCATTCGATAGCCTTGATAGCGATGCGCGCGAGAGCCTACTGGCCTATCCACGCGCTTTGGATGCAGGCGTTCGGTTAGTTTTTCCGAGACGGCAATTTTCTATGGGGCCGCGGGATCTTTACACTACGGCATTAGGAGCTAATGGGTTGTGGACCCAGCCGGAGCCGGTGGGCGCAGTGGTGAATAGCCCTTACGATGAGAGTTTTGGAATCGTGGCAGACGATGGGAAAACGCTCTATTTCAGCTCTTCGGGGCATTATGGGCTTGGTGGGCAGGATATTTTTAAGAGCGTGTACGATGAGAGGGTTGGGCAATGGAGCGCGCCGGAGAACATGGGGTTCCCCTACAATACACCCGCCGATGATTATTTGGTGGGTGTCCCAAACGCGCGGGGCGAGGTGCTAGTGGCGAGTAACCGCGCTACAGGGAACGACAGTATGTGTGTGTATTGCCTTGAGTACGATGCGCGGGCGGCAGGTGCAGCGTTGATTGACCCGGAGGCTCGCTGCGAAAGGGCGAGGTTCGATAGGGTGGGAGGTCCTCGCAAGCGAAGGAGCAATGTGACCCCTGCCCGTGCCAACGCGATGGTGTCCGTGACGCAGCAGGGTGTTAGTTTCCGAGATGTGGAGCGCGATCCGGAGTATAGGGCTGCACTCGCCGAAGGGTACGCCCAGCAGCGTGTAGTTGATTCGCTACGTGGGCGGCTAGAGCAGCTTCGGGCGAGGGTGTGGGATGCAAAGAATGCGCAGCAGCGTCGGGACATAGAGCAGCGAATAGAACCGATAGAAAGGGAGTTACTCCGTGCGCAAAAAATGGCTGATGGTCAATTTGTACGTGCGAGCCGGATTGAGCAAGAGTACATCGTGGGGAGTCGTGTGCGGTCGCAAGAATCCGGTGGCGGAGAAAGTGGCTTTGCGGGAGATGATCCGAAGTTTCTATATTTGGCGCAGCTTGCGCCGACGGTGTTCCAGCGGGATGAGATTGAAACGCTTGGCAAGGCCTCTAGAGGTGCGAAGCTATGTATGCTTCAAGCTGAGAATTTAGTGCGTCAGCAGAAAGAATTTCTGTCGTATACAGGGGATAGCACCGTGGGTACGACGGCAGTATCCCTTGGGGAAGAGGCGCTAGAGCGTGGTGCGCGATCGTTTGTGCTGAGCTTTCGGGAGGGAGTGTCGAATGAGCAGCAAATATACCAGCAATGTTTGCCGGTGGCGCTGATGAAGAGCAGCCGCCGTGAGCAGGCACAGGTGCAGGCGTGCGATGCGAAGGCGCGTGAACAGTACCGCAACGCCGAGCTGGTGGAGCGGAATAGCGGTCCGCGCGCGGTTTCTCAGGGGCAATTCAATGCATTGCTGCTCCGGATGCTGGGCAATCGGTACATGGAGCTAGGATTCACATACGTGTGGGGAATGGTGAAATTCCGTGACCGGGTACAGCAACAGATAGACACATTGCTTAGCTGTGGCGCCACGCGTTGCGGAGGAAGAGCGATCCGCGGTGCTTCCCATTTCGCAGGGAAAGGGTGTGGCATCTGCCATGCGGGTGGCGGTCCCCAAAGTGGATGGGCTGACCGTTGAGAACCCTTCACGCTACACGGAGGCGAATCCCGTTCCGCGGGATGAAAAGTTGCCGGATGGCGTTGTGTATAAGCTTCAGCTGGGGGCGTATACCAATCCGATAGCGCCTGCGCTATTTAGAGGGATGTACCCTGTGAGCGCGGTGACAGCAAACGACGGTAAGGTCACGAAGTACTACGCGGGTCTTTTTCGGATAAAGTCGGAAGCAGATAAAGGCAAGGCCATTGCGTCGCAATGCGGGTTTCGAGAGGCTTTCGTGGTGGCGTGGTACAATGGTAGAGAGGTGCCGATAGCTAGGGCAAAGGCACTTGAGGGGGCGCGGGAATCTTCGGCTGATGAGCGGCGCGATACGGGTGCAAAGGGTTCTTACCGTGTGGAAATAGGAACGTTTGATAAGGAGATTCCGGCGTACATTAGCGAGACCCTGTGGTTGCTCGCCCCGGGCAAGGAGGTGCAGAAGAAGCATGGTGGTGATGGGGGATGGGTGTATAGCGTTGGCGTGTACGCTTCGCGAGCAGACGCAGAGCGGCTATGCAATAATTTAATAGGGAGCGGATTTTCAGGGGCGCGGGTGATAGAAATTGCAACAGGAGAAGGAGAAAGAAATGAGTAAAGGGATTTATGCGGGAAATAGGCTCTGCGAGCTGCTGTCCATAGAGGTGCCCGTATTGCAGGGCGGCATGATATGGTGTAGCGGTTGGCGGTTGGCCGGGGCGGTTTCGCTCGGGGGCGGCCTCGGTGTGCTGGGGGCGGGCTCTATGCATGCAGCGTATCTGCGTGAATCGATTGTGAAGGTGCGTGCGATTACAAGTCTTCCTTTTGGCGTAAATGTACCCTTGCTGTATAAGCATGCCGCGGAATGTATAGAAGTTTGCCTAGAGGAGCGAGTGCCGGTCGTGATTACCTCGGCAGGCTCCCCTTCGCAGTGGACATCCCAGCTCCATGCGGCGGGTTGCAAGGTAGGGCATGTGGTGGCCAATGAGAAATTCACTCGGAAGGCGGAAGGCGCGGGGGTAGATTTTTTAATCGCGGAAGGTTTTGAGGCGGGCGGCCATAATGGGAGCGATGAGCTAACTACGCTGGTGCTGACACAGCTCGCGCGGCGGTGGACGGAATTGCCTCTGGTGTCGGCCGGTGGGTACTTTGATGGGATTGGGCTTGCTGCGGCGCTGGTGCTGGGAGCAGACGGAGTGCAGATGGGTACGCGGTTTGCGTGTACGCAGGAGTCATCCGCGAATGAGGCGACCAAGAGGTATTTGCTATCGGTGAATGATACGGGGACCCGGCTGGTGGCGAAGATCGTAAGCCCCACGCGCATGGTGCGTAATAGCTACTGCGAGGAGATTATGGAGATGGAGCGTGCCGGCGCGTCACGGGAGTCGCTAGCGGAGTATATAGGCCGGGGACGTACCCGCATGGGGCTTATGGAGGGGAATTTAACGGAGGGAGAGATAGAAGTAGGCCAGATAGTGGCCGCGCTGGACGATTTGCCATCGGCGACCGATGTGGTGCGTGAGTTGGGGGCGGTCTGCGCGGAGCGGCTATCGGCAATGCGTGAAGGGGGGAGGGCGGAGTGAAGCGTAATCTTTCCAAATTCACGCTTGATAACGGGCTTCGCGTTGTGGTAGACACCGACATGAGTAGCAGCATGGTGTCAATGTGCATTGCGTACGATGTGGGATCCCGCGATGAAGACCCAGAACGGACCGGTTTTGCCCATCTATTTGAGCATTTGATGTTTGGCGGGAGCGTTAATATTCCATCGTACGATGAACCCCTGGAGTTGGCTGGAGGGGCGAACAATGCTTTCACTACGTCAGATGTCACGTGTTTCTATAACGAAGTTCCATGGGAGAATCTGGAGGTATCCTTTTGGCTCGAGAGTGACCGAATGCTCTCCCTAGCCTTTACGCCTGAAAGCTTAGAGGTGCAGCGTCGCGTGGTGGTGGAAGAGTTCAAGGAGACCTCGCTGAATTCCCCGTATGGTGATGTTTCGCATCTGCTCCGCGGGTTGCTTTACCAGACGCACCCCTACCAATGGCCCACGATAGGCAAAAGCGTTGCGCATATAGAGGGGGCGAGCATGGAGGAGGTGAAGTCGTTCTTTTATGCCCATTACGCGCCGAATAACGCGGTGTTGGCACTTTCAGGGCATGTGGAGGAGCGGGAAGCGCGTAGGCTGGCTGAGAAATGGTTTGGGCCGATAGCGCGGCGAGCGGTACGGAAGAGGGTGTTACCCCAGGAGCCGGAGAAGAAAGGGCAACGGAGCGAGAGGGTAAGGCGTCAGGTGCCGTCCGATGCGAGTTTTAGAGCATTTCCAATGGTGGGGTGTATGGATAGTCGATACCCTGCATTTGACGTTATAAGCGATCTACTTGCGAACGGGGAAAGCGCCCGTTTCAATAGAAGGTTAAAAGAGGAGAGGAATCTATTTGCGGCTATAGATGCTACGGTGTCGGGTAGTGCCGATCCAGGTTTTTTTCAGGTATCGGGCGTACTGAGGGACGGCGTGAGCATTGCGGAGGGAGAGCAAGCGATTTTTGCTGAAATGGAAGGTTTGCAGGATGTAAAGGAGGAAGAGTTGCTGAAAGTGCAATCCAAATTCGCTGCGACGCGTGCGTTTGACCGTCTCAGCTCGACTCGCCGCGCCCAGGCATACAGCCGCTACGAACTTTTGGGTGGCGGGGAGCTGTGGGATGCGGAGGTAGAGAAGTGGAAGTTGGTAACGTTGGGCGATGTGAAAAGAGAGCTGCGCGAGAGTTTGACGCGCGAGCGGAGCGTGGTGCTAGAGTACGAATCGGAAGCGAGCGGGAGGGCATATGACGGAGTTGAATAGGAGGCAGATGCCGCGTTTAATGTGGGATAGCGCGCTTCCCTGGGTTGATTTTCAGCGTGAGGAGCTAGCTAATGGAGATAGGCTTACGCTTCTTCCCGGCGGGGATGAGAGCGTAGTAATACTCTACGTGTTTTTTCCCATCGGGGGAGATGATGAAGAGGCACGTATTGTAGCTAATTCGGCTATGACTCTCCTGCTGCGCGGTTCGGAGTCGCAGAGCGATGAGAAGGTGACAGAGCGTTTGGATAGGCTTGGAACCGTATTAAATAGTTTCGCGCAGAAGGATTACGTCGGAGTGATGCTGGTCTCAACCACAGAGGCGTTTGAAGAATCGCTAGGTTTGCTGCTTGAATTGCTGACGCAGCCGCGGTACGGAGAGCAAAGTTTTTTATCGTGGCAGGGACGAGAGGTCGTGGCGCTTGGAGTGACGGAACAGACGCCGGAGTTCGCTGCACGTAAGGCGTTGTGGCAGAAAATGCTAAAGGCGCCACATCGGTACCGTAAGGTTGAAACGCAGGAGGATGTGCGGGCGTTGCGAGTAGATACGGTGCGTAGGTACTATCGAGAATACGTGTTGGAATGTTGCTGCCACGTGATGGCGTGCGGTCCGAAAGAGGGTGCGTGGCAAGCGGCGTTGCGCCAACATTTTAGCCAAAGGCGTTCTGGGCGTGCCGTTGCTTCGTGCCGTATGCCGCTGGTGCCGGCGGGACGAGGTTGCGTGATTAATGAGGCTGTGCAGCGCCAACAGGCATCGGTGCAGCTGGCGCGCGTACTGCCTAGCGCAGGCCACGCTGGGGCAGAGCATTTAAAGATTTTAACGGTGCTTCTGGGAGGATACATGGGTAGTAGGCTGATGCAGAAACTACGAGAGGAGAAGGGGTACACGTATGGAGTCCATGCTTCGGTGAGCTATTTTCTGGATGGAGGGGTTCTTTTGATCGCGAGCGAAGTAGGAAACAACTCCGTGCTGGAATGCGTAAAAGATATAAAGGGAGAGTTTTCCCGGTTGCGGGATGAGTTGCTGAGCGCGGATGAGCTAGAGCGGCTTCGTAGCTACCTTCGAGGCCAGTTGTTGCGACAGTTGGATGGGGTGTATACGGCGCTGGGAGGGATGTATCGATACGAGTTGGATGCAGGATATGGTGCTGACTACCTGGCACGTTGGAATGCAGCGCTATTGGGGGTTACACCGTTGGAGCTGCGGGATGCTGCCCGGGAGTGGCTGCGTGAGGAAAGCTTTACGCTGAGCGCTGCAGGCGATGCGGATGCGTTTTCGGATGTGGTTTGGTAGCAATAGAGCTAATATAGAGATACACATGGGTATAAAAATGGCGAACGTGAAGAAGAGAGCAGCGTTTTGCTGCGCAGCGTTGGTTACGATGTGGCTTTTGCTGTTCTGCGTAGGAGCAGCGCATGGGCAGACGCCCCCGCGTAATCCTAGGCCGAAGCCACCGACCCTGGTGCGCTTGGAGACGAATATAACGACGAATAAGGTGTCGATATTTTTTATACCGGCGCCGTTCCATGTTGACTACGTGAATGCGGAGGGTACGGTGATCTATCGTCGTAAGGTTGTAGATGGCAAGGTGGAGTGGGAAGAGATAGGGTACGTGCCGGGGGCTGGAACGACGGGGGTTATAGAGTTTAGAGATGTGAATGCAGACATATCGAAGGGTCCGGTGGCCTACCGCTTGGCCTCACGGTCGAGCGCGGGTAATTCCGAGATGACGGATTCGCACGAGACGATGTTTTTGCAGTACACGTATGATTCGTGCCGCGATGAGGTGCACTTGAAGTGGAACGACTATAAGGGGTGGGCGAATAAGTTCACCCAGTATCTGGTGTGTGAGGTGAATAATGGAACGATAATTCGAGAGGACAACTATATTGGAGTTATCGCGAATGAGCCGGGCTACCGGACGGAGTTTGCTAAAAAGAACCTGGCTCGAGAGGCGAGGTACTACTATGCGATACAGGTTCAGCGTACGCCGAAGGATGGTGAGGTATTTCCGGATGGGAAGTCGCGCTACGATAATTGGAGCAATGTGATTTCGTTCGAGACGCGCAAGTTGATAAGGCCGAAGCTGGTTATTGATAGCGTAATGGGGAAGCGGGGCGCGAACCGGGTGTGCTACTCGATTGATGCGGCGGCTCGTGTAAAGCGTTTCGAATTGATATCGCGCAGGGATACGACACAAGGGTCGACAACATGGCAGGTGATTGACACGTTTGATGATAAGAGTAAAAAGGTGACGGTGGACGAATCGGAGGGGGTGAATTCGAATAGTAGGTACTACATGCTGCGGGCGATAGATGCTTGCGATCAGGAGGTGTCCCGCTCGTTCGATTTGAATAGCATTGTGGTAAGGCTAACGGCGAAAGAGGACCATAATCTGATTACGTTCAACCGACTGCTCGTTCCTTCCGGTTCGCAGGCAGAATACCGATTGCATAGAGTGATAGAGCGAATTGGGGCGGAGATAGATGAGGAGATACAGGTGTTTACGGGCGAAGAGCTGCCGTTGGAGTATAAGGATCGCACCGATTTGCCCGAGTTTCGGGGAGTGAATTTCCTGCCGAAGTATAGGTACTACGTCGTGGTGCGTGAGATTCCGCGGGGTAAGAGCGGCGTGGCGCGTGGGCGAAGCGCGATGGATAGCTGCTACGTGGAACCGGAGATTGTGTTGCCCACCGCGATAGCCCCTCGCCCGACGGATGGGGGGCCTACGGCCGAGGGGAAGAGAATGGAATTTCGCCCCCTTTCGAGCGGCACGACACCGTATGAGATTACCATATACAATCGTGCGGGGCAGGTCATATTCCATAAAGAAAATGAGCCTTGGACTGGAAAGCTCCCGAATGGGCAGTACGCGCCGGAAGGAGCGTATATTTATAATGTGAAGTTGAAATCGGAAGGGTACAAGATGGTAGAACGGACGGGGAGCCTGATGGTGGTGTACCCGTACAAGTAGAGTTTGTTGCCGATGTGCGCAAAGACACTACAGAAAGAATTTGATGATAGCGATCGCGCAGCGATAGAAGCGGCGTATCAGGATATGCTCGCCTCGACAGCGGGTGTGCAGTCGGAGGAGGATCGGGAGCTGGTGGATCGCGCCTTCCGTGTAGCGAATAGGATGCATAATGGCGTTCGGCGGAAGGATGGGACACCGTACATATTGCATCCCATAGCCGTGGCGAAGCTGGTGTCGAAGATACTGCCGGGCGATGCGGAGTCGCTAGTGTGCGCGCTGCTGCACGATGTTGTGGAGGATACAGACTATACGCTCGATCAGATCAAACAGGAATTTAACCCTCGCATTGCCGTAATCGTTGATGGGCTAACAAAGATTGACCGCATCGCGGAGAGCTGCGATACAAAGCAGACGCTCAATTTTCAGAAGTTAATAAATACGATTGAGGACGACTTTCGGATAATTCTTATCAAGTTGGCTGATAGGCTGCACAATATGCAGACCCTTAGCTCAATGAACGAGAGCAATCAGAAAAAGATAGCGAGTGAGACCACGTACTTCTACGCGCCGATAGCGGAGCGTGTGGGGCTCTACGACTTCAAAGTGCAACTTGAGGATTTGGCGTTTAAATATCGTGATCCAGAGGGGTATGCGGAAATCGAGCGGAAGTTGCAATTGAGCAAAGAGCAGTTCATCAATCGGATAAATAACTTTTCCCTACCGATAAGCGCGAAGCTCAAAAAAAGCGGCATGGAGTTTAGCGTGTCGAGCCGCGCGAAGTCGATTTACTCTATTTGGCGAAAGATGCAGCGTAAGAACATTTCGTTCGATGAGATATACGATTTGCTCGCGATGCGCATTGTGTTTAAGCCGAAAGAGGGGATTCCGGAAAAGACGCAGTGTTGGTTTATATACACGCTGATTACCGATATATATTCCGTTCTGCGGGACCGTACGCGTGATTGGGTTTCTACCCCGAAAGTGAATGGCTATGAGGCGTTGCAATGCACTTTACTAAGCAAATCCGGCAACTGGGTAGAGGTGCAGATACGTACGGAGCGGATGAATGCGATAGCCGAGAATGGATTGGCAGCGCATTGGAGGTATAAAGGAGATAACTACGCAGAAAGCTACGCGAAGCTGTTCGAGTTGCTGCGCGCACAGGTAACTCGGGTGCGATCGGTTCCCTATGAGGGTTCGATGGATTTTGTTTCGAATGTTCATACGGTGCTGTTCGGCGGGAATATACATGTGTACGATGAGCACCGCAAGAGGTACGAGCTTTCACGCCAGGCGACGGTGCTAGATTTTGCGTACGAGCAGTCGAGATATACGGCGAGTAGAGCGTTGGCGGCTCGAGTAGATGGTGCTTTACGAGGTTTAAATAGCACGCTGCGTGGGGGCGAGGTGGTGGAGATCATTGCTGTACGCTCGATGATGGTTTCGAGCAAGTGGCTCGATTTTGTTCGTACGCAGCTTGCGCGAAGTTGCATTAAGCAGCAACTTGATGAGCAGCGTCGGACGCTGGCTGAAACTGGAAAGCAATGGGTTGCGAATGAGTGTGGCAAGAAGGGTGCGCCGGTCGACGAGGAGCAGCTGAAGGCAGTGTTACCCCATTTTGAGGTAAAAGATTTGGAAGAATTGTATGCCGACGTGGCTTCTGGGAATATAAGCATGCGGTTGCTGAAAGGCAGTTTGCGTGCTAACGGATTGCGAGAGGCTTTGCGAAATAGTGCAATTTCACGGTTGCATTGGTTTGGCGTGGGCAATAAAAAGTCGGGAGTCGTTACGGCCGAGGCCTTGGCAGTGGAAGTGCAGCAGTCGCCTTGCTGCAATGCCTTGCCGGGCGATGATGTGTGCATGTTTGAGCGGGATGACCATACTGTAGTGGCGCACCGGACGCAGTGCCAGGAGGGGGTGCGCCTTGCTGCCCAGCAAGCCAATAGGATGAGACAAGTGGCGTGGCGCCCTTCCAGTGAACAGCGGTATTCGGCACCGATTTACCTTTCTGGACGTGATGAGAAGGGCCTTTTAGAAAATCTGTTCAGGAGCATCGCAACGAACATTACTGTGGATGTTCACAAGGTAGATATGCAAAGCGACGGCTATAGCTTCCGTGGGGTGATATCGGTGCATGTGCGCGATGTGGCTGAGCTGCGCGTGGTGATGCAGGCGATGAGCAGCGTCCCCGGCGTGTTGAAGGTGATGCGTGTTCTAAGCGAGCCTGCGTAGCGTTATCCATTAATTAGAATCGGTAGCGTTCTGCTCTGGAAGGGGCGAGGAGGGGTGTAATTTTGTTCGCGATGCGAGTTCTGCGGCTTTCGCTTGGGGACAGCCGTTCGGTTGGTATAGCGTTTTGCGCAAACGATACTGCCCTACAGGCGTTTGTGAATAGGGCGCGTTCCATTACTTCTCTGTATGCTGCCTCCTACTGGGGCAGGGAGTCGCGCCCCTGAGTGCCGTTCGTATTAGGATTCCTAAATGCGAAGAGCTGTTTATTTGTAGAATTCGATACTAGTGAAAATGAAAAATATGTTTACCTTTGCGTTGGATTGGGGATAAGGAACGTTCTTTGATATATAGGGGCTGACTTTGGTTTTGACAGCAAGTAGAATGGGTAGGTAAGCATGTCGAGTGTCTGCGTTGTACTCGTAAAAAAGGATGCAGAGAACCAATAAGTGGCAATGATTACAATTTTGCTCTCGCTGCGTAGTACTTGCTCAGCAATACTATCTTAATCGCTTTGCGGAAGGTAAGGCGACGAGATGTCCCACGGTGCGTACGGTTCTGTTTCGCGCCGTAATGGGGCACCATAACGACAGGACTAGCCGTGCGTATCGTTTCGCACGCGCGGTGAAATTTAGAAACCACGGATACAGTTTTGGATGTCCTACGCCAGCTGTATCCCGGCAATCAAGTTAGGACTAAGCATGTAGAAAGCTTGCTGGTTCCTTGTTTGGACGCGGGTTCGAATCCCGCCAGCTCCACAAAAGGAGTACGCTTCGTAGAGGAAGAGGGAAAAGGTTTGCGCGCGGTCGGACGATGATTTTAGCACGGGGGGTGGATGCGTTGCGAGGCGTACAAGCTTTTTGATGATAACGCCCCGCTTTTTAATTAGGATGCGTTGCATGAGATGAAACAAATAGGAGTTCTGTTGCTGGCGATGCTGCTTGGCGTGGTGCAGGAGGGTCGGGGTGAAAGATTCTCATTAGATGATGTTCCTCAGACTAGGACGTGGCTGGCGGTTACTCGGGGCGATGCGGGGGCGGCGTTCCCTCCCGACGGACGATTCTACACGCGGTCTACGGGGGGCGGTGTAGTGTTGGTGGATTACG
>JABCPG020000065.1 GCA_013333195.2 Bacteroidia bacterium
AATCACCGTCGTTCGCTTCCAACTCCCCCATATCAGGCATAAACAGATTCTCCACCAACGGATCCCCTTTGGCCAATCCCTCGGTTATTAGCGTGTCCGCCTCCAATGCGTAGCTCACCTCCGTCAGCAAATCCGACGACGTGCGCGTCGATACCTGACGACCCAAATCATCGATGTAGTCGAATTCCCAATTCATCACCATCACCCGCACGCCAAGCGTACTCAACTTCCGAATCAACGGCACGTACTCCCCATCGCTCGATACGAGCACTAGCACATCCAGCTTATACCGCAACGCCAGCTCGTACGCCTCGAGCGCCAGCCACACGTAAATCCCCTTCTCCTCCTTTCGCCCCATCCGATTGCGCAACGGCAGGTAGTGCGTCTCGATACCCACCGACATCAGCACATCATCAAATACTCGGTCGTTGTACAGCTGGCGGCAGCGATGGCTCGCATCCTGGGCGCTCAAACGCCCGCGAAAATAGTGCCCCGTCACCACCCGGCACGCCGCATCTGGAACACCCTCCGCCTCCGCCACCGCATGGCATAAAAACTCGTGGAAGCCGGGCATCGATAATCGCCTGCGCACATCGCTATAGTAGCTGTAGTAGTTACTTACGTGCAAAAAATAGTTGCCATCGTAAAATACACCAATCTTGAGAATGTCCATCCCTTGCTGCTTACTGCTCTCGTTTGACACCACCGGAAACAAACGCAAATGTACTTAATTGCTAGATACTTCGCTTCGTCCAGCCCCAAAACGGCTCCTACTGGCGCTACCAAGCGTTTTATGGAAACGGCAAAAACCAACTCTCCTTGTTTCTTATGAAAAAAGATACGCACCGAAAAGAATAAGACGCTACGTAGTAAAATGTACCAATAAAAAATTGAAATCTAATGCCAATCTACGCAATTCAACATCTATCTAACCGCGCAGCGCCAAAAATACAGGGTATCCGATAGTCCTACCAAGCCTATCAGGATCCGCCGCCTCACGGCATACCTCCTCTTGTCCAATCTTACAGCTGCAGAAAAAGTCCAATGAGCACAGGGCATAGCACCGACATCGTAACGCCATGGTACACCGCCACCACCGCGTACTCTTTGCCGCTCGCGCGCACTACGAACGGTAACGTCGTATCCATACTCGTCGCCCCAGCGGCGCACACCGGGGCCAAAGGCCCAAAGCACCTCGCAATCGGGCCGGCTAGAAGGATCGAAAGCACCTCCCGGCAAATATTCGACATCAGCGCCACGCTCCCTAGCATCGCGCCGCGCAGCGCCGGCTTTACGGTCTCCCCGATAAGAACGCTCGAAAGGCTATAGTACCCATAGCCCGCGCCTATTGCATTGCACTCGCCCACCGTGAAATCTCTAAACGAAACGTAAACAACCATGCTCCCAACCAGCGTACCAACCATCGTCGCCAACGGCAAAAGCAATAGCTTTGGGCTCAAATGGCGTATCGTGGCCAACGACGCCCTATCGCCTCCTACCGAAAATCCCACTGCCAGCATAAGACCGTAGAGAAGGAAGCTAGCCATATCGAAACGCTCCATCAAGCCCGGCCGACCCCCTAGCAACACGCCCACTAGCACGCCTAAGGCAAATACCCCCAGGTAGCTCACGCTACCCAGCAACGCTTTGCCCAAACTCGCTCGCTCCGTCTGCCTCTCCACTACCCCGCAATGGAGGAGCCTTCCGAATGCCCACGCCATCACTACGCTCCCTCCCATGCACAAAACCGCAATGAATAGCGAGCGCACCCCCAGCGTGCCAAGCTCGGCAATCAACTCCTCGTTGACACCCAACTCCACCCCCAACGTGAATAGCAGAAGGTATACAAGCACCGAAACAACTGTCCCAACCGCGCGCCGCAGGCCTGCCCCTTTCGGCGCGTAGTAACCAACCAGCATTCCTACTGCCATCAACCCTATCAGCACCGCTACCGTCAACATAACTCTTCCCCCGAATCGCAATGACTATCCTCTACAATCACGCCTGCGCCCACGGCTCTCTCCGCCCCACTCGTTAACCCCTATTTTCCCCATAGGGGCGACTCGTAATCGCCCCTAGCGACTAAATGCCCAATATGGCGAACAACCGGTTCTTTATCCGCGGGGTACGTCACCCCGCACCAGCCCTCACCGCCCCTTAAAACTTTGCAGCGTACACCTAACGCCAAGCCCCGCATGACGGCATTTGGCAAATAGCACTCTCTCGCACCCCACTCAGATTGCGGCTGACCAAAAAAATTCAACAGCTCCTGTTCTATGCGTCGCATGAACTGAAGCGAGAACCCCCAGCAATTCATCGACACCACCGCATCGCCAGGAAGCTCCTCCGGCTGCCCCGCCCCCCTATCCACAATCTCCGCACCCTCGCGCGCAATTTTCGTATGCTCTTCTATCGCCTTTAAATAGCCCTGCATATCCACAGAGCAAACGCCGCGCGACACCGTTCCCGCCGCGCTCAGCGTGGCGCCCAACGAATACCCCACGAGGCAATACTGCTCGTCTTCGGCCGTCGCATACTCACGCAGCTGGGCTCCCAATGCGGCGAATGCTGACCGACCGTAAAAATCATCCGCGTTGATTACAGCAAAAGGCGCATCCACATGCTCCCGAGCGCACCACACCGCGTGCGCCGTGCCCCAAGGCTTCTGCCTCCCTTCAGGCACCTCCACGCCGGGCGGCACATCCTCAACCCCTTGGAACGCCACCTCGTAGCGCAACCCCTCCGGGAAACGGGACGCAAGCTCCGAGGTAAAAAACTTCTCCATATCCCGACGAATCACAAATACAACCTTCCCAAAACCGCTCCGCAGCGCATCGTACACGGAATATTCTAAAATTGTCTCCCCGTTTGGCCCCACTCCCTCCAGCTGCTTCAACCCTCCGTAACGACTCCCCATGCCCGCGGCCAGCACCACCAGCACCGGCTCTCTACTCGCAACCGCTGTCTTCATACCCTGTACCATCCCGTTTCTTGCTACACCTCATTATACTCTGAATCACGTTCCACCGCGACGTAACCTGCGCGACGAACCAATGCCCTAAATTCTTCCACCCCAATCCGCGGACGCTGCTCCTCGGCGCCCGCCAGCGAGTAGATGCGCGTCGTATCATCAATCGTCCCATCGAGGTCGTCCGCGCCGAATGCCAGCGATAGCTCCAGATTCTCCTTCCCAAGCATCGGCCAGTACGCCTTGATGTGGGGAAAATTATCCAGGTAGAGCGCGCTCACCGCGTACGTGCGCAACACGTCTACAAGGGGCACTTCGCCCCGTATCCCCATCGCGTTTCCGCCCGCCCTATATTTCAGCGGGATGAAGCTGTTGAACCCTCGGGTTGCATCCTGCAAACGGCGCAAACGCTCCAGATGATCCACTCGCTCCGCCCTACTCTCCACGTGCCCAAACAGCATGGTGGCGTTCGATCGCCCCCCCAGCTCGTGCCACGCGCGATGCAGCTCCAGCCACTCCGCCCCGGTGCACTTCTCGGGGCATATCTCCTTGCGCACGCGCTCCGCGAATATCTCCGCCCCACCGCCGGGAATCGACGAAAGGCCCGCCTCCTGCAAGCGCATCAGTCCCTCTCTATTTCCTACCCCATCTCGCCGGAACGCCGCTATCAGCTCTACAGCCGAAAAGGCCTTAATATGCACTCCCGGCGCAACTTCCCGCACCGCTCGCACAATCTGCTCCAGATCGGAAACGCCCCACCCGGGATACGCGCCGCCCGTTATATGGATCTCTCGAACCCCGACGCCGGCAGCCTCTTCAGCCTGCCGGCGTATCTCTGCAAGGTCCAACTTCCAGCTCCCGACAGCCCCTTCATCACCGCGATACGCGCAGAACCGACACTGGTAGCAGCACACATTCGTGGGCTCTATATGCCGATTCCGATTGTAGAACGCCTTAACGCCGCTACGCTCCAGACGCACCCACGTCGACGCGAGCGAAAGCACCCCCAACCCCGCCTCCTCCAGCAGCATCTCCCCATCCTCCTCTCGCAGTCGCTGCCCGCCCAGCACACGCTCTAAAGCCTCACGCACACCTGCGCTCTCTGCCTTCAGCTGCCCTCGGAGCAACGCTGCTTTCTGCTCCCGCATCTCAGCAACTCTCTCTAGCCCAGCCCCCATGGATACCCTCCAATCTCAACCCATCATGCTAAAAGAGTAGCCACTCCTCCCACCGCATTAGCACCGCCTAGAAGCTCTCGTAATCCGAATCGTTCGCGGTACCTCCCATGGACATATCAAGCACAACCCCTCCCTTCTTCGAAGGGCGCGCCACCTCATCCTGCTGGCGCAGCGGCTCCACCTTCGCGGCGGCCTCTCCGCTCGGCTGAGGCCGAGAGACCTCCTGCTCGAATGCGCCTTTCGGCGCATTCCCCACCGCGGGCTTCGCGGGTGCAGCTGCCTTCAACCGTCCACCCACGCCAGCGGAAGGCGCAGCCGCAGGCTGCGTCCTGACCGTTGCGCCACCCGCCTTTACGCTCCCCGCCGCGCTCCGCGCGGCACTCACGGAACCGCTGCTGCTAACGCCCTTCGGGCTCACGCTCGCCGAATGCAACGCCCCCCCTTCCGTAGGAGTTTTCACCTTTCCTGCCGACACAGGCTCAGAAGGTCGCGAAACGCCATGAGCTTCCGTGCCCGCCCCAAAGGAACGGGCCGCCCCCGTAACGGCACCCTTCGCCTGCGTTTTACCAACCTTAAAGTACGATACAACCTCCTTCAGCCCTCGCGATAGCTCCGACAGCCCATCGGCTTCCTGCGCCAACCTATCGCTCGATGAAGCATTCGCCTGCGACACGTTATTCAACAGCTGCAACGCATTATTTACCTGCTCTGCCCCATTACGCTGCTCCAGGCTCGACGTCGCCACCTCCCGTGAAAGCTGCACGCTCTTCTGCACGCCCGGCCGTATTTCCGACAGCGCCTTATTGGTCTGCTCGGTCACCGCCACAGCTTGGTTAACCAGCCGCACCACCTCTTCCGCCGCCGCGCCGCTCCGCTCAGCCAACTTGCGAACCTCCGAAGCTACAACGGCAAAGCCTCGCCCATGCTCGCCCGCACGCGCAGCCTCCACCGCCGCGTTCAACGCCAAAATATTCGTCTGGCTCGCTATCTCGCTCACTATCGCTATCTTGTTCGATATCTCCGTCACGGCCACCTCCGTCTCATGCCCCCTCTCGAGCACCTCCGCCAGCACCGTAGACACATTCGCCGACACCGCCTCCGACTGCTGCGCATTCTCCGCGTTCTGGTCAATATTCGCGGCCATCTCCTCCATTGCGCTCGACACCTCTTCCGACGACGACGCCTGGGAATTAGCCCCCTCCGAAATCTTACGCGACGCCACATTCACAGACTTACTCGCCTCGTACACACGGCTCGAACTCTCATCCACCGACGAAATCAGCTCGCGAAGCTTCCCTCGCAGCTCTTGCGTCAGGCGCACCATCATGCCGGTCTCATCTATACTCTTCTGCTGGCGCTGCGTAAAATGCATCTCCGACACCAAATCCCCATCCTTTATGCATCGTAGCTGATCCACCGCCAAACGCATCGCTGCGCTCACCCTCACGCCCACCCGCGCCACTATCAGCGCGGATATCGCGATGAGCAGCAGAAAGCCGAGCAGCATCGTGAGCGTCACCATGCGCATCGCTGCCACAAACGTCGTCGAAGCCTCTGTAAAAACTGAATCTAGAACCGATTTCGCACGATCTATCCCCGCGCGTATCTCCTCGTCCAGCGCCGCGCGCTGCGAATACCCTTTCAATAGCTCCCGTACCTCCGCCGCGCACGCGTCCAGCTGAGATCCGCACTCCTGCATCTCCTCGGGCAGCATCGCACGCACCGCCTCGAGCTGCTTCGCGCTCGCCTCCAAATCGTCCGCCGTGCCGCCCAATGAAAAGCGCAGTATCGCATCGTACCCCTTGCTAAACGCACGCAGCCGGGTCGCACCAATCGCTTCCCCGGTCAGGCAATCCACGCTCTGCGACATCTTCTCCAGCAGGGCCATCAGGCGCGGGTGCAGCGTCTTCTCCAGCTGAAGCGCCGCCTTCATCTTGTTCCCCGTCTCGTACAGATCCTTGCTCCCCTCCTCTACCGTATTTAATAGCTTAATCCGGGACTGCGCCCCAAACCGCTCGTGCCGAAACTCAGCTTCCTTTTCCAGGTCGGTTTGCATCTTCTCTACAGCCTGCAACGACGCCTCGTACTGATGCTCTTCATGCACCACGTAGTACTTCATCAGCGCGCTATAGCTCATCTCTGAGTTTCGCTCCTGTACCGCCAAACCCTTATATAGAGGCGGCAAGTTCGCACGTAACCTTTGCATCCACGCGTAACCCAGCATAAAGGGCACCCCAAACAGCACGGTTAGCAACACCAACCAGAAAATCAGCTGATTCCGCAGCGACCTCTGAATAAATTTAAACATATCGTCCTGACATTAATATTTCACTATAACCCTATACGAATTCCACCATAAAATGTTTCCCAGCTCCGCCCCACAGTCTCTCACGCATCTACCTTCCTATAGCTCAACACCGCCCATGCCGATATGGCCACGCAGTACACCGAAAGTTTCCACATCGGCCCCGCCGCATCGGTAAACTCCGCGCCCCGCAGGTAGAACATTCGCATCCCATCCATGTAGTACGTCAATGGATTCGCGTACGCCACCGCCTGTGCCCAGCCGGGCATCGAGTATATCGGTGTGAAAAGTCCGCATAGCAGCAGTAGTATGAGCACGAAAAACATCATCAAGAACATCGCCTGCTGCATCGAACGCGAATGGTTCGACACGATCATACCCATGGAGGTAAGCGTGAGGATGAATATAATCGAAAGCACCACCAGCCCCCACACGCTCCCATTCGGCACCAAGCCGTACACCAACCATATTACGGCAATCCCAATAAGCAATATCTGCATACCTATCAGCCAGTAGGGTATCATCTTCGACAGGATGAGATCGAACCGACGCACCGGCGTCACGTTCATCTGCTGGATCGTACCATTTTCTTTCTCCTGCACGATGTTGAGCGCCGGCAATACCCCGCAGACCAGCGCCGTGAGCAGCACTATGAACGCCGGAAGCATAAAGGTCTTGTAGTCCAGCTTTTCATTGTAGCGGAACGTGGCCCG
>JABCPG020000066.1 GCA_013333195.2 Bacteroidia bacterium
GGTCAGCTTGGTCCCCCGCACCTCTGATAAGATGTCGAAGAGGGATCTGGTACTCATTGGCTTTTTCATAGTGCAAAGTTACTGAATAAAAGCAACTTAAACAACACATCCTGAAAATAGTTTTGCAGCGGTCTCATTAAGGTTTCAAGATCACATAGCGTCGCTTCCGCTTTTAGCACCTTGTACGCTCCCTTTTCGTAAAACTTGCGCAAAGCTTCCGTAGTGGTGCTCGTAATACCTTGCTTCGCCCGTAGGAAGTACATGTACAGCGTAAAAAGTTCATCCAAAGAGGAACTCGAATTAAATTCCAGAGAAGATACGCGTTCCAACTCTCCCCATCGCCGCATAAAGTTCTCCTTACTACCAATGCGAGAAAAATATTTATAGAACTCAGCTTTGAAAATATCAGCGTCGGAAAGGGACTTCCCGCGATCGTTCAACGTGGAAAAGATGCGTAATGCCGCGTCTTGATCCTCAGCTTCAATGGGCAACAGGATACAATTTCTAAGGATTCTAACCGGCAAGTAGGGAAAGAAGGAAGGATAGTTCGCCAGAAAACCATCAATTCTCTTTTGGAAGAAGCGGTAGTTTCTAGCATACCTGCTTTTAAAGCTATCGGGAGCACCCCCACTCCTAAGGATCTCTAAGAATTCAGCCTTATCATCATCCGTTGCGACCTCGGAATCAATTTTCAGCGCATCCCTATTGGGTTCACCAAATTCATTCGTTTTCCAAATACACTGCTCAATCTTCGCCCTCATGCTCTCCGTGTTCTTGTCCTTCATACTCCCAGAACGCTCATAGAACGATCTGAGTAAGAGCATTAAAGTTGTGATGCGCTGTTGCCCATCTATAATTTCCTGTTTGCCCTGCCCATTCTTGAAAGTGACAATAGGGCCTAAAAAGTACTCTGCATCCTTCTCGAATTTATCCGCATCATCCTCAGGAATAGCAAAGGCAAAAATATCGTCCCAGAGCGTTTGGCACTCCGTTTCGCCCCAAGCGTACGGACGCTGGTAATCAGGAATGAGAAAATCGGTTTTCTTATCAGCAAACAGCTCCTCTATAGTTTTTTGATCAATATTGAGCTTCGACATGGCGCGTCTTTTGACAGGTTAAGTGCAGCGAATCAACGGCCGACCGATATGGAAATAAATACGCCCGTTGCATCCATCTACTGGCTTCCATCAGGTGACACAAATTTATATAAAATTCATTAACGGTGGAATCGATGCGCTGCGCCCCCGCGCTGGAGAGTAGGCGAAGGAACCATCCACCCCCCATCGCCGCGATAATATCCCCAAAGGCAGACCGGCAAATGGGAAGGGCAGAAAACGCATTTTTTGTACTTTCGCGCCGTTAAACCGGCACCGATGATTGAAGTTAGGAATATTGCGATAATCGCGCACGTAGACCATGGGAAGACCACGTTGGTCGATAAGATGATTCTGCAAACGAAAGTTGAAGGCTCGGAAAAAAGCGAGGACGGCCAATTCCTCGACAACAACGCGCTGGAGCGAGAGCGGGGTATAACGATACTGAGCAAAAACGTTTCGGTGACGCATAGAGGGGTAAAAATCAACGTCATCGACACGCCAGGACACGCTGACTTCGGAGGCGAGGTGGAACGGGTGCTCAACATGGCCGACGGGGTGCTGCTACTCGTGGACGCGCTGGAAGGACCCATGCCGCAAACGCGATTCGTGCTAGAAAAGGCGCTCGCGCTGGGGTTACGCCCGATTGTAGTGATCAACAAGGTCGATAAACCTAACTGCCAACCGGAGAGAGTGCAGGAAGATGTATTCGACCTCATGTTTTCCCTCAACGCGACAGAAGAGCAGCTCAATTTTCCCACAATATACGGTAGCGCAAAGGGTGGCTGGATGTCAACCGACTACAAACAGCCGACAAAAGACCTAACGCCTCTCCTCGATACCATCATCGAATACATCCCGGCGCCGCGCGTGGAGGAGGGCACGGTGCAACTCCTGATTACCTCCATCGACCACTCCAACTACGTGGGGCGGATTGCCGTGGGGAAGCTCCACCGCGGGACGCTCACCCGGAATGGAAGGGTGTCGATAGTGCACCGGGACGGGACGAAAGAGGCGTTTACAATCAAAGACCTAATGGTGTTTGTAGGCCTAGGGAAGCAATCGATGGAGAGCGTCGAGGCGGGCGACATCTGCGCGGTGGTGGGCATGGAGAAATTCGACATTGGCGATTCAATATGCGATGTAGAGAACCCCGAACCCCTGCCCGCCATCGCCGTTGATGAGCCGACGATGAGCATGCTCTTCACAATCAACAATTCCCCCTTCTACGGCCGCGATGGTAAGTTCGTTACCTCAAGACACATAAAGGAACGCCTCGACAGAGAACTGGAGAAGAACCTAGCGCTACGCGTGCAACCGGGGCTAACTCCCGACGCATTCATCGTTTACGGCAGAGGGATTCTCCATCTCTCGATTCTCATAGAGACCATGCGACGGGAGGGGTACGAGCTGCAGGTGGGGCAACCGCAGGTGGTGATAAAAACCATCGACGGGCAGCAGTGCGAACCCATAGAATATCTTTCCGTGGGGATCCCGGAAGAGTACTCCGGGAAAGCGATAGAGCTAGCCACCCGCCGCAAGGGAGTGATGCTGAAGATGGAATCAAAGGGCGACAGGGTGGATCTAGAATTCGAGATTCCTTCCCGCGGGCTCATAGGGCTACGCAATCAGCTACTTACCGCCTCAGCCGGGGAGGCAGTAGTAACCCACCGGCTGAAAGGGTTCGAGAGCTACCGCGGCCCCATCGAAACGCGGCAGACGGGTTCTCTAGTATCGATAGAAAGCGGGACGGCGTACGCCTACGCGCTCAATAAGCTACAGGATCGTGGCTCTTTTTTCATAGAACCCCAGGAAGAGGTTTACGCGGGACAGGTGGTTGGCGAAGGCACGCGGGACAAAGACATCCCGCTCAATGTATGCAAGGCTAAGAAGCTGAGCAACATGCGCGCATCGGGAAGCGATGAAAAAGTTAGCCTAGCCCCCGCAATAAAGTTTTCGCTAGAAGAGGCACTCGAGTACATCCGTGAAGATGAGTACGTGGAGGTCACACCGCACGCGCTGCGCATCCGTAAAATCATTTTGGACCAGACGGAGCGCAAACGTGCGGAGCGCGACGAGTAAGCGCGGCTAACGCCGCACGTGCGCCATCACGATAGATGCAGCAACAGCCGCGTTGAGCGAATCGACCGCGGGGGTTCCCACCGAGGGAATGGCCACGGCCACGGAAGCCCGCCGCAATAGCTCCGGCGACAGCCCCCGCCCCTCGTTCCCCACTAACAAGATTCCCTGCGAAAGGGGAGGCAACGAGTCGAGCGATTCGCCCCGCATATCAAGGGCCACGATAGGGAAGCCCACCGGTAGCGCGTCGAGCACCTGCAAGAGAGGTTCGTAGCGCACCGCGATATTCGCAATGGCGCCCATCGTTGCCTGCAACGCTTTCGGCGCGTACAGATCGGCGCAATCGGGGGAGCACAAAATTTGCCGCACACCGAACCAATCAGCGGCGCGAACAAGCGTGCCGAGATTCCCCGGATTCTGAATCGCATCAAGCGCCAGGGTGAACTGCCCTTCAAAATGGAACTCTCTCTGAGGCGGAGCGCTGAAGATTCCCATAATGCCCGCAGCAGTGGTGAAGCCAGAGGCCTGCTGCAAACAGGCAGGAGTAACCACCTCAACCGGCATTCCCGCCGGGAGCAACGCAACCAAGCGCTGCTCCACAAATATTTTTTGCGGCACAGCGCCCGCCTCGAGTAAACTCAGGCACATGCGCATACCCTCCGCGACAAAAAGTCCTAGCTTCGCCCGCCCATGCGGCGCGCGGAGCTGACGCAGCAATTTCAAATCATTTTTCGTCATCATGCCCAAGCTCAGACCCATTACCCCAGCCACAGGGGAGAACGGCGCCCCCCATTCAGAGCATCCGTCCCTCTCGAAGCGCGCACCCCCACCCAGCGCATCATCACCTCGCACTCCCAGACGAACGCAAAATTAGTAAATTTGCACTGTACACTTGCGAAGGAGAGACACAGCGCGCGCAGCAAATGAAGAGACGTATAACGCTAGCAACAACCATAATTGCGACCTTACTAGCAATGAATGGGTGTCGAGCCACACGCAACGTACCCCAGGATCAATACCTGCTGTCATCCGTAAAAATCGTTACGCAAGGGAAACCCGACGATATCAATAAAGGGACCATCAAACGCTACGTACGGCAGCTCCCCAACCGCAGAATCCTCGGCCTGCGCATTGGGCTTGGGATATACAATCTCGCACGCCCCACCCCGAGGTATAAATTCGGGCAATGGCTCCACCGTATCGGGGATCCCCCCGTCATATACGACGCGGCGCTCACGGAGCAGAGCCGCGAGAATATACGCCTATTCCTCAACGGGAAAGGGTTTTACAACTGCATAGTTCAAGATACAACCTACAAAATAGGCGATCGGCGCATCGCGGTCGAATACAGGGTGAGCTTCGGGACGCCCACGCTGATTGACACCGTGCGCTACGCAGTGCAAGACACCGCGGCAGCCCGCTTCGTCCATGCGAAACGACACAAAAGCGTCCTTAGGCCCGGGGAAAGACTCGACAACACCCTACTCGATGCCGAGCGGACCCGCGTGGCGAATCTTCTCCGCGCGGAGGGTTTCTACAACGTATCGAGCGACAATATCGGTTTTTTAGCAGACACATTGGGGCAACCGCACCACGCAGCACTCACCCTCCGCATCCCCAACCCATCCCAATCCTCTACACCCCCATCTAACATTCTACGCAGATACCGCGTTGATAGCCTAACGATTTACCCCAACTACTCGCCCCAACAATTCAACAGCGCCGATAGCAGCGCCATCCGCACCACGCACTACCACGGGTTGCGCATCGTAAGCCTAGGCAAACCATCATTACGGCCGCGGGTTATCAATGAGCAACTCGCCTTAAAGCCGGACTCCATTCTACGCTCCTCCCTCGTGGAACGCTCAAATAGCAACCTGCAACGCCTGGCAGCCGTGCAGTACACGGCATTCGATTTCCAGGAGAAGCCAGATCGCGATACCAATCCAACGCACCCCTCGCCATTCCATCCCATCGATGGCAACGTGTATCTAATACAACCGAAGAACCAGGCGTACAATGTGGAGGTTCTTCTAACCACCTCTGGCTCCATCGGAATGGAGGGGAATGTTTCCTACACGCATCGCAACCTATTCCGCGGCGCCGAGAAGCTCGAAATCTCATTTACCTCCAAAATCGAAGCGCTCCGCAAGCGCAACACTTCCTCCTACCGCACGATCCTCGAATTGGGGGGGCAACTTACGCTCGAACTACCGGGGCTCCTACTACCGCTTCCCAGCAGACGCTTCGCGCAATACACCCACCCCCAAACAATGATTTCACTAGCATACAACTACCAACGTCGCCCGGACTACACCCGCACCATAGCCTCAGCCGGATTCTCCTACAGCTGGAAGAATAACTTTGGTCTATCCCAAGCACTCACACCGGCGGAAGCCAACGTTGTGCACATACTAAATATCACGGAGAACTTTGCGGAGCACATCAGGCAAACCTACCTTGGGTACAGCTACCAACGCCAGATTATAACCGTCACCAGCTACAGCCTGGGCTACGCTAAAACAGCCACCACCGACCGTCCGCACGGCGTAGCGTTCAAATTCAACGTTGAGCTGTCAGGCAACACGCTATACGGCTTCAGCAAATGGCTATCGAAACCCAACGAAAATGGGCAATACGAAATCGCGGGCCTACCCTTCTCCCAATACGTACGCACGGACATAAATACTACCTACTCCTACGTAATGACGGAAGGGCAGACGCTGGCCATGCGGCTGTACGGTGGTATCGGCGTGCCATACCTGAATTCAAAAGCACTCCCCTTCGAGAAACGCTTTTTTGAGGGGGGGGCAAACGGCGTGCGCGCGTGGAATGCACGAGATTTAGGCCCGGGCGCATACACGAAAGACCAGCTCACCTACCCGAACCAAACGGGCGACATCAAGCTCGAGGCGAACATAGAGTTCCGCTCCCACCTTTTCTGGAAATTCGAAAGCGCGCTATTCGTCGATGCCGGGAACATATGGATACTGCGCGAAGAGACGTCGCGCCCCGGGGCGGATTTTAAAGTTTCCTCGTTCATACAACAGGTTGCCATTGGGTACGGCGCGGGCCTGCGTCTCAACCTAGGCTTTTTTATCCTTCGCCTAGATGCGGGCCTACGCCTCCACGACCCCGCGGACGCCTCCGATTCCGAAGAAACGAAGGGCCATTGGCTTCCATTCGAACGCCCATACGGAAAGCAAGATTGGGCACTACATTTCGGCGTGGGCTACCCCTTTTAAGCCGTTTCCGAACGCCATCCGACTAGGGTGCCCCAGCCTAGCGCACGCTCCGCACGAAATTGGCCGCACCCCGCGCCTCCGCCCCTATGGAGCACGCATTACTAACTACTCCAATACCCCACCATTGCCTCATCCACGTTCCCACTGCAGACAGCGCACCACGCACGTCGCTAGACCTACAGACCCTCCTATACCTTTACCCAACATAAAAATTCGGAGGTCCCTAGAACATCCGAACAACAAACGCAAGAGCCACCATTAATAGAAAAACACTAAATTGCGGAGAATTTTAGCCTATTTCGTACTACTTAGCAACGTCAAAAAAACAAGAGAGATGCGAAAGTTCGTTGAAGCGCTTAAGGGGCGGCGGGCCATTTCGATAGCAATCATTGCTGCGTTCGTTGCAGTGCTAGTTCTAATCGCCGCCATTTTCAAAGTTGGCAAGAGTAGAGATCGCGAGATTTCCACCAATATGCTCGACTTCGAATCGTACATTGCAGCCTACACGTCTGGCGCGATTTCCAGCTCATCAACTATACAAGTTGAACTAGCGCAAACGCCGCCCGAGCATGGGGCCAATGGGGAAAAAGCCCCATCAAAGCTCATGAAGATCACGCCAAGCGTCAAAGGGAATCTCCAATGGGCCAACCCTCAGACGCTCATATTCACACCGAGCGAACCGCTCACATCGGGCCAGGAATACCGAGTCACGGTAGCCGTTGGGCAGCTCTTTGAGGATGTACCCCCGCAGGCTGAGTACTTCACCTTCGCCGTGAGGGTGCTACGGCAGTCCATATCGATTGGCTCCGCGGACTACTATATAAACGAAACCCCATCCGCGCAAGGCGCGATTCGAGGGGAGATTTACACCTCCGACGCAGCCACACCTGAGCAACTTTCAGAAGCGATAACGGTAGTCGTTGACAAAACGCGAAATGTGAAGGTAGAAGTTACCCCCACAGATACGCCCAACGCATTCCGCTTTTTAAGCGCCCCGATAGCAGAGGGGAGTAAAACCGCCAGCGTGCATTATACGGGTAAAAGTAGAACGATTGAGGGTTTCGAAGATTGGGTTGTGACGTTGCCCAATGACAATGGATTCAACATGCTATCGTACTACGCAGAGGACCGCGCAGCGCAGGCCGTGCGCATCGTATTCTCACAGCCACTCGATAAAGAACAAAATTTGGATGGGTTAATCTACGGTGAAGGGATCATCGATCCCCGCTATAAAGTCGATGGTAACATCCTAACCATCTTCCCCAGCAACAACCTGAAGGGCGATTACACGCTAACCCTCGAACAGAGTATCCGTTCGGCCAAGGGAAATAGCCTCTCACAAAGCACTGAATGCAAGGTAACCTTCAGCGGGCGCGACCCCGAGGTAGCCTTCCTAAAAAACGGATACATAGTACCAGCCCTCGGACGCGTGCAAATCCCCATTCGTACCGTTGGCCTTCGCGCCGTCGATGTCAGCGTGTACAAAATATTCCAATCCAACCTACTCTACTCCTTCCAAGATAACTATTCGTTTGAGGACTACGGTGGCGGCCTTCAGCGCGTTGGCAAACTTCTATTCCGGAAGACCATCGCGCTCGACGAAGAGACCAAAGGCCAAAACTCCATCTACACGCTCGATCTCACCAGCCTTATCGACGCGGAGCCCGGGGCTATGTATCGGATAGGGCTATCGATGCGCAAAGAACTCTCAAGCGCAAGCACGGTTCCACTGGTCGACGTAGCACTCACAAAAGATACGTACGAGAAATGGGGGTACGATTCGGACTACCAAATGGATATATACGACTACGATTGGAACGAACGCAACGACCCGACCTCAAACGCCTACTACGCGTACCGCGGTTTTACATGGCGCAACGTGCTGGTATCGAACATCGGAATCATAGCAAAACGCAACCAAGCCAACGATATATCATGCTACACCACCAACCTAATAGAAGGAACTCCCCTAGCCGGGGTGTCGGTAAAACTCTATAGCTACCAACTCCAGGAGATCGCGAGCGCCACCAGCAATAACGAGGGTCTGGCCACCATGCACTTCCCGGAAGATGAGGATCCATTTCTCATCGTGGCAGAACAGGGTGGTAGCCGCTCCTACCTCAACGTGCACAACGCGAGCGACAAGCTTTCGTACTCGACATTTGAGGTGGGCGGCGTGCTATCGCAAAAGGGGCTGCAAGGGTTCTTCTACGGTGACCGCGGGGTGTGGCGCCCCGGCGACTCCATCTTCATGACGCTCATGGTGGAGGATCGACTCGCACGCCTACCCGCCCAGCACCCGGTAGAATTCACACTCCTTTCCCCCCGCGGACAGGTGGTGAATCGACAAGTGGCACAGGGCAACAGCATGAAGATGTATACGTTCCGCACGTCCACCAGTCCCGATGCTGAGACAGGTAACTACAGGGTAGAGGCGCGCATCGGCGGTACGACGTTCCGCGAACGCGTGCGTATAGAAACAATTAAACCCAATCGCTTAAAAGCCAACCTCACGCTTGACGAAGGGATGCTACGTGCCGGAGCAAACGTCACCGCCTCACTATCAAGCGCATGGCTACATGGGGCGAAAGCGTCAAACCTCGCCGCGAGCGTTGATGCCGTATTCACCACGCAGGAGATTCCTTTCAATGGATACGAACAGTACGTATTCTCTTCAGTAAACAACAGCACCGAACGTGAGGAGACAAACCTCTTTTCAGGCCACCTTGATGAGGAGGGGCGCGTTCGCTTCAACGTGCAAGTACCACGCCTAAAGATGAGTACCCGCACGAAGGTGCTACTACGTACCAAGGTATTCGAACCGGGCGGAGGCTACACGATTAACATGAGTAGCAGCTCCTACTCTCCCTACCCATGCTACGTAGGAGTACAAACGCCTAAGCACGACTCGTACTACCTAGAGACGGACAAGGACCAGCAATTTAAAGTTGTTACCCTGAATTCTGACGGTACGCCCCGCGCCAATGTCCCGGTCGAGGTGAGAGTGTATAAAGTGAACTGGAGCTGGTGGTGGGAGCACGACAACGAGACTCTCTCCGCATACCTCTCTTCCGATGGGAAGGAACAGGTGGGAAAGACCCTATCGATAACAACCGACGGCAATGGAACAGGCAAATTCCCGGTACGCATAAACTACCCGGCTTGGGGACGCTACATCGTTTACGCCGAGGATGAGAATGGGGGGCACGTAAGCGCCCAGTACGTGTATTTCGATTGGCCCTCGGAGTACGAGCGCAGCGTAAACCGTTTCGGCGATGATTCGAAGGTACTCACATTTGAGAGCGACAAACCGCTATACGAGGTTGGCGAGCGTGCGACCCTTCGCATTCCCACCGCGCAAAATGGTCGGCTGCTCGTGTCCATCGAGAATGCCGAGCGTGTGGTGCAAAGCATGTGGGTGCAAGCCAAATCAAAGGGAACGGAAGTGTCGTTCGAAGTTACGGAAGACATGCTGCCCAACGCATACGCGAACGTCATGCTAATCCAACCCTACGGCCAAGGGTTCAACGACCTTCCGCTACGCATGTATGGCGCGATTCCAATCATGGTGGAAAGCCGCGATTCGCGCATCGCCCCCGCATTGAAGCTACCGGAGGAGGTGCGCCCCGATACCGAATTCACGGCAGAGGTGCACGAGGAGAAGGGTCGCCCCATGTGCTTTACTCTCGCCGTGATAGACGAGGGTCTACTTGACGTGACTAACTTCGCCACACCTGACCCCTGGCAATATTTTCATCAAAAACGTGCGCTCGGCATCGATACTTACGATTTCTACGATGAGGTGATGGGCGGCTACGCGGGTCGAATCACCGGGGTGCTCAACGTGGGAGGCGGAGAGGTTGGCAACGAAAAGGCCGCCAAACCGCACGCCAGTCGATTCAAGCCAGTAGCCCAATTCTACGGGCCGTACGAACTCAAATCAAGGGAGACAAAGAAAATAAAAATAAAGCTGTCAAACTACGTGGGCTCTGTACGGGCAATGGTGGTTGCCAAGAACGATAAAGCGCAGGGGAGCACCGAGGTAACGCTGCCGGTACGCAACCCGCTAATGGTACAGCCCACATTGCCCCGCGTGCTGGGTGTGAATGAACAGATCGATCTCCCGGTGGCAGTTTTTGCGATGGCAGATAAGATTCGTGATGTAACCGTGAAGATAGAGGCCAACGATATACTCACCGTTACGAATCCCAAACAGCATGTCTCATTCAAGGAGCAGGGGGATAAAATCATCCGATTCCCAGTAAAAACGAGCGTTAAAACCGGCATTGGGAAAGTGAAAATCACCGCTACGGGGAATGGAGAAGAGGCGATTGCAGAGCTCGAGATCGATGTGCGCAACCCCAATCCACGCGTTGTCCGCATGAGCTCAGAAACAGTAGCCAAAGGGCAAAGCGTAACCATAAACTACCCCTCGCTTACCAATGAGGACGAAGCAATGGGCGCGGTGGAGGTAAGCCGTTTCCCCTCGATGAACTACGCAAGATTGCTAGAGTACGCAGATGACTACCCCTTCAATGGGCTAGAGCAGCAGACGACGCGAGCACTAGTACACCTACTATACGGCGAGCTAGTAAACATCGATAAGAATACCCAGCAAGAACTCTCGTCAAAGGTTCGGAAATTCATAGGGGACCTCCAACGCTACCAAACGGCGCGAGGCGGATTCTCCCAATGGCCTGGATATTCAAGGGAGGACTACTGGACAACTAACTACGTCGGGCATTTTTTCGCTGAAGCGAGCCTCCGCGGCTACGCGATTCCTAGCAGCGTACTTTCCCAATGGCAGACATACCAGCAGCAAACCGCAAACGCATGGAGCAGCTCCCGCTCGCTCGATGATCCACCGCTACAGCAGGCCTACCGTCTCTACACATTGGCCCGTATGGGACACGCGCAGCTAGGGGCGATGAACCGGCTGCGGAACGTGGATGGCATCCCACAACCGGCGGCGCGCAGATTGGCTGCTGCATACCTTGCAGCCGGTAATGAAAAGATTGGAAAAGCGATGCTTTCGGCACAGGAGAAACCAAGTACAGCCGACTCGCACACCTCTCTCTACGCATGCTACGGCTCTTCGCTACGCAATCGCGCCATGCTCCTCGAAGAGCTTTCAGAATTCAAAGAGCTAGGCCGCGCGTTAACCACCCTTGAAAGCATCGTGTCGGAGATAACCTCAGATTCGTGGTTAACGTCGCAGGAGGTTGGTTTTACGGTGCTTGGAGCGATGAAATTTGCGAAAGCATCAAATGCTAATCAAGCTGCAAACATTAAGGGGACACTACGCATTGATGGGGCAAAGCACGATGTGAAAGGCAACGCACCGAGCTACACGATACATTTCACGCCACGCCAAAATCAAAACGGCAAGGTTATATTTGAGAATGAAGGTGACGCTACGGTCTTTATCTCGAACGCGATTTCGGGTGTACCCGTAGGGGTGCAAACGCAGGCCACATCGAACAACATCTCGCTCGATGTCCGTTACGTATCGCTTGATGGAACGAATGTCGCGCCGGATAAACTCTACCAGGGCGATGATTTTAAAATTGTCGTGAGGGTGAAAAACTTAGGGTACAAGGGGGATCTAGACCAGCTAGCGCTCACGGTGCCGCTGCCTTCGGGATGGGAGTTACGCCTGTCGAGCATAGAAGGCGACGACGAGAATTCGCGATCTTCGTCTTTCTACTATCAGGACCAGCGAGACGACCGGGTGCTAACCTACTTCAGACTAGATGCCAACCAGACTAAACAGTTCGTGTTTGATGTGAGCGCATCGTACGCTGGTACGTACGTACTACCCAGCGTTTCGTGCCGAGCCCTATACGACAGCGAAGCTTCAGCAAGTAGCGCGGGGAGAACAGTAACCGTGACAAATCGGTGAGGATTAGCACCGTCAGAGCAACAGGGAGAGCCTCCTAAAAGCTACCAGAAGGCTCTCCCTGCAACTCCGAGTTTCTCCTTCCAGAAATCTTACCACGCAGTGTATTCCATGATGTAAATGAGAAACGCAGCGAATGCTATTAGCAATATCACCATTCACCATGCCTACAGCGATGCGGAAAGCTTTGTAGCGAGATACAGGAACGTAGGGAAGTTCGAAGCCCTATGTAAAGAATGTCCGCAATATGGCGCGAGCTGGGCATGTCCCCCTTTCATCGAGGGGACGCAAATCGACTTCACTCCCTACCAAAGGGTAATGCTGATTGGATTTCAAACTTTTATCAAAAGGAACTCCTTATGCCCCTCCAAAACGCCGGAGGAGCTCAGCGAACGGTCCAAAGAAATCTCAACCCACGTACGCCTAATGATTGACCCGATATTGCTCTCCATAGAAAGAGACACCGTTGCGTCACGACTCTTTCTGCCGGGTAGTTGTAATTTCTGCGCACCGAAAGAATGCACACGTCCAAAGCGCGCAAGCTGCCGGTATCCGAACCTCATGCGCAGTTCCCTTGAGTCGGTGGGATTCAATGTATCTTTAGCCTCAGAGGAACTTCTACAGCTCCATCTCAGCTGGCCCAAAGACCTGCGTTTACCCCCATTCCTGACTTTTCTCGCCGCATATTTTCTTGTCGGTTCAAATCAAACCGTCGATTTAAGCGAACTGGCAGACCTCTTTGCATAAGCCAAAAGCTCACTAATACATAGCGCTTCTTGCCCCAACCAATCAATTCTGCCTGGAACATCTGATTGGCAACGGAATGGCATTGGCACCCATCCAGAATACGCTTCACCTCGTAGCAAAGACACACGTTGCCAAATGAATAAGCCGTCATGCAACCAAACCCACAGCGATACATACCATCAATCTTAAGCATCCTCCTAACATCGCCTTAACACCTCATAGCGCGGTCTAATACAGATCCGCAGCTTCAATAACGAACTACAGCAATAGAAAGGGAGGTATACGCAGCCCATGCCCCGTATACCTCCCCACCTTCAGATTTTTTTCTTACTGCAAACTCACACTGGCAGAGAAATTACTCCTCTGCAACTCCAAGCGCAACGCCCTTAAACTTAAGCTGCAGATTCAGATAACAGCTTGTTAACGTGTTTTGCAAGCTGACTTTTGATGTTTGCAGCCTTGTTCCGATGAATAATATTCATCTTAACCAACTTGTCAAGAAGCCGCTGCACCGTGGGTAACATCTCCACGGCTTTAGCCGCATCTTGCATACTGCGTAAATCGCGCACTGCAGTACGCGTTGTCTTCGCATAATAACGGTTGTGCAAACGGTGCTTCTCGTTTTGCCTTACACGCTTCTTCGCACTTCTTAAATTTGCCATAATCTCCTCTACTTCCAAAATGCAGTCCGTGGGGGAATTGAACCCCCGTTACAAGAATGAAAATCTTGCGTCCTAGCCTCTAGACGAACGGACCAAAGCCATACAATACCACCAAAACAGCGGGCGCGAAGTTACTACAGTTTTCTCAATTAACAAAACGTAGAGGTTAAGCCAACTATCGGAACGCATATCTCAAAGCGACTCCCGCATTCCACCAAAAAGAAACTTTCCCCATAACGTTTACCATCGGAAGTACATCTACCGAAATCGAGAATGGAATTTTCGAGAACACGTACTCCCCCCCTAGGACCGCATCAACCCCGCTGTAGATACCACGTTCCGAAACCACATCTGAGTATGGATTGTAGAAATTTTTCGCCGCGTACGCGCAATGCGCCCCTCCACCTATATACCATCTAAAACCAGCAAGACTAGAAAACCCGGAATGGTACTCATAGAGCAACGTTCCCCCAGCCGCCCGAAGCCAGCCAGAAGCAAGCAACTCCAAAGCATTCCGGGTGTCAATCATGTATTTTAGCGATATTGCGCATGGAGAACCCAGTTTCAACCCCAATCCCAGCACGTAGCCAGCAGGCTCTTGCGCACGCACAATCCTGCTTCCAACTGGAAACAAGAAAATAGACACCAATGCTAACACGATAAGCCTTCTGCGCATAGCCACAACTCTTCGTACGCACACACCGCACTGTTCTCAACAAAATTTAAACTCAAAATCGAACGCCACCAGCCTACCTGCAAAAATCAATCGTCGCACGCACCCTACAGTCAGCGTATCGCAAGCCCTCCCCTAGGTTACCCGCGCAATCGCTACCTCTGCTGGGATTTCAACAAATCACGAATTTCAGTAAGCAATTTTTCCTCTGCACTCGGTTCTGGCGGAGCCGCGGGAGCCACCTCAGGCTTCTTTTTCAATTTTGTTATAAACCGCACCGCGAGAAACACAACCAACGCAATTATCAAGAAATCAACAACGTTCTGAATGAACATGCCGTATTTCAGCGTCACTGCCTCCACCACGGTCTCACCATTCTCTATGACTGGATCCTTGAGCGTCACGGCCAACTCTTTGAAATCTGCCCCATTCAGTAGCACTCCAATCGGAGGCATCACGATATCGTTGACCAAAGAACTAACGATTTTACCGAACGCCCCGCCGATAACCACACCCACCGCCATGTCCACCACGTTGCCGCGCATGGCAAACTCACGAAAATCTTTAAGAATACCCATCTCCGTCAATTATTATTTGTCTCTCATTTTATAAAAACAAACTCGAATAGAAGCGCAAAGTCACCGCCCTTCTAAACTCGACAATGCTCCAATCAGCCTCTGCCCTCTAGAGAACGGCAACCGCCGGTTTTTGTTGCAAAGTTAGAAATTAAAGTATATGAACGGCTGCAAATCAGCAGACTGAACATTTAGGAGTAAAAGGACTACTAGCAGCGTGACAATTCCTTTTACCCATAGCGGAGATTTTATAAATGCGCCACGCACCCCTTCGCCCCACCGAATGGGCATCCAATGCAACCCGTACCCCAAAAACATTAAGGCAAATACCGTGCTGTAGCCCATCAACGCCTGAACGAACACAGAGCCATTAAATTCAAATAAAATCTGCGTTAGCACCTGCTGCGCTGTTTCAAACGATTGCGCACGAAAGAAAATCCATAAAAACACAACGTAGTGAAAGGTTAGGACGTAACGCAGAACGACAAAAAATGGATTCACGAGTATCCTGCTGGGCAATCTGTCAATAATCTTACTTATAATCAAACCAACCCCATGCGCACCTCCCCAAAATACAAATTGAGCATGCGCACCATGCCATAACCCTCCGAGCAGCATCGTAGTAAACAACGCACCGAACATCACCCAACGCCCATGCCTACTCCCCCCGAGCGGGATGTATAAGTAATCCCGCAGCCAGGATGACAAGGAGATATGCCAACGACGCCAGAAATCTGTAAGACTCTTAGCGCGATATGGAAAATTAAAATTAATAGACAGCCGAAAACCAAGCAGTAACGCCACCCCTATCGCTATGTCCGTATAGCCTGAGAAGTCGCAATATATTTGCATGGTGTAGCCGTACGAAGCCAAAAGATTTTCTAGCCCCGTGTAGGCCGAAGGGTTGTTGAAGACCCTATCAACAAGATTTAACGAGATGTAATCACTTAGAACTATCTTCTTAAACAACCCCACCAGAATGAGAAACAATGCGTGCGATGCCTCGCGAGAAGAAACATTATACGGCCTTCGAATCTGTGGTATAAATTCTGTAGCTCTAACTATTGGCCCAGCCACAAGCGCAGGGAAAAACGAAAGGTAAAGCCCGAAGTCTGCAATGCTCCGCAAAGCAGGGATTGTGCGCCTATACACATCCACTACATAGCTAATAGCCTGGAAAGTGTAAAAACTAATCCCTACAGGCAATACGATATCCTCGAACGCAACTGCTTCGCCCTTCAGCCACGATGCAAGAACAGCCCCAATAGACGGAGGAACTTTCCAAGATACTCCAAAAATTGTATTTACCGTGTCGATGAAAAAAGCTGTATACTTAAAATAGCCTAAAAGGAAAAGATTAACGCCCACGGACAGGATGAGTAGCAATTTACGCACCGCTTTAGTCTTTGACTCCGAAATCCACAGGGCGAACCAATAATTTATACCTATGGAGAATAAAATCAAAAGGAAAAACAGACCGCACGACTTATAGTAGAAGTATAGGCTGCAACATAGTAAAAAGATTGTGCGCAGCAACAACTTTCGAACAACAAAAATATAGCAGGCAAACACTGCCGCAAGGAAAATCCAAAAATCGATTCGAGTAAAAATTAATGGGTTACTTGCATTATAACCCAAAATTGTCCAGACCGACAAGCTATCGGTTACACTCATTTCCAATTCTCTTTTTTTTTACTCAACATGTCATAGAGGGCCACCCCCAATAATCGCCCTTGAAGCTCGTACCCCATGGCCGAGAGATGTAAACAGTCAGCCGCCATCAACCCTTGATTGCACCAGCTATAAACGCTTCCTGCCCCCCCATTATCCGGTTAAAATCCCACAGCCCCACATTTAGTTCAATCGCCAGATTACGTAAGACCTCGCAGGCATCTTCCAAGCGAGGATTCTCCGCCGAGGAGCCAAAGAGATGATCATTCGGTGTCGTGAATATAATATACGCGGCAGGGCAAGCCGAACGCAACAAGAAAACCAAATCGCGCACCGATGAGGCAAATTGCGTAGGGTCAAACTGCAAGGAGTACGCATCATTAGTACCGAGCGAAAGAAGGATAATATCTGGGTTAAGCCCTCTTATTGATGTCTGCAAGAAGGTATTCCGCAAATAAACGTTCACATCCGCACCGTTTAGCCCTGCGCTGCAAAATAGGAAGGGAGAATCGGAATTATCAAAAAGGAAACCATGCAGACGAAATGCGTACGAATCGGATGAGTCCGCGGCAAAAGACAAAATGAACTCGTTCTGAGGCTCTCGAAACCGATATATTGCAACGCCACGATCGTATTCAACCGTGTCCGGACGCAAATTATTTAAGAGAGGAGTCAACATCTTTTTCACCGGTGTGAAAAAAACCTTCGCCAAGGTTGGCAACATCTGCGGGACGGAAGTTTCCTGCATTCTCACCCGCATCGTTGCCTCCTTGCTCGTCGTTTCAAAAGCAATCGGAGCAAAACCATATGGCGCGGGCGACCGTAACCGCAACGCATTGCACACTCGCCACACACCGTGCGTTGACGAGTAGGTTTCCGACGGTTCATTCGTCCTTGCCGCAGCAAAAGGGGTGGCGATCCCTATAGGGAGCATCTCTAATTGCCATGCGCGCGCCAGACACATACGCGTCGCCCGCGGTTGCACTCCACCCTGCACATGCGAGTCGCCCAGCTGTAAAATCACCAGCCGATCGCTCCTATCCGGACTCCAATAAGGCGCATCCAACGCATTCTCAATCGTGTTATCTGGCCACGCGGCGGCCATACTATCAAGGTATCCCATCGTCCATTGCGATTGTCCCTCTCCCCTAGATGATAGACACAGCAGCAGGAGAAAAACCAACGACAGAGACCTTATCCAATCCCTACATAATACCCTCATCGCCCTATTTTCTACCCTGCACAAATGCCGTATAGTCTGACATCAACGACGCGTATAGCATCTCTCCAACGTAGCGCGCTCCCCGAGGCGTAAAATGCACATAATCCGCCGTCGCCAACGGCGGGTCTGCCTGAACCCAGGCAACTATCGAATTCTCACCTCCCATCGCCCGACGGCAATCCCAATATGCAATCCCCGTTTGCCGAGCTGCTCTTTTCTGCGCCCTCTGGACATCTGGTATATTTCCATACGATCGGAAAAACTCACCATCTTTCTCGCCCATGTCTGATACTCCCACCAGAATCATCGGCACGCCAGGAAAAATCCGCTTTAAATAGTTTATCTGCTTTATCAAACCCGCCGCATAAAAACCATACCCCTCTACCTTGCCCGGTACCACATTAACACCAAACTGAAGCAGCAGCAACGACGGCTCTAAGTATGATGCCATCTCTATCAACGTAGTGCTATCCATAGCCGTGAAATCCGTCCCGCTACTTCCTCGTAATGGGATATTATCAACCTGCACCCCCGTCGGCGTCTCTAACGATATTCCATACACGCTTACCGGGTTCTGCGAAGTGAACTGGAGACGAAATTGCTCCAGGCCATCTTCCAACGAAAATGCAATATCTCGCACCATCGAGGAACTTCCTCCTCTTACCTCTGCAATAGGCACCTCGCCGCGAAACATCGTCACCCGAAACGCACCGCTATCGTTCCGCGCAAATATTCGACAATGTGTAAATCTCGCTCCTCGACCAGCTCTAAGATCCTTTTTTATCGAAAGACTCCCCTCGAAAACATTACCCAACGAGTCAACTGCTCTTTTTTCCAAGAATCGACACACGTTGCCTACAATTCCGTAACGTTCCCCCCTTTTTCTTGCCGTAGCCGGCATTAACGATCGCACCTCCCAGCCCTTCGACGACGACAACGAAACTCCACCGAAAGAATGCATCGAAGGGGCAACGCTTACAAGACCAATTCCACCACCCCCAAACTCCTTTTGCAATCGCGAACGCAAATAGGACGTAATACGATCGCCTTCTATCTGCGAATCACCAAAATGAAGAATACGCACTTGCTTTCGCGCAGCCTTTCCAGTGTACAGCTGCTCATAAAAATTTTTTAATGGGGTGGCTTGCGTTGTATCATATTCCAACCCAACGCAGGGTATTCCATCCGGAATCTTTGGAACTACCGGCGGAGCCAATGTGTCAGCAGCCTTCACCGTAGGAACCTCTTCTTCCGCTAACTTCGACTCCACGCTATCCAAATGGCTCAGCACGGCAACTTGCTCCTCGCTCAACTTGACATTAGAGGGCGTATCCCTCCGCGCAAAGCCGGGCAGACGCTCTAACGAAGGAAGATACATCGACAGCAACCACTCCGGACGAAGCGAGCGCAGCCACGCCGTCGCGTACAAAGCTACCAACAGCAACGCCAAACCGACAAAAATCTTCCTAACCATTCTTAGCGCCGCGCGATCCGTAATTACCTTTTCTTCTCGATCCACTTGCCTAGCCTGTTACTTCGAATATATAAGCAGCGTCTGCCCTGCTTTTATCATATTTCCACGAATCCCATTCCACTGGCGTAGCTGCTCCACTGTCACATGGTACCGCTTGGCTATAGAGCCAAGAACGTCTCCGCTGCGTACCTTATAGCGCACCGCATTTCCGCCACCCTGCACCGTGTAGTACGGCACTCCATCAAGCGCCGCCGGCTCCTTTATCGACATCGGCTTAAGGAACTCTGCTCCCTTATACGCCTTTATTTCCGCTTCCCGATCAATAAAATCTCCCACACTCGCAAATGGAAGGCGGAGCGAATTGTAGTCGTTGGATGGTAGCAAATCGTGCTTGTATTGTGGATTTAAATCCCGTAACTGCTTAATGGGTAGCTCTAAAACATCTGCAATCTGCTGCAAATGGATTTTCCCCTTCACATTCACCGTGTCGGTTAGGTGTGAAAACTCCATCGGGCATGGCGTAATGCCATGCTCCGCGTAAAACTCCATAATGTAGCTCGCCGCTATGAACGCGGGGACATACCCGCGGGTCTCCTTCGGGAGGTAGTAGTATATATCCCAGTACGTGCGTTTTCCTCCAGCCCTTCGTATCGCTTTGTTCACATTGCCCGGCCCGCAATTATATGCCGCGATCACAAGTGTCCAATCCTGGTATATACCGTACAAATCCCTAAGGTAGCGAGCTGCGGCTTCAGTCGACGCTAGCACGTCCCGCCGCTCATCCACGTAGCTATTAATAGTCATCCCGTAGCGACGACCTGTAGCATACATAAACTGCCAAAGCCCTGTGGCGCCAACCCGAGATACCGCGCGCGGATTTAATGCCGACTCTATAACAGGCAACACGCGCAGCTCCAAAGGAATCTGGTATTTATCGAGCATCGCCTCAAATATTGGAAAATAGTATTCTGCAAGCCCTAGCATCACGCACACTTGACCTTTGCGACGCTGGGTATACACATTGATATAGTTGCGCACCACGCTGTTAAACGGCAGGTCTATCAATGAATTCATAGATGCCAATCGCCGCATGTACACCGAATCCGGGTATTCCGAAACGATATTCGCGCTATCTATCGCCATCTCATCAATCACGCTAGCGCTATCTATTGCAGTCTGAACGTACCAAAGATTCAGCATCTCATCCAGATTGTTAAGGTACGCCGTGTGGTCCAACTCGTCGCGGATCGTATCCTTGAAACTTGTAGCGCGCACCGGAACGCCGCATAGCACCACTAGCAAAAGCATCACAATGCTCTCCCTTGCCATTCTAATTCTTAGCACAACCATTACCTACTCTTGTCAAAATAGCACGGAAACATGCATCGACGGCGTAACCCCGCGACGCACGCCCAGGTGATTTACTGCCACTTGAGGTTCTGCCCGTACCGTAATATCCTCGTTCACATTCCAATAAAACAAATGCGCATCAACGTACGCATCTATTATGTTCAGCGCATACACCAATGCAATCCCTATGATTGACAAATCTCTGTACCGCCGATAGTAGCTCGCGCCATACTCCAATGTGGACAGGGGCACCTGCCCATTAAACTCGTCAACAGTCAGCGGGTCATCATCAGCCAACGCCACGTAGGCCCGCTCGTAACGAACGTACAGCTGATGGTCACTCACGGCCTCAGAAATCAGGTAGCTTAATCCGCCATATATCAGCGGGAGCTTCCAGAAGCTACGATTGTAAATTTGCCCCAATCCCGGGAGTAAGGCACTCGAAACCATTGCTGCCGTAGCCGATTGACGGTTCGGCGAATGCGAAATCAGCGCGTCTGCAACGCTTGCCGCGTACGTGATACATGCACCCGCTATCATTCCGTCTCGCCCCATCCTTGCCCTCAAGCGCGCATCCTCGTAGCGTAACGCCTCAAGTGGCGCCCCAGGTAATGGCTCTATACCTAACCGATTATATTCCCTACCGTAAAAGTACGCACCGTACGAAAACATCGCGATCCCCCCATAAAAAACCGGGAGCTTCCAATAGTCCCTGTTCAATACTTGCCCCCCCCCCGGAAGCGTCAATGCCATCACCGCCCCCCCACCTTGTCCTAGAGAATCGCAGAAATGTCGCCACCGACCATGCTTCCCGGAACCTCTCAATCTCAATGTATCCCCCTGCCCCTGCAAATCTGATTCACGCCGCGACGCGAAATCCTCAACCGACACCTCTTCAACAACGCTATCGACTTCTCCTCTTACAGTGTCTACTTGCAGAAAAGAATCACCGAACTCCACCCCCTTCAAAGGTAAACCGCACCGCTCCGCGCGCAGCGCGCAGGGAGCAAACAAAATCAACAGGCAAACAAGCGCGAACTCCAGTATCGCTCTGCTTCTCTTCCATCTCATAGAGTTGGCGCTCCTTGGCTACACCTCTATTGACAACAACTTGCGCAACAACTCCTGTTTCTCCCCCTCCGTGCGAAACTCTATCACTACGCGCCCTCTATCCCTGCCCGTCGAATTCACTTTTAAACCCCACCCCAAACGCGTTTGTAACGCAAGGAGCGTACTCTCATCCACCGCCGCCCGTTTCTCATCCTGCTCCTCGCCCTCGCCCCTCTCCGCTTTCTCTTCGCCCTGCCCGCTCTTTTTCATCTGGCGTTCCTTCACCGCAGCCTCAACATCCCGCACCGACAATCCTTTCTCCTCAATTAATCGAAGCAGTTCCAGCTGCGCCTCTTCACTCTCTAGCCCAAGCAAAGCTCGCGCATGGCCCATGCTAATTCGTTGCTCCACTATGGCTTGTTGCACCTCATGGGGTAAACGCAACAGCCTAAGCATATTCGTCACTGAAGTCCTACTTTTCCCAACAAAAGACGCCAGCTCTTCGTGCGAGCAGCCTGCAGCATCGAGCAAATCTTGATACCCCATGGCCACCTCTATGGCATTCAAATCCGAACGCTGTATGTTCTCCACCAGAGCCATAATGCGCATCGTCTGAACATCCGCCTCTCTAATATACGCAGGCACCTCAACCAAACCCGCAAGGCGCGCCGCCCGAAGCCGACGTTCACCGGATATCAATTGGTAACGATCGCCATTTCGTCGCAACGTTAGAGGCTGTATAATACCAACCTTCCGTATCGACTCCGCTAGCTCTTGCAACTCCTCTTGCGCAAACTCCTTACGCGGCTGGTATGGATTAGGATCTATAGCATCCATGCGTACCGTAAGGGTGGAACCCAATCGGTCCTCTCCTCCACGCTGACCTTCCGGCTGCCGCGCAGATCCAGAATTCAACGATGCCGTCAAATCCCCTCCATTAGCCGTAAGCTGCGAAAAATCAGTCTCCGAACCCAGTAGCGCATCTAGACCTCTTCCCAATTTCTTTGCCATCTATCGACCTCCAATCTGACACTATCAAGCTTTTTGCTCTAACTCCTTATTGCGTTGAAGCAATTCGTTCGCCAAATTCATATAGTTACTCGCCCCAGTCGACGATGGATCGAAAATTATCACGGGTTGACCATAGCTCGATGCCTCGCTTAATTTCACATTTCGCTGGATCATCGTCTTAAACACCATACTCCCAAAGTGCGCCGTAACCTCTTCCACCACCTGATTCGCCAGGCGCGTCCGTGCATCGTACATCGTGAAGAGGAAACCATCTATGATTATCTGGGGGGCGACCGTCTTTTTCGTCCGTTGCAGCGTGCTTAAAAGCTTCCCAAGCCCTTCAAGGGCAAAATACTCGCATTGCACAGGGATAATTACCGCATCCGCCGCGGTGAGCGCATTTAACGTTATGAGACCCAGCGACGGCGAACAGTCGATAAATATGTAATCGTACTCCGGGCGGACACTATCCACAATCCCCTTCATTACCATCTCGCGCCCTTCTCGCTCTATCAACTCTATCTCTGCACCTACCAATCGTATATGGGACGGCAAAAGATCCAAACCCTGTACATCCGTATGCAGAATCACATCATGCGGATCAACGCCATCCACCATACAATCATATATCACCTTCAAATCCCCATCATTCACACGCTTCATCTGCCCTACCCCCGACGTGGAATTCGCTTGCGGGTCAGCATCTATCAGAAGTACCCTCTTATCGAGCATCGTCAGGCACGCGGAAAGATTTACTGCTGTCGTGGTCTTTCCTACGCCCCCCTTTTGGTTTGCTATTGATATTACTCTCGCCATCGCTTTATCCTAATTTATCCTCTCCCTCCACGACCGCCTTCGCGCCCTTTATCTCACCCGCAACTTTCCTGCTGCAAATATACGTATTTTCGCACCGCTTACTCCCTTTACACGAAAAGGCAACGGATAGAAAGCTCTGCGCAGCACGTATCCTCCCTTCGCAAAGGTATGACTTTTTACTGCCTTTGAAAAATTATCGTCCACACACCCCAAGAAAACCCTACTCCGAAAAAAACGGCATCTCGCGCTGCCCTGTGGGATCTCTGATGCACCCGAACTCGCCCTGCCCTCCGTTTCAAATCGCCATGCGCTCCCATTACGTACCGCACCTACTAGCTGCCTGGGTGATAAACAAAAAACAGGGCGGAGAATCCGCTTGCGCAGTTCCTCCGCCCTATTATTTCACTCTTTACGCACTCTAGCAGACTACATCATTCCACCCATGCCCGGGTTCACCGGTGCAGCTGGTGTCTCCTCCTTCTCATCCACCATTATGCACTCCGTTGTCAGTAGCAGGCTCGCGATGGATGCCGCCTTTTCTAGCGCTACACGCGCAACCTTGGTCGGGTCTATCACCCCTTCGCTCAGCATATTACCATACGAATCCTTGGCCGCATTGTACCCAAAATCGCCTTTCCCCTCGCGCACCTTCTGCACCACAACCGAACCATCGATACCTGCGTTCGAGCATATCTGGCGCAAAGGCTCCTCTATCGCTCTCCGAATTATTTCAATACCTGTCGTCTGATCTGCGTTATCCCCCTTCAAGCCCTCCAGCGCGCTCTGCGAACGGATGTAGGCAACGCCACCGCCAGGAACAATCCCCTCTTCCACCGCCGCGCGGGTAGCGCTCAACGCATCTTCCACGAGGTACTTCTGCTCCTTCATCTCCGTCTCCGTCTTCGCGCCTACATATAGAACCGCAACTCCGCCTGAAAGCTTCGCTTTACGCTCCTGCAGCTTCTCCTTGTCGTAGTCCGAAGTACTCTTCTCTATCTGCGCATCTATCTGGGCCACGCGCTTCGCAATGTCAGCCTTATCGCCATTGCCGTTGACAATGGTGGTCTTGTCCTTATCCATCGACACCTTATCGGATTGGCCCAGCATCTCTAGCTGCGTATCCGCTAGCCGCAAACCCTTATCTTGGCTAATGACAACGCCCTTCGTCAAAATCGCAATATCCTCTAGCATCTCTTTGCGACGGTCGCCATACCCCGGCGCCTTCACTGCAGCAATCTTCAACGTCCCGCGCAGCCTATTGACCACTAACGTCGCTAGTGCCTCGCCATCAACATCCTCGGCTATCACCAGCAACGCCCTACCAGACTGAGCTATAGGCTCCAACACCGGCAGCAAATCTTTCATCGACGACACCTTCTGATCCGTAATCAGTATGTACGGCTTCTCCAATTCTACCGTCATCTTTTCCGCATCCGTGATGAAGTAGGGAGAGATATAACCTCTATCGAACTGCATACCCTCCACAACTTCCACCGTGGTCTCTGTGCCCTTCGCCTCTTCAACGGTTATCACCCCCTCCGTCTTCACCTTCTCCATTGCGGTCGCCACGAGCTTCCCTATCTCCGGCGTATTGTTCGCCGAAATCGTCGCTACTTGGGCTATCTTCTTCAGGTCCCCATCAATCCTGTGACTCTGCTTCTTCAGCTCTTCCACAACTACAGACACCGCTTTATCGATACCACGGCGCAAATCCATCGGGTTCGCTCCCGCCGTCACATTCTTCAGCCCGGTCTTTACTATCGCTTGCGCCAGCACGGTCGCCGTGGTTGTACCATCGCCCGCCTCATCATTCGTCTTCGATGCCACCTCTCGCACCAGCTGCGCGCCTAGGTTCTCCTCCGCGCAGGATAGCTCTACCTCCTTCGCCACGGTCACTCCATCTTTCGTCACCGTAGGCGAACCAAATTTCTTATCAATCACAACGTTACGACCCTTTGGTCCCAACGTCACCTTCACGGCATCTGCCAGCTGATCTACTCCACTCTTGAGACGATCGCGCGCCTCAGTATCAAACTTTATTATCTTCGCCATTGCTCTTTTCCTTTCTCTTTACGTTTCTTCACCACGCGCCTATAGTACTGCCAGCACGTCGCCCTGCTTCATGATGAGATAATCCTCATCGTTTATCGTTATTTCTGTGCCGCTATACTTCCCGTATAGCACCACATCACCTTCTTTCAATTCCATGGTGACATCCTTCGTCCCCTTCCCCACTGCAATCACGCTCCCGCGCTGCGGCTTCTCTTTTGCCGTATCGGGGATGTAAATGCCACCAATTGTCTTTGCCTCTGCCTCCATGGGTTTAATCAACACCCGATCTGCCAACGGCTTCACGCTCACCTTTGCCATTTCTTATAAGGTTTTTACTTGTTCTACTCTCCACTCAGCGCTTTCATTCGCTGTCCGCAACTTAACCTAGCCACTTCCGTGCCAACTCATAAATGTGCCATATCTGCACACCAATGATGACATTTTGTCGTCTACAAAAAGCAGCCTGTCATTGCTTTGGTACGTTTTTTGAAAACTCTTACTCTGTACGGCTCGGGAACGGGTCCCGCGCTATAACTCAATTTAAATCTTTCTTTTACAATGAAACTAGCAAAGTTGAACCTCATCGCATGCGCAGCATTGTTCTTAGCCACGTTGCCCCTCTCCAGTTGCAAAAAGGAAAACAAAGCGGACTCCACTTCCATCACCGGAACTTGGACCACCGCAAAAGTGATGGGCAAGGATGTCTCCTCCGTCACAAAAACTGCAGCCTCGGTAAGTCTCGTTACCACTATGGTCGACCAACTCATCGACTCAAAAATTACTGAGAACGTAGAGGGTGCGAAGAAGTTCGCGAAGGAAGCCATCTCAACATCAATAGAATTCGCGCAGGGCATCAAGCTCGTCTTGAAGGATGGCAATGCATGCAATGTGAGCTTCGCGGGGCTCACCGCGGGCATCGACGGCACTTGGAAAGAGCAGGATGGAAAAATCATCTTAAAGCTCAATGAGGTGCCACAGGCTACACTCGAACAGCTCAAGGCAAACACGGGCATCAAGGAAAAGGTTAATTACTCCTTCGCCGCAAGCATATCAGGCAAGGAGCTTTCTCTAACAAAAACTGATAGCTCCACTATCAAATGGGAGTTAGACACTCAGTTCCTCATGAATGCTATTTCTGAGGCGGCATCGAATCAAAAGGTTTCGCTCGTTGGCGAATTGCTGGGGCAGTATCTCAACAACGCATCCTACAGCGTCGAATTTACCAAAGCGAAATAACGAGCGTTGAACGCAGGATCGTTGTATAAAACGCAAACAGAGAGGGCGCCCCTCCCCGCGGTGGCCCGCTCTGTTTGTACCAACTACCCTGGCGCGAAAAGCAATGCTGGGCTTCTAATCGCCAACCGGCA
>JABCPG020000067.1 GCA_013333195.2 Bacteroidia bacterium
CACCGCTTGCGCTCCAATCGTCACCGTCGCCCCCGCGACGGGCCGCTTCGTGTCGCTATCTACCACCTTCAGGACCACCTCCCGCACATCAGCATCCGAGATATCCACCGTCGCCGGGGTCATCGTCCCATGCGCGTCCACCGTCACCGGCACGGTTACCACCTTGCCGTCCTTCACCACCGTCACCGTCCCTTCCGTGGGCGCCGGCACGCCCGGCACCACGGCCTGGCCGTCGTTGCCCGTCGTCGCCTCGTGCTTCTTCCCATCCTTGTCCACGATGGTCACCGTGGCGCCGTCCACGCTGGTCACGCCGTCCGTCACAGTCACCGTCACCGAGGCCACCCTTCTCTCCAGCTCAATCGTGGCGGGGGTCGGGTTCCCATCCGAATCCACAACCAGCTGCACGCTGGCACCGTTGTACCCTGCAGCCTCTGCCTTCACTCCTTTGTAGGTTTTATCACCCACCAAGCGGAGTATCGCCTCTCCGTTCGCGCCGGTCTTCACCTCCTGTGCCCCCACTATCACCGTCGCGCCCTCGATGCTCGTCCCGGACCCCTGCTCCACCACCTGAACCTTCACTTCCTTTCCAGACATCGTAATTATCTCAACTGAAAATGGATCCGACATCCAATCATCATCTACAGCTATCGGTAAGGTAACGAGCAGGCCATCCTGCGTCTTCACAGTCACCGTACCCTCCGTGGGCGCCAGCACCTTTACCTGTGCATACCCATACGAATCCGTTATACCAGTGCGGGCATTCCCATTGCCGTCCACGATGGTCACCGTGGCGCCCGCAACAGGGGCACTATATCTTATAACGTTAATCATCGTAGATCTCATCTCCAGCGCTATCTCTCCCGGGGTTGCCTTGCCATTCCCATCCACGGCCACCGCCACGCTGGCCCCTTTGTACCCCGTCGCCTCGGCCTTCACCACCGGGTAGCTCACCCCTTTCAGCAGCCGTAGCGTAGCCTCTCCCGTCGTCCCGGTCTGCACCGCCTGCGCCCCTACCGTCACCGTCGCCCCCGCGATGGGCTGCTTCGTATCGCTATCTACCACCTTCAGGACCACCTCCTGCGCATCCGCATCCGAAATATCCACCGCGCGGGGGGTCATCTGCCCATTGGCATCCACCTTCACCGGCACGGTTACCACCTTGCCGTCCTTCTCCACCGTCACGGTTCCCACCGTCGGCACCGGTACATCCTGCACCGAGGCCCCGCCATTCCCATCGGTCGTCGCCGCGTGGGATTTCCCATCGTTGTCCACAATGGTCACGGTGGCCCCAGCCACGTTGGCACCGTTATCGGTCACCGTTACCTCCACGCTACTCTTCGGCTTCTTCCTCAGTTCGATCTTGTTAGGGTGGTACTTCGCGGCCTGTATATACGCGGCCAAATCCACGTACGCCTCCTCGTACCCCGCCGCCGAGGCTCGCACCCTATATATTCCGTCTGCCCCCAATAGGAACGCAACCTCGCCACTCGCCTCCGTTACGCTGCGGTCCGTTCCAATGGCCACCTCTGCCCCTTCAATGGGACCCCCGGTCTGCCTATCAACCACCGTGAGGGATACAACCAAAGGATTGACTCCAATGTCTATAGTACTCGGGGAGGCCACACCATCCGCGTTCACATCCACCCGCACTGTCTTTTTTATCTGCACGCTACTCACCTCCACGGTCACCAGCCACTGCGTGGGTGCGAGCACCTTGGGCACCACCACCTCTCCGTTCGCATCGGTAACCTTCCTGTATATGGTCCCATCTGCGTCCGCGATGGTTACCTCAGCACCCAGCACTCTATTAGAGCCTTCGACCACCCGCAGCGTCACATCCTTCCGCGCCTTCTTCGCGAGGGCTATCACCGCCGGGCTGGCCGCGCCGTTCCCATCCACCGTCAGCTCCACGCTGCGCGAGTCGTAGCCGGTCGCGGTGGTGAGTACTGCCGGGTACGCCGCGTTGCCAATCAGCCGTAGCGTAGCCTCTCCGTTCGGCGCGGTGGTCTGCACCGCCTGCGCCCCCACCGTCACCGTCGCGCCCACGATGGGTTTCGCAGGGTCAGACCCCTCCTCCACCACTCTAACCGTCACGGCGCGCACATTCTCCTCCGCGATGCTCACAGGCGTGGGGGTCATCCACCCATCCGGGAACACTTTCACCGGCACGGTCACCACCTTGCCATCCTTCTCCACCGTCACGGTCCCCGCCGTCGGTGTCGGCACATCTTTCATGGCGGCTCGCCCATCCGCCCCGGTAATCGCGGGGTAGCTCCGCCCATCGGTATCCACAATGGTCACCGCGGCTCCCCCCACATTGCCGTTGCCATCAACCACCTGCACCGTCACGTCCTTCTGCCCCTTCCGCACCAAATAGATGAAGTTAGGATCCGCGTTTCCTCCCGGCTGTATCAGCAGATCCATTATGGAGTCCTTATACCCCGGCGCGGAAACCTTTATGCTGTACTTAGCCCCTTTAGCCAGGTTGAGCGACACCATCCCACCACTAGTAATGGTGGACCTATCGGACACCTGCGCCCCTACAGTCACCACCGCGCCCTCGATAGGCAAATTCAGCTCTTTATCAAAAATATTTAGCGTCACGCCATTGCTCAGGTTAAGGTCAATCGTGTTGGGGTCCGCCTTCCCCGTTTCGTCCACCGTCACCGGCACGGTCACCACCTTGCCGCCCTTCTCTACCGTCAACGTCCCATCCGTGGGCGCAGGCACAGCGGGCAGCACCACCTCGCCGTTCGCACCGGTAACCCCCTGGACCCTCGTGCCATCGTTGGCCACGAGGGTCACTGTAACTCCCTCCTTACTGCTCCCATCGTCGACCACCCGCACCGTCACGTCCTTCACGCCCCTCTTCTCCAGCGCTATTTCGCTCGGGGTCACGGCCCCATTTCCATCCACCGTCAGAACCACGTTGAGCGGGCTGTACCCCGTCGCGGAGGTACGCACCGCGAAATACTTCGCACCTTTAAGTAGGTGCAACGTTACATACCCATTCCCGTCCGAAACGCCTTCCGTAAGCGTGCTCACGGCCACCACAGCATCCCGAATCCCTGCGCGCGTCGCTGCATCCACAACCCGCACCTTCACGCCCCCCGCGTTGGCCCCCGAGAGGTCTATTTCTCTGGGGGTGGCATTCCCGCTCACATCCACCTTCACCGGCACGGTCACCCGCTCGCCCTCCTGCGTCATCACCGTAATCGTTCCGCTCGCCGGCACCGGCACGGCCGCAACGCTCGGCACCTGCGCCACGCCGATCGCGTCGGTTCTACCCTCGTACGGGATACCCTCGCCGTCCACCAGCGTCACCGTCGCCCCAACCACGGGCGCCCCCTTCCGCTTCACACCAAACGAAACCGAACGCAACGGGTATAGAGGCAATGAGTTATGCGCAGTTCCATCTGCCTTCACGACCAGCTCATAGTCCTTCAGCGGGGAGTAGCCCGGCGCCGTAACGCCCACCCTGTAGGTAGCACCCGCCACAAGGTATAGGGAGGCGGATCCACCGCTATTCGTGGGCTCCGACGCCTGATCCCCAACCGTAATGACTGCCGACGGCACCGGTAGGAGTGTACTCATATTCCAAACTCCTACATCCACCTTATATATACGCACCTTTGCGAAATCAAGCTCCGCGGGGGAAAGGGTGCCATCTCGCTCCACCGTCACCGGTATGGTCACCACCTTCGCCTCACCATCGACTGTCGCTCGCACCGTCACCGTCCCTTCCGCCGGCACCGGCACCCCCACGAAGACAGCCCTGCCGTCCGGCCCCGTGGTTTGCGCGTACTTCGTCCCATCGCCATCCACGAGGGTCACAGCTGCATCAGCCAGCGCAGACCCATTTTTTACAGTGAACCCCACATCCTTTAGCGGCTTTTTGGTGAAGATGGCGTTCACCTCCACGTTCGCCGCCGGCATCTTTATCGTGTGCGTCTGCGTAATATCTACCGTCGTCCGCCCCCCATCGTAGGAGTACGTCAGGCTGGTGAGCATGTACCCAGGCGCCGCGTGGGGCGTCACCAGCACGTACCCATTCTCGCGGGCCTCCGCGGCGCTAAGCTCAACCTTTCCATTGCGTATATCCCCGCGCGCAGTGATGGTCCACCACGGATCCTCGCCGCGCGTCTTCTCAAAAGCCGTCAGGAGATACACATCCTTCGCCTCCTTCGGGAAGCTCACGCGTGTGCCCCCCGGGGGAACGCTACCGCTGAGCGGAAAGAATCGCCCATTCGTCAGGAATCCCTTCAGCTCGCTACCCGCGTTCGTCGTGGCCTGCACCTTCAGGGCCGTCACCCCGCTCCCGAGCGTCTGACCATTATTTATAGGAGCACCCGATTCGTCCGTTACCACCATCGTGCCGGGACCCTCCACCCCGAAGGAAACCACACGGTTCGTCTCGTCGTCCGTCCGCCAAACCGAAACCATCTTCAATTCCCCCGCAACATTGTCCGGGAGCTTCCACGTTCCTTCCAGCTGCGTTCCCTTCTGCCCGGGCCGCCCGGCCAGCCATTGCTGCCCCCCGCCAAGGCGCATCAGCGTCGCCTGCTGCCCC
>JABCPG020000068.1 GCA_013333195.2 Bacteroidia bacterium
CTCCACACACACGGAGCGGCCGATTTAACTTCTTCCGCAAGTAGCGGAGCTGCAAATCGAGCGGAGCCTCGTGCATCCCCACGGGGAAACGGTAGCTCAACTCGCGCCGACAGAAATCAATCATCTCTTTGCATTTCGCCCCATCCACAGCCTCCGGGGAGAAAAGGGTCTCTAAATACTCCGCGATCTGCGAGCGGAGCGAGAGGAGTACACCCGCCAGTGCCTTCTTGTAACGAATCGTCACCCCCTTCAGCCTATCGGGGAGCACATTGTCAATGTTCTTAATGAAAATCAGATCGGCATCTACGTTCTGAAGGTTCTCAAGCAGCGCCCCATGCCCCGCGGGGCGGAATAGTAGCGAACCATCGGGCCTACGGAACGGGGAGTTATCAGGGTTCGCCGCAATGGTGTCAGTCCGATGCTGCTGCTCCGAGAGATGCAAGACGAAACGAGTCCCATACTCCTTTTCGAACTGCGGCTGAACCCTACGGAAATCCGCGAGTAGCTCCGCGTGGAAACGCCCGTCCAGCGTGAAATGCAAATGCGCCTCTCCAGATGCGCAGCGCGCGTAGCTCGCCGCTTCCGACAGATGTTCCTCAAACGCCAATCGCACACTTCCATCGGCGTACAGATGGAAAGGGATCAATGCCTTGGGCTTTGCCCCATAGTTCAGCGCCCCGGGGTCGAGCAAGGCGTGGAGAATGGTCGCGTAATCACCTTTGCGCTGCAACGCGTCCAAATCCTCTCCCCGCTCGAGCAGCGTATCTCGAAGCACCTTCGCGAAGGGGTACAACTCCACAGAATCCTCAAAAGGGTTTATCGGGTGGTCATCCTCATCGCGGCACTTGCCCTGCAAATACTCATACTGCTTCTTAAACATACGCGTAGCCGCGCCAGACGCAGGAACAAACTTTGCGACCTTCCCTCTATACTCATCGTAGCGAGCGGAAGCGCTATTGATTTCATCCTCCGTAAGCTGGCGCACGCCACCCCCGACCACCGCGGCCGATGTAACCTGCGTGCGCGGATACCCCTGCGCTATTTGCAATAGTTGCCCCTCAACCTGCGCCGCGCTAACGCCGCGTTCGGCAAATTGGGCCAAATCTGACTGTGTGAATTCCCACTTCATTACGCCCACGATTTTGGATTAATACCCTTTCGACATAAAAAATCCCACATCCCCTACGAGGCAAAGGTAAATTTTTTTATTGTCGTTAACAAGTTGCATGGACACAATACGAAAACCGTGCAATAATTGACTACCTTTGCAATGGGGAAACAGCAGCTCGCACGCTACACCCCGAGAAAACGATGTCGTCGCGAAATGTACTAATCATGCTCATAGCGTACTTTGCGGTTCTACTCGCCGCGGGACGCCTAAGTATGCGCCGGAGGGATGCCCGTGCCTACTTCGTAGGGCAGCGCCGAGCGCCATGGTGGGCCATAGCGTTCGGCATGATTGGAGTTTCCATCTCCGGCATTTCATTCATTTCAGTGCCGGGATGGCCTCTTACCACCAATTTTTACTACATGCAGATGGTGCTAGGCTACATCGTGGGGTACTACGTTATCGCCTACGTTTTAATCCCCATCTACTACAAACTCCACGCGCCGAGCATCTACACCTACCTCAACGCTCGCTTTGGGCGCGTAAGCTACCGCACCGGCGCGATTCTATTCATCATTTCCCGCATGGTGGTAGCCGCATTTCGGCTTTTCATCGTGGCCAACGTGCTCCACACCCTCATCTTTAGGCAGTGGGGCGTGCCCTTCGCCGCAACCGTCATCCTCACCATCGCCCTAATTTGGCTATACACGCACCGCGCCGGTATGCAGGCCATCATCTGGACAGATGTCATCCAGACCTCAGCCATGATAGTCTGCCTCTCCCTCACAATATACTACGTGGCGAAAAGCCTCGATTTCTCACCGCTCGAGACCGTGGTAGCCATAGCTAAAGATCCACACAGCGCAATGTTTGAATTCCGCGACTGGGGTAGCCCCAACCACTTTGTAAAGCAATTTCTCAGCGGTGCGCTCATCCCCATTGCCATGACCGGGCTAGATCAGGATATGATGCAGAAGAGCCTCGGTTGCAAAAATGTTCGCGATGCGCAGAAGAACATGGTGGCCTACGGCTACGCATTCGTTCCCATCAACCTTGCGCTGCTGAGCCTAGGCGTGCTGCTTACCCTTTACTACGCGCATATAGGGCTTGCGCTACCCCTCCGCGGTGACGATCTCTACCCCCAAATAGCGAGCAGCGGCATGCTCCCACCGGCGGTAGGGCTTCTCTTCATCCTTGGGGTTATTGCCGCCGCCTACTCCTCAGCCGACTCCGCGCTGACCGCGCTGACCACGTCGTGCACGCTAGACCTCATCGGCGCCGACCCCGATGACACCATTCGAACCCCTCGCATCCGCACGGTCGTACAGATAGTGGTTTCGCTAGCGCTGGGCGGCCTTGTAATGATTTTCAGCACCATCAAGCAGGGGAGCATCATCGGCGCGCTCTTCACCGCCGTGAGCTACACCTACGGGCCTCTCTTAGGGCTATACGCGCTCGGCCTATTCACAAAGGCGCGATGCAGAGAGTGGGTTGTTCCCATCGTTGCGATAGCAGCCCCCCTAGCGTCATGGGGCTTAAAGGCAGCGCACGCCGGCATCGGTTACGAGATACTTCTTTTCAATGGGGCATTCACCTTCATCTGCCTATGGGTCACCCGGAAACAGGTAGCGAGAACCCCGACGAAACCCCAAAAACTTCAGCAGCGATGATGAATACCAACGAACGGAACGAGAGCCTGCAGCTCTTCGAGGAATTCCTAAAGACGATGGAGCTGCTCCGCGCGAAATGCCCATGGGACGCGAAACAAACCATTCCCTCACTACGGCAATACACCATCGAAGAAGTTTTCGAGCTGGCCGATGCCATCGTTGAGGAATCATGGGAGGATGTACGTAAAGAGCTAGGAGACATATTAATGCATATCGTTTTCTACTCCCTAATCGCGAACGAGGAAGGAAAGTTTTCGCTAGCCGATGTTCTACGTGGCGAGAACGACAAGCTAATCTACCGCCACCCGCACGTTTTTGATCCATCCTCACGCCTCACGGCCCGCGAGGTGGAAGAGCAATGGGAGGATCTAAAAATCAGAGAGGGAAATGGGCATCGACGCGTGCTCGAAGGCGTTCCCCGTTCGCTCCCCCCAATCACAAAGGCACTACGGATCCAAGAAAAAGCCAGCGCGGCGGGTTTCGATTGGGAGGAGAAAAGCCAGGTATGGGAAAAAGTTGAAGAGGAGCTAACCGAGACGCGAATGGCGGAGGCTGAAGAGAATCACAGGGCACTTGAGGGGGAAATTGGTGATCTCCTCTTTTCGGTCATTAATGCCGCACGCCTCTACGGCGTAGACCCCTCTATGGCCTTGGAAAGGTCGAACAAAAAATTTATTCATCGCTTCAACTACGTGGAAGCAGGCGCGCGGTCACAGGGGAAAACGCTTCGAGAGATGCAGCCCTCGGAGCTGGATGCCCTGTGGGAAACAGCAAAAGCGGAAGAAAAAGACGCAAAGATTCCCAAGCAGTAAGACGGCATAATTTTTGCGGTTCTACGCAATAGGATAAACTAAACAACCATTCCAATGTCAAAAGGAGAATTTTGGGCCGGCCTCCTAGTGGGTGCAGCCGTAGGTGCAGTTAGCGCATTTCTAACGACCTCAGAAAAAGGAAAAGAAACCTGTGAGAACCTCATGAATCGGGCGAAAAACGCTTCTTCAAGATTGCGCAATGAGGCCGACCAACGGATTGACGATGTTCGCGACGATCTCGCAGAGCTGATTGATTCTCTTCGCGAACGCTTAGCGGTACTCGAAGAGAAGGTACGCGCAAGCAATAAGGAGTAGCAGCCAAGAGCTACACCCCGGACGAACGACCGAGCCGACACTAGCACTATGTCGATATTTCGCACTGCGCGACGGATAGTGGGGGAAGATGCGCGCGAGCTGTACGCATCGCATCAGGAACGCACGACCCTGATTCTCATTAAATATCTGGCACGCATCGCGTCCTTCCTGCTCATCGGTGTGCTGTGGATGGTGATAGCAGCCGTGGTAGTCATCCTGCTCGGCATATCGCTAGGTTTTCTCCTGGGGTCGCTAGTTGGAAGTAACGCGCTAGGGTTCTTTTTGTCAGCCGTGGTATGGTGCGCGATTGGGGTGGGGCTGTACCGCTTCCGCCATCGACTCGTTGTAAACCCCGTTGTGGTGAAACTCCGAAAGATATTTTTTAAACAATGAGTAGCGTTCCAGACAATCGCGCATCAGCTTCAGCCGCCTCGGAACAAACTTCCCCCACATACACGTTCCGCACAATGCGTGAGCTTGATGCTCTCATCGCAAAGGCAGACCTACGAGTTCAACGCGCGCAAACCACGCTGCAACAGGATTGCAACGATATTGTACGCACCGTCGAATACGCTTTAACCCTACGCAAACTAGCCCGCAAGGTGAAGGCGTGGCAATGGACTAAAGTCGCGATGGATTTTCTCTTTAAAAGGAGATAGGCTGGTATCCATGGACACTGCCCCGATTGGCCAATAGCGTAAAGCCCATGCCATGCTACCACGATTGCTAATAGCCCTACCCCTCTGCCTGCTTCTCGGAGCGTCCCCCTGTAAGGGTAAGAAGACGGAGATTAAGGTGACCCTTCTTTCAGCCATCCCAGAGCAGCTTATCCTCGAGCAGCTAACCCCAAGGGGATGGGGAGCCATAGACTCCGCATGGCCAGCTAGCAACGGTCGCTACTACCTGAAAATCAACGAATCACACCCTGGCCTCTACCAACTCCGTCTCGCCAACCTGGGAGCCCTCCCCCTTCTAATCAGTAAACCGGAGAAGCCCATATCTATAAACATGCGCGGCGAAGACTTTACCGCTCGCTCCACCATCGATGATGCGTCGGCTTCGGTTTACCTCCGCGCGCTATATCTCCAGGATCAAGCGAACTACTGGAGATTTTTGGCTTCACAAGCGAAAAAGATAGTAGATGCCGCACCACACGATCTCGATCTGATGGATTCGCTAGCCATGGCGGCAGTAAATAAACTTAACCGGTACGTTGACTCGGCAACGCGCAACACCTCAGACTCCATTCTCCACCACTTTCTTTTCCTAGCGCGACGGCCGGCCTCCACCACGATACACTCGTGGTGGACATCCACCCTCCTACTCGATTCCACCATTGCGCATTCCGATGCGCTACGAGAGCATTTACAGGACTATTTTTACGCCCAGCTCTCAGATGACTTTTCTCGGACGCAGCTCGACTCGGCCTTCGCGACCTCGCTACGGGCATTAGCCTCTAGCCGTATGCATCCGGACGTAGCGCAACGTCTACGAGCGTACACCCTGCTCTTTTTCACAGAGGCCCACTACCTAAATTGCGCACGCCTAGCGGCCCTATCCCCCTTCGGCCCCCTGGCACCCATTCCTCATCTGGCCCCCCCGCCCACCAACGAACTGCCGGCCTCGGAAGCGCTACACGTAAACGTTAGGAATCTGGCGGGAAGGGATATTCCTCTAATTAACCCCAACACCCGCTACACGCTAGCGGTCTTCTGGTCGGTATGGTGCCCCCACTGCCAGTTGCTACTCCCCCGCATCTACCAATGGTGGGAGTCCCTACCACCGGGTCTACTCGATGTGCTGACCATCTCCATCGACCGCCCGGGAGAAGCACTATCCGCGCACATAAATCTGAAACAGTGGAAATGGCGTAACGCTGTCGAGGAACGCAACGAAGAGTCTTCACTCCTTGAAAAGGTTGGATTCGACGGGACCCCGTACCTCGTGCTATACGATCGCCACGGCACTACCGTTGCGATACCCCAAACGCTTTCCCAGCTGAAAAACCAACGGTTAGAAGGGGAAACGCTGCACCTTAAGCGGTAAACGTTGCGCCCATTCAGCGATCGACGATTTGACCATCGCGCATAGAGACGACAACGTCAGCACTCTCCGCCAGGGTATCGTCATGCGTCACCACAATAAAGGTTTTACCCATTTCATCGCGTAAACGAAAGAAAAGGGAATGTAGCTCGGCGCGGTTTTCAGAATCCAGGTTTCCCGATGGCTCATCAGCCAAAATCAAAGGAGCATCATTCATCAATGCCCTGCACACGGCAACGCGCTGCTGCTCACCACCCGAGAGCGCTGAAGGTTTGTGATTAGCCCTCGGCGTAAGGCCGAGATAATCCAAGAGATCATTAGCCCTCCGCTTGGCCTTTTCAAGCGAGAGCCCCTGTATTAACGCCGGGATGCACACGTTCTCCAGCGCAGAACATTCCGGCAGCAAATGATGGAACTGGAACACGAATCCTATTTCTCGATTCCGAAAGTAAGCCTGCTCACGCGGGCGCATCCCCACGACCTCCTTCCCCGCGACCCACACCTCGCCCCCATCGGGGCGTAATAGCGTGCCGAGGATCTGCAGCAAAGTGGTTTTCCCCGCCCCGCTTGGCCCCACAATGGCCACAACTTTTCCTGCCTCAACTTTCAGATCAATGCCTCGTAGCACCTCCAACGTTTGGTAGCGCTTCCGCACAGCCCTCGTTTCCAGTATCGTTCCCATCACCTTATTGTACCCTATACTCCTCGAGCATCTCTTTTAGATTCGCATTGCAGTACACCTCCTTCGCCACAGAATGCAAAGCCCGCTGAAGACGCACCCCTCGCAACCCCCCATCGTTCGACATCAAATAAAGCTGCACACGCTCCCCACCGGGTTCATACGCCGGTTGCCAGTAAGCCGTTGACACCACCTGTAGCCCCAATCTCTCGTAAAAGGCCTTTCGGCGCTGGGTAATGCTATCCGTAGGAGGCTCCACCTCGACCAAGAAAGGTAACGCTTCGACCCTCAACAGACAACGCAATGCGTACTCCCCAATCCGGCGTCCTCTCGATGCTGGCCACACCGCAAAATGCTCACCATACAAGCACTCTGAGAAACGCCACGTATTAAGGAATCCATGCACCATTCCCCCCTGCTCCAAACGCCAAAATTCAGCGTTCTCCCTGTAAAAGATTTCTTGAAAAGCGCTCCACCCCCGGCGCTCCGCGGGAGGGAAAGCCGACTCGTAGAGCGCGAAAAGAGGTTCGAAATCTTCAATACGCGACATCCGCCGTAATACCACTCCCCCTTCGCCCTGCAAAAAGCTACTCCCCATCCCCATGCAGCATCGGGCAAGCCATGATATGCTTTACCTCTCCAATCTCCATGAATGTAGCCCCGTTACTAGGTCCGAAACTACCACCCACCACCACGATTAGATCGTTCAGGCCGAATTTCCCAGCCTTATGCAACCGGCAGAGAGAATCCGCCAGAAACTGGTCGCGGCTACCACGAGGCTCCGTTGTCATAGCCTCAACGCCATAGGAGAGCGACAGCTGCCTGGTGACTTCAGGTCGATAGCACATTGCATATATAGGAATAAACCCACGGAACGCGGCTAGATAACGCGCTGTACGCCCGGAAAGGGTATCAATAACGATAGCCTTAACGGGCAAGCTTAGGCACGCCTCCACCGTTGCTCGCGCGAGCGTTTCCGTAATTTTATTCTGCACCCTCATCAGCTGCAAGCCGACAAGCGGTTCTAAGTGCGGTTCAATCTCCGCTGCAATACGCGCCATAGTGCGCACTGCCTCTATCGGGTACTTCCCGTATGCTGTTTCCCCGCTCAACATCACGGCATCGCTCCGCTGGTATATCGCGCTCGCAACATCGCTTATTTCCGCCCGCGTGGGCCGAGGATTTTCAATCATGGAATGCAGCATCTGCGTGGCGATAATCACCGGTTTTTTCGCCTCAACGCATTTTTTGACTATCATACGCTGCACCGCTGGCACCCGCTCCTCAGGGATCTCGATTCCCAAATCGCCTCGCGCTACCATGACCCCATGCACGTGCCCCAGGATTGCATCAATATTGTCCACCCCCTGCTGGTTCTCTATCTTCGCGATGATCTTCGTCGATGCGCCATACCTATCGAGTTCCCGCTGCACGGCCTGCACATCATCGGCAGTTCGCACGAACGAGTGCGCGACAAAGTCAATTTCCTTTTCAGCGCAGAGCTTCAGGAACCGTTTATCCTTATCGGATAATGCGGGGAGATCTATCTCAACATTCGGAACGTTGACGCTTTTACGGTTTTTTATCACCCCCCCGTTTTGCGGGAAACATACCAGCGAACCCTCCTTCTTGCCGGTCACCACCAGCTCAATCTCCCCATCATCAATCAGTATAGAAGCCCCTAAGGGGACAACCGATACTATGTCCTTATAAGACACAAATAGGGTTTCGCCGCCGCTCACGCCCTCCGGATCTCCAATCACCTGGATCGGCGTCCCTGGCTTCACCTCTAACGGTTCGCCATGCTTGGACGTACGAATCTCCGGCCCCTTCGTATCTACCAATATCCCTAACCTATCCGACACGGAGCGGACCTTCTCCACAAGTTCCAACGCCTGCTCCACCTCCTGGTGGGCCGTATTAAGCCTCACCACATCAACCCCCGCATCCTCGAGCTGCCGTATAAAATCTACGGTTGCCCTAGCATCGGAGATTGTCGCTACTATTTTCGTTCGTTTTAACATACCACATCTAGTCAACTATTCTTTCCATTACGCGTTCGACACCCTTGAAACGACAACCGCCACCGGGATGAGAACAAGGCATCCCCCCTTCCATGCACCACCGACACGCACAGGATGCGCCATAGCACCATTACTACTTCTGCGCCTCCCGTAAGAACCCCATTAGGTCCTCCACCATTCCCGCGGAGCCGACGATGAATGGGGTCCTTTGATGTATTGTTTCCGGCTGTATATCCAATATTCTGCGCTGACCGTCAGTGGCCATACCCCCCGCCTGCTCCGCGAGGAGAGCAATAGGGTTGCACTCATACAGCAACCGCAACTTCCCCTTCGGCGAGCTGACCGTGGCAGGATAAATGTAAATTCCACCCTTTAGAAGATTCCTATGAAAATCGGCGACGAGCGACCCGATGTAACGTCCTTTATAGGGGCGATTGGTGGCTTTATCTTCCGTCTGGCAATAGTGTAAATAATCACGATACCCACGCCCTATATGCTCAACATACCCCTCATTAGTGCTATAGATCTGCCCCATCTGCGGGGTGTGTATCGAGGAGTTGGAGAGGCAAAATTCACCGATACCGGGATCCAGCGTAAAACCGTAGACCCCATGCCCGGTTGTATAAACCAACATGGTAGAACTACCGTAGATGACATAACCAGCCCCGCACTGCTTATTGCCCGGCTGCAAGAAATCCTCTTTCTGCGCCTTTTCGCCACGAGGGGTAATCCTTCGATAAATGCTGAAGATCGTACCTATCGATACGTTCACATCTATGTTTGACGAGCCGTCCAATGGATCCATGCAAACAATATAATTACCATTCCGCTCCAGATCAGCATCAAACTGCAAAACCTCCTGATTCTCCTCAGAGGCCACCCCGCAACACTCGCCGCTCGACCTCAACATTTGGATAAACTGCTCATTGGCCAGGACATCCAGCTTCTTTTGATCCTCACCCTGAACGTTCATTGAGCCAGCCTCTCCCAGAATATCGACTAACCCCGCCTTGTTTACCTTTTGATTCACGATCTTCGCAGCGACTGCAATATGGTAGAGCAAACGCGAGAACTCTCCCGATGCGTATGGAAAATCTGCCTGACGATCGATTATAAACTGATTTAGCGTAATCACCCGAGCTGCACCCATATTGCGACACTTCTTTAAATTATAACTCCCCAAAGGTAACCATTTTTCCTATAACTAGCACATCCCAAAGCATTATAATTTATTTTAGCCTCAGCGCAGTACCATTAGCAATTGCCTATCGCAAATGAGAGGACTCCGCATATGCAACATCCTTTTCAAGAACATTTTGACTATAATGCTAGAACGCACGTCCTCTCCGAATACACGCCTGTAACAAAAGGGGAGTCGCCCCCCATGGAGACGACTCCCCTCACTGTTTCAACCCGCACGGACGCTACTCCTTCACCACGCTGAAGGTCTTCGCGCCCCCTCCCGCAAGGATGCGCAGCAGATAAACTCCCGCTTTCAGCCCCTCGGTACGGAGCACGACCACACGGCCCTGCAACGAACCCGAACGAACCAGCACCCCGCTCGTGTTCACCAACTCGTAGCGCCCATCTATCCCCTCTCCATTCTTTATGACGAGCTGCGCCCCAAACGGATTGGGCGCAACGGAGATACCCGAGAATAGCACATTCTCCACCGCGCTAGGATTTTGATTGCTCCCCTTTCCTGTCTGCTTCACCTTCACCACCCGCTTAATTTCGGCATTAACTTTCAGCGCAAAGGTCAACTCGGCTTCGCGTGCCTCTTTTTGGCTGTTCGCCTCCGCTTTAACCGTCACTTGCTTTGTGCCAGCCTCGCCCTCTTTCGGCTCTACCGTGCACCACGCGGCGGAGCTGGTTACAACCCATTCGCCCGTACTCTCCACGGTGAAGTAATTCGTTTTGGTCTCTCCTGCTGCGGGGAATGTATATTCTCTGACTTGGTCTACATATATTCTCCCTGCATTCTGTCTTAGGACAACCACTTGTTTCGTAGTATTCCCATTGATTAACGTAAAAGCTAGAGCGGCATCACGAACTTGAAAACCTGTATTAGGTTGCGCCGTAACCGTTACCGTCGTGCCCGAATTCCCCTGCCTGGGGGATACATCAAGCCAAGCGGGAAGCGTAGCCTCATCTAGGCTCCATTCACCTGAGCTGGTCACCATTGTCTCCCACGTTCCACCTTGATAACCCAATGAATGTGGTAGCGTCGCAGGCGCTAGCGTAAGCGCGCAGGGAGTGCCGCAACGATAATTACCCACTATGCCACTAATCTCAGGCTCCCCGTATTTTTGATATTTTATTTTCCAGTTCTTTGCATCTGTTACAGCTTTACTACTGGACTGTACAAGCCGCACTTCGATATCTCCGCTTCTCAAAACAGGGAAAATCATCCCTTTTTTCTGTTTCCCTGTTCGATCCGGCAGCTGGCAATAGAGGTCGTTGAGGGTACTGGTGGAAAAAAGGTTACCATAGATACACAATTCCTCCAATAGCTCATTTTTCGACACGTCGAGGCTGGACAGTTGATTGTCGGAGCAGTCCAAACCCGTCAAGTTGCCATTTCTCGACACGTCGAGGCTAGATAGTCGGTTGTCGACGCAGTA
>JABCPG020000069.1 GCA_013333195.2 Bacteroidia bacterium
CCCCGCGACGGCGCGCAGGGGCCGCCCGGGCGGGCTGGCGCGAACGGGGGCGCGGCGGCGGGGACTCCAATAATCGTCGGGCACGGGGCGCGGCTGCAAATTGAAGGTAGTTTTGAGACGAGAGGAGATGTGGGTTCGAGAGTGAGTTTGCTTCCGCAACGTATGGAGCCGTACTATATGCGCAAGCCTGGCCAGTGGCAGGGGATAGTAGTGGACAAAGGGAGTAGAGGGTTGTACCTGTCGCATACGGACGTGCGCGGGGCTGTGAATGGAGTCGTGGTGCAGGGGGCGCCGGTGTCGGGAGATTCTGTGTGTATAAAAGATAGCAGGATATTGTATAGCAGTCAAGATGGACTGCGCCTAGTGGGCGTGCGAGAAGCAAAGGTTGTGGGAACGATATTTGGCCAGAATTATCGCCATGGGGTGGCGTTGCATGGGTCGAAGATTGAGTTGGTCCACTGCACAATCTGCACGGAGTCGATGTCGCCTCAAGTACAAATGGGCGAGGGGCTGTGGCTAGATGATGGGGAAGGGAGCGCGAGCGCGGAGGTGGTCAATAGCATTATATGGGGTGAACGTAAAGAAGAGGTGGGTCAAGCGGGCGGAGGAGGTCCAAGAGGACGTTTGCGCGCTGTTGGTTCGGTGCTAAAGGTTAGCCAAGAGCATTTGAGTGGGGTTCAAATAGAGCGTTGCACATCCGAAGATCCGGTTCTAGAGCTGCGGGCGCAGGGGCAATACCTTCCGGGAAAGAGGAGTTCGGCCCGTCATCTTGGGGTGAAGATGGATGGTTATGCATTTGATCTGTTTGGGGTGGAGAGGGGTAGGGATACGCCGGATGCTGGTGCGGTTGCGTGTAGATAACCGAAAATTTTAGGATATTAATTTGCAGATGAATATTCATAGAAAGGTAAATTGCGTACTCTTCAAATAGACGTTTTGCGAATCTTATTTGTACTACATATGAATTGTTGTCAAAGATAACGTATGGAGCGAAAAAAGAATACCTTTGCGTTGGAGAAGGAGTCAAGTATGGCAGGCGGTAGAGAAAATTGCGTAATACAGCAGGGAGTGGTGCTTCGGATAGAGGGTGAGCGTATGGTGGTAGGGGTTGCGCAGGCCGAGGCGTGCAGCGCGTGCGCGGCGCGCGCGGCGTGCGGGAAGTCGGGTGGTGAGGTTCGCGAGGTTGTGGTGCGGGTGCCGAAGGGAGGAGCGCGTGTAGGCGATCGGGTGACACTAGGGATAACGGCATGGGAGGGATTTCGTGCTATGTTCATTATGTATGTGGTGCCTTTCGTGATAGTGCTAGTAAGCTTGATAGTGCTTGTGGGGCGCGGGGTTGGCGAGGGCCTTTCGGGCGTAGTGTCGATAGGTCTTGTTTTGCCGTACTACATTTTGCTATACGTGTTTAGAGATAGGATTGAGGCGAAGATAAGAGTAAAAGGAGTGCAAAAGGAAGAGTAGGAAATGACGACAGTAATATGGGCGCTAGTAGTGTTGGTGAGCATAGCGTTAGTGGCATCTGTGCTGCTGTACGTGGTGTCGCAACGATTTAAGGTGGAGGAGGATCCTCGCATAGACGAGGTGGAGGCGGCATTGCCTGGTGCGAATTGCGGGGCGTGCGGAAATCCTGGGTGCCGTGGGTTTGCCGTTGGTTTTGTGAATACGAAAGACCCAAGTACGTTTTATTGCCCGGTGGGAGGGAATGCGGTGATGGAGAAGATATCGGCGATAATGGGGCGACAAGCGATGAAAAAGGAGCCTACGGTGGCGGTGGTTCGCTGCGCGGGTTCGCCGGAGCACCGGGCCATGGTGGCGAAGTGGGACGGAGCGAGTTCGTGCCGGGTATCGGCGGCGCTGTTTGAGGGGCCGACGGGTTGTTCCTACGGGTGTTTAGGGATGGGAGATTGCGAGAGCGTGTGCGAGTTTGATGCGTTGCACATGGATGCGGAGACCCATTTGCCGGTGATAGACGAGGCGAAGTGCACGTCGTGCGGGAAATGCGTGAAGATATGCCCGAAGCATATTATAGAGCTTCGATCGCGCGGGCCGAAGGGTCGTAGGGTGTTTGTTTCCTGCGTCAATCAGGACAAGGGCGGAGTGGCGATGAAGAACTGCAAGGTGGCGTGCATTGGGTGTAGCAAGTGCCAGAAGGCGTGTCCCTTTGAGGCGATTACGATAGCGAATAATCTTTCCTATATAGATTTTACGAAGTGTAAGACGTGTAGGAAATGCGTTCCGGTGTGTCCGACCAAAGCGATATGGGACGTGAACTTCCCGACTCCAGTCAAGGTGGAGGATTCGCCCAAGGCGGAGAAGCCGTCGGCGGTTTCTGCTGAGGCATAGGAGCAGCGGGGGAGGAGGCAATAGAGAATAAGGAGAAAGAAGCAATGGGCATACAGTTGAAGACTTTTCGCATGGGTGGGATACATCCCAAAGCAGAAAAGATAACCGCGGGAAAAGGGATAGTTTCGCTCCCTATTCCTGGGGAGGTGTGGATTCCATTAAGCCAACATATAGGTGCGCCGGCGAAAGCGTTAGTGGCGAAGGGGGATAAGGTGGTAGTGGGGCAGCGGATCGCGGAGAGCGGTGGTTTTGTATCGGCGAATATACATTCCTCGGTGTCGGGTACGGTGTTGAAGGTTGATAATGTGGTGGATGCGTCGGGTTTTGCGAAGCCTGCGATTGTGATTAAGGTGGAGGGAGATGAGTGGGATTCGAGCATAGATCGGACAGAGACAGTAGTGCGAGAGAATAGCATGAGCGCGAAGGAGATACTGGCTCGGATTGTGGAGATGGGGATAGTAGGAATGGGCGGCGCGACGTTTCCGACCCATGTGAAGCTGTCGGTGCCCGAGGGTAAGAAGGTAGAATACCTGTTGCTAAACGGAGTAGAGTGCGAGCCGTACCTGACTTCCGACCATCGCTTGATGCTAGAGCGAGGCGAGCAGATATTGGTGGGGGCGAGCATATTGCGCCGCGCCTTAGGCAACCCGCGTACAGTGATAGCCATTGAAAATAACAAGCGGGATGCACTAGCGCATCTTGGGGCGCTGGCGAAAGAATTTGAGGGTATAGAGGTTCAGGCGCTCAAGGTAAAATATCCGCAGGGCGGTGAGAAGCAGCTTATTGAGGCGGTGACGGGGCGGGAGGTACCTTCGGGTAAGCTTCCCTTAGACGTGGGTGCGGTGGTGGACAATGTGGGGACTGTGTACGCGATATACGAGGCGTTGCAGAAGCACAAGCCGTTAATCGAGCGGGTAGTAACGGCTACGGGGAAAGGTCTTCGGGCGCCGGGAAATTTCATGGTGCGTATAGGGACACCGATTCAGGTGTTACTGGAGGCGGCTGGGGGTCTTCCGGCGGATACAGGGAAAGTGATTAGCGGTGGCCCGATGATGGGAAGGGCGTTGAAGAATGTAAGTGCGCCGGTGACGAAGGGTACATCTGGAGTTCTGGTGATGCCGGAGTCGGAGAGCGACCGTGGTGAGAGCAGTAATTGCATCCGTTGCGCGCAGTGCGCGCATCATTGCCCGATGGGTCTAGAGCCGTACCTGTTGATTCGCCTTTCGCGGATGGGCGATTGCGAGCGGTTGGAGCATGAAGAGGTAATGTCGTGCATCGAGTGTGGGAGCTGCAGCTTCACATGCCCGGCGAACATACCGCTGCTGGATTATATTCGAATGGGGAAGAGTGCAACCGGCGCGATGATACGGGCGCGGTCACAGAAATAAGATGTAAAAGAGGGCCGAAGATGAGTACAGAGTTAAGGATATCGCCATCGCCGCACGTGCATGGTCAGAGCAGCACGCGTCGAATAATGCTGGATGTGGTGTATGCGCTGCTGCCGGCGTGGTTGGTGGGAGTATATTTTTTTGGGATAGATGCGCTTTTGGTGACGTTGGTGTCGATTATCACGTGCATGGCGTGCGAATATTTGCTGGCGCGATATGTGCTGCGGATAGAGCCTACGCTAAGCGATGGTTCGGCGCTGGTAACGGGATTGCTGCTCGCGATGAACCTGCCGTCGGGGATTCCGCTTTGGATAGTTGTGATAGGCGGGATAGTGGCGATAGGGATAGCGAAAATGAGTTTTGGCGGATTGGGCAATAATCTTTTTAATCCCGCCTTGACGGCGCGCGCGCTGCTGCTAATATCCTTCCCGATGCAGATGACGACATGGCCTTTGGCGCGTTGCGGTGCGTGGTGCCCAGATGGCACTACGGGTGCCACGGTGCTTTCGTTGGTGAAGAGCGCGCGATTTGGGAAGGGTTTTGGAGATATGCCTGGGGTTGTTGACATGTTGCTCGGCAAAATGGGGGGGTCTTTTGGAGAGGTGTCGGCGATAGCGTTGCTGCTCGGAGGTATTTATCTACTGTTTAGGCATGTGATAAGCTGGCATATTCCGTTGTCGGTGCTGGTGGGGGCCACGGTGCTTAGCGGGGCCATGTGGCTTTCGAACAGCGCGATATATGCTTCCCCAGTAGTCCATTTGCTTTCTGGCGGAATGCTACTAGGGGCCATATTCATGGCGACAGACTACGCGACATCTCCCATGTCGAAGCCGGGGATGCTCATTTACGGATTGTGCATAGGGCTGTTGGCAGTAACGATACGTATATGGGGCGCGTACCCCGAGGGGATGTCGTTTGCGATATTGATAATGAACGCGATGGTTCCGCTTATAAATCGGTATGTGAAGCCGAGGAAGTTTGGAGTAGCAAGGAGGAGGGTAAAATAATGGCATTACAATCAACGATGCGCAACATGGTTGCCGTGCTGGTGGGCGCGGGTGTCGTGGCGGCGTTAGGATTGGGTTTGGTGAATGCGCTTACAAAGAAGCCGATAGAGCAGGCTAAGGCGGAGAAGGTGCTAAGCGCGCTGCGTGAGGTGCTGCCTGAGTTTGATAACGATCCTTCATCGGAGATGCAAGAGTTACCGGTGGATGGGGGAGTGTTGCGTCTTTATCCCGCGACGCTGGGAGGCAAGAAGGTGGGAACCGCGGTGCAGACATTTTCGCCGCAAGGTTTTGGGGGCGCGATATCCTTAATGGTTGGTTTTGACGATGGGGGAAGTATAAAGGGCTACAGCGTGCTAGAGCAGTCGGAGACGCCGGGTCTTGGAACGCGCATGGTAGATTGGTTTAAGCCGCAGGGAACGCCGGTGGTGAGCGTGGTGGAGAAGCTGTTTGGATTTAGGATGAAGCAGAGTCCGCGGCAGAGCAGTATCTATGGATTAAATCCGGGATTGGAGCCTCTTCGGGTTAGCAAAGATGGCGGGAAGATAGATGCGATAACGTCGGCGCCGCTTTCGTCGCGGGCATTCTTGGATGCGGTGAATAGGGCGTACCAGGGAGTTAGCACTATGGCCGGTGAGTCTACTGGGTCTAGCCCGAAGCCTCAGAGCCAGGAGCGCGCGTCGGGTAGCGGGAGCGGTTCAACAGGCGTAGAAGAGTAAAGAAGGGGGGAAAGGGATGAAAGCGACATCGAATTTGGGAGTTTTGATAAACGGGTTGATTAAAGAGAACCCGACGTTTGTGCTAATGCTAGGGATGTGCCCTACGCTAGGGACGACGACCTCAGCGGAGAACGCTCTTGGGATGGGGCTAGCGACGGCGTTCGTGCTGATATGTTCGAATATGGCGATAGCGGCTATAAAGAATATAGTGCCGGACAAGGTGCGGATTCCGGTATTCATAGTGGTGATAGCGGCCTTTGTGTCGATTGTAGAGCTTTTGATGCAGGCGTACATGCCCGCGTTGTACAAGAGCTTGGGAATATATATACCATTGATTGTGGTGAATTGTATAATATTAGGACGCGCGGAGGCATTTGCGGCGAAAAACAGCGTGGTGAAGTCGGCGTTTGATGGTATCGGGATAGGTCTTGGGTTTACCGCTAGTTTGACGGTGATAGGCCTTGTGCGCGAGTTTATAGGGTCAGGCCGTTTTTTCGGGGTGCAGGTGTACCCGGATACGTTTGGCACCATGATATTTGTGCTGGCGCCGGGTGCTTTTATAGTGCTGAGCTATTTGCTTTTGCTTTTCAATCGGTTAATCAGGAAGTAGCAATAGGAGATTGCCATGGAATACATATTGATGATAGTGGCTGGGGTATTCGTGAATAACATTGTTCTTTCCCAGTTTTTGGGGATATGCCCATTTTTGGGAGTGTCGAAGCGGTTGTCGACGAGCCTTGGAATGGCGGGCGCGGTGCTATTCGTTATGACGATTGCCACGATAGCCACGTGGTTGGTTCAAGCGTGTGTGCTTGAGCCGCTTGGAGTAGGTTTTTTGCAGACCCTGAGTTTTATATTGATTATAGCAGCGCTGGTTCAGATGGTGGAGATAATACTTAAGAAGGTGAGTCCATCGCTCTACCAGGCGTTAGGAATTTTTCTGCCGTTGATTACGACTAACTGCGCGGTGCTTGGGGTGGCAGTGCTAGTGGTGCAAAAGCACTATGGATTGCTTGAGGGGGTGGTGTACACGATTGCGAATTCATTGGGTTTTGGCGTAGCGTTGGTTATTTTTGCTGGTCTTCGCGAGGCGCTTGATCTAAACTCAGTGCCGAAGGCGATGAAAGGGGCGCCGATAGCGTTGCTAACCGCGGGGATTTTGGCATTGGCTTTTATGGGTTTTCAGGGAATCGCGTAGGGTAAGGCGGTAAGAGGATCTAAAGATGGAGCGCTCCGTGCGAAGCTATAGGCTTTGCACGGAGTGCTGTTTATCTTGGCAAAAGGGTAGTCTTTTTCAAACCATGGAAGGGATTGATACAAATGAAATACCCCCTTTGAATCACCGTATTCTAAAGGTAACCAAGGGAATGCGAGTTCAATGTAGGGATTGTACGGGAGGGCTCCGCCGGTCACTCTTCTATACCGTTTCACCCTTAGGGCAATAGGCTGAATGGCTAAAGATTTTCGGCTTTAGTGTCCGTCCTACTGATAGGGCTGCGTTGATGCGCAAACCCAGGAGGGGAACTGCGTGGGGGGCTAGTCTCCTATTTCATGGCTTGCAGCTACCCTTCAAGCTGTAGCGGGGTGCCTCTGTATAGCTATACCCCTTGCATTGAACTAGAGCTAAGAGACCATCCATTTTCACATTCTGCTATGGCCGAATTCGGCGGTAGTCTTAGCTTGGCTTATGTCGAGGCGTTATGAGGGCTAATACGGCGCGGGCGGACACGCTGGTCCGCCCGCATACCCCGTAGTATATTCTGTGTGTGTTTAGCGTTTTACTACCTGCATCACTCTAGCCCCATCCTGCGCGACCATACGCACCATGTATACTCCGCTAGGCCACCTGTCAGCGGCTATCTCGATACGTGGTTCGCTGTGTGGGGTATAGGTTTGCACCATTGTTCCCGCCATGCTGTACACCTCCACACGTACAGCCGAAGATGTTCCCTCAAGCGTTAACGTATTGTGCATGGGGTTAGCCACTACCCGCACCGTGGCAAGCAGCGTGCTTTCCACGGTCGAAATGTCGGCGACTCCGTCTTCTACTATGGTAAAAGGATGCCACCACGTTTTTCCATTACTCTCTATTTTCGCTTTTTCCCCTAGCCTTACGTGGAGCGTGGCTGGCTTGGCTATGCTCTCAAACGCATGTGAATTGACATCACAATCTGCGCTGGCTAGCCAAATAACATCGCTAAGCGCAGCGCAACTGCCAAAAGCATTAGCCCCCAATTGGGTTACACTGTTAGGAACGGTTATTTTTGTAATCATTCTACAGCCAGAAAAGGCTTCGTCCTTAATGGTCTTCACGCCCTTCTCAATGGTCACCTCCTTGAGGGTCCCGCAGCCCTTGAATGCGCCGCGCCCGATGGTTTGCGCGCCGATTTTGAGGGAGGCCAGCGCGTTGCACCCCTCGAATGATCCCTCGCCTGAAAAGGTATTCTCGTTCCCCGCTAGGGTCTCCACCGAGGCGGGGATGGCTAGCGACTTGATGCTCTTGCACCCGTAGAAGGCTTGGTAGGCGATGGTCTTCACGCCCTCCTCAATGGTCACCTCCTTGAGGTTCTCGC
>JABCPG020000070.1 GCA_013333195.2 Bacteroidia bacterium
AATACGGGGGGGCGCCGGGGGAGATGAGGCGAGTATATTCGCGGGGGATCTGTTTCGAATGTATGAGCATTACGCCGAATCGCAGGGATGGAAGCTAGAGGTGAGCTCCTCGAACGAGGGTACGGCGGGGGGCTTCAAGGAAATAGTCTTTTCGCTCGCGGGGAGTGGGGTGTATGGGTTGATGAAATACGAATCCGGCGTCCACCGCGTGCAGCGCGTCCCGCAGACTGAAACGCAGGGGCGTGTGCATACGAGCGCGGCGAGCGTGGTGGTTTTGCCTGAGGCGGAAGAGTTCGATATTGAGCTGAAGATGGAGGATATACGGAAGGACACCTACTGCTCCGCGGGGCCGGGGGGCCAGAGCGTTAACACCACCTACTCGGCGGTTCGGCTGACCCACATCCCTACGGGCACGGTGGTGCAGTGCCAGGATCAAAAATCGCAAATTAAAAACTACGAGAAGGCGCTCGTTGAGCTTCGCACCAGGCTGTATAACATTGAGTACCAAAAATACCTCGATAGCATCTCCTCGCAGAGGAAAACGATGGTGTCAACGGGCGATCGCTCGGCGAAAATCCGAACGTATAATTACCCTCAGGGGCGGGTGACTGACCACCGCATTAACTATACCGTGTATAATTTGCCCGGCGTCATGGATGGGGATATTGGAGGAATCATCGAGAGGCTCCAAATCGCGGAGAATGCGGAGCGGCTACGCGCGAGCGGTATGTAGTACTAACAATTTGATAGAAAGGGAGGTAAGGTATGTCGTCGCAACTACTTTTTGAGCGGATTAAGGCAAAGCGGAGTTTCCTATGCGTAGGGCTTGATACCGACCCGAAGCGCTTGCCTCCCTCGGTGGGCAGCATGCGTAATGCCGTATTTGAATTCAATAGGGCGATCGTGGATGCAACCGCCGATTTGGCGATAGCCTTCAAAATGAATCTGGCATTCTACGAGGCGATGGGCGCGGAGGGCTGGGCTTGTCTGGATCGCACGGTTCGCTACATCAATAGCCACTACCCCGATGTCCTGACAATAGCCGATGGCAAACGGGGGGATATCGCCAACACGGCTAGGATGTATGCCCAGAGCTTGTACCGAGTATTGGGGTTCGACGCCGTGACGATTGCCCCCTACATGGGGCGCGATGCGGTGCAACCCTTTCTGGACTATGAGGGGCGTTGGGTGATTTTGCTCGCCGTGACCTCCAATGGCAGCTACCGCGATTTCCAAACGTTGCCCGTGGGCGATCCCCCGCGCAATTTCTATGAGGTGGTTGTGGAAACCTCTAAGCGCTGGGGCCACGACGGCAATATGATGTACGTGGTGGGGGCCACGCACCCGGAGGTGCTCCAGAAGGTTCGCCAGATAGCGCCTGACCATTTTTTGCTAGTCCCCGGGGTCGGAGAGCAGGGGGGTGACTTTGATTCCGTCGTGGAGCACGGAATGAATAGGCATTGCGGGTTGATCGTCAATTCTTCGCGCGGCATCATCTACGCGAGTGGCGGGCCCGACTACGCGGAGGCGGCGCGCGCCAAGGCGCAGGAGCTGCAGCAGAAGATGGCTAAGGCCCTGGAGGAGCGTAAGCTGCTGTAGAATAAAGCCCGCCGAAGAGGGGGATCATGCTACATGGAGGGTAGTAGCACCTCTTGCCATATCAGGGTTAGAAGAATTTTAGCATACCCCTTTGCTAGTCGTTTTGTGTGCTGGTAAAGTTGATAGGGGGTAAAATTATAGGGCCCAGTCCTGCTTTTAGCGAGAGAGCCGTGATGTGTTCCCTTATGTAGGGAAAAATTATGGCAGCTCCATTGACCCTACCAAATTTTTCACCATCGGTCAGAGGGCTCTCGCCGATGCGTTCAAAGACTCCCACCATTTTCACAAAAAACGAGAACTGTGTCTTACCGTCAATCTCTTGACTTACGGTTACCTCTTCTGTAACCGCTATTTGGTTGCCGTGGACATCAACCGCTACGCCAATCTTTGGGAGAAGATTGGCGAATGACTCCTCGTTGAATTGTACCCGATTTATTCGTTTGAACTGGCTTTCTAAGAGGAGCAAATTGCTTATGTGGAATCCAGACTCCATGTTTTTGTCCATACTATGCCGCTTTTACGAATCCCTCCGGAAGCTTTTGCAATTCCGTTGTTTTTGTGAATGTCGCACCTACCCGCTTCGAAAATGTGACGTTTGCAGAGGTGTTGCTGATATTTTGAACAATCGTAGGCTTATAAAAAACTCTTGGCCTTTCTTTAGACGTATAGAGAAATCCATCTCCAAACAATTCCATATCGGGCTTCTCTACGCTTACGAGAGAATCTTCTGTAGTAAAGCATATGTTCTCGCATGGAAACTTGTTGACAAAACGATTGTAAATGTCGTTTTCCCATGCAATGTATTCCTTATCGGTATGATAAACCTTACTGGGAAGAACCTCAACCATATGTACTAAGGCCTGAGGGTCATATTCGTAACGTACGCACGTGGCAGAGAACCGTTTAATAAATAGATTGAGTTCTTCACGTACAAAATTCACAGAATCCATAGCTTCAGTACTTCTTTAGAATCAATAACAGTTCTTTTGACAAATTGATGGAGCTTTTGCCTTTTGCGCTATCAAAAATCGTATTAGAATAGTCTGCATCAACTCTCAGCCGTTTAAGTTGCGGAATTTCGTTTCTCAGTTGACGGGCATCTTCATCAGAGTATGCCGTTGGCTGACTGCCTATAAAGCGTACAACGCAATTTAACAAATACTCGTGAGATCCATGCCGTGATTGACTTATGCTAACCCTAAGTTCATCGTCCGATTTGCCCATGGAGTTCATCCAAATGCATTTTAGCATTTGGTAGCAGCTGTAGTAAGCTGCATGGGCAGCCGCTGCGTAATAGTTGTTATTGTAAAGGAGGTCGGCTGCGGCTACTAGCATTTCCGACTTATTGCGAAGTGGCGAATTTCTCATTGCGCCCCTCGTGAATCTTTAGGTTCAAAGGTAGGGTTTAATTACCATTTCTCAAAATCTAGCCGGTGCGTATGGGCGAGCTCTGCGGTATATTGGCATCGCTTGAGAGGCATGTATCCCATAGTGCCGTCCGCCAATGTCACATCTTCTACAGTACCATTTGAATATTACCAAGTATATATTATCCTTGCACCGTGTTCCCAAGGCTGCGTTGCTTTGTGCGAGCAGTGGTGGTGATACGCTATACATGGAAAGGCGTTTTTTCTGGGGCATGCTCCCGGGAGAAAGAAAGAGTAAAAAAACTTCACACACTTTTTGGATATCACCAAAGTGTTGTTTTTGGTTGCGGTATACTTTGTCTGGATTAAAGGGGGAGTCTCTGCATATACTTTGGTAGGGCTATAGTCGCGCAGTTCTGTAGAGTTGGCTTGCGCAAAATCGTTTAGAGCCAGTTCGGTTTTGTGTATCAATGCGAAGAAATCATCGTAGGAAGGTGTAGTTTCCATCTACTTTCCAACTTTCCCATTCCCTAGAAGCCCTCAGCGAATAGCCTGTCCCATAGCTCATCCACCCTGCGCGCAATGCTGTAGGCTAGGATGGGGGGCACAGCGTTGCCCACGATCTTATAGGCCGCCGAGGGGCTCACCACGAAACGATTGCTATCGAGCTGCTTGATCACTAGCTGATAGTTCGGTGGAAAGGTCTGTATCAGCGCGCACTCCCGGGGGGTTAAGCGCCTTTCGGGAAGTCCTTTGGCGAGTTCATCGGCATGTTTACCCCCATGCGCCAGCGAGAGCCTGCGGAACTCTATGTTGCCGTGATGCTCGCTGCGGATGGTAGGGCCCTGCCCCGCGAGGGATATTTCCGTCTGCCCCTGGCACTCCGCCCCCATGTATTTAGCCTTCGAGTAGAAGCGCTGCGAGGCATCGCTGCTATCGTTAGGCTCGTTGAGGTGTTGCAGAACGTCTGCGCAGGTGACTGGTCTTTTTAGCCCCTCGGTTTGCCGGGTGTAGCCGTGCGTGGGGGTAGGGTAGGGGGTGTAGTCGGTTGGAATGGGTGACGATTGCAGCGCGGAGAGGGCCTCTTGCCGTAGTGCCACCCTGCGGACGCCGATAAAAAAGACGCGCTCCCGCGTTTGCGGCACGCCGTAGTCCGCGGCATGTAGTACCTGTGGTGGCAGCACGATGTATCCGCCATCGTCCGCGCTGGCGAAGTCGGATTGTATCACCTCCTGCGCGTCGCCGAGGTTGGTGAGACCCTTCACGTTCTCCGCGATGAACATCTTGGGCTTCACGATGTCAACCGTGCGCTTCATCCAGTAGTAGAGAAACCCACGGCTCTCCTCGGAGGGTTCGTCTGAGGCCATCCTTTCCCCGCTGTGCGCCACCCTCGATTGGAAGCCGCGCCGTGCGCCCGCCACGGAGAAATCCTGGCAGGGGAATCCACCGACAACGAGGTCTACGTGCTGTGGGAAAATCGGCTCGCCCGCCTCTGCGGTTTTCACTAAATCGACAATGCTGCCGATGCGGTAGCAACGCTCCGTGCCGTTGTTGAGCTGCGCCATGTAACGTCTCCACACCTCGCCCGCCTGCGGAACGATGTCATTGGCAAAGCTCGTGCGGAATCGCGTGGGCTTCACCCGCACCCAACAGTCGTCTACCACTTCTTGCACTAGGGAATCGCCATCGAGCGGGAGGCTGTTGCGGTGGCAGATAAAACCCCCCTCAATGCCTAGATCCATGCCGCCCCCGCCGCTAAAGAGCGACAGCACATTTAGCGTACCGTTGCAGCGTTCCAAATCAATGGGTTTGCGTTAAATTTTGTGCAAATGTATGAAAAGAATGCGGTAGAGGGCGGCAATCTCGCCGGAACATCTTTGCAAAAACCCCGCGGGAGGGAGGTGAAAGGGTGTTCTGGTGAAATGCGGATGCGCTGCAAAAATTGGCTGATGAAATGCGCGTGCGAAACGGTATTCCTCCGCCAATCCCTGCGTTGAGGGCGGGTACGCCCATTGATTATGTGCCATCGTGGGGATACAAAAATCGCCCGCCCAGTAGCGTAATGCTGCTGGGCGGGCGAGAAACCGTGAAAACGTTGAGACTACTTTACTACACCATGCTTTTTCCCTACCTTGATGAAGGCTTCCACGCAGCGATCGAGGTGCGCGCGCTCATGGCCCGCCGACACCTGCACGCGGATGCGCGCCTCGCCCTTTGGCACCACGGGGTAGTAGAACCCTGTGACGTAGATTCCCTCCTTCAGTAGGTCGGAGGCCATCTCCTGCGATAGCTTGGCATCGTAGAGCATCACCGCGAGGATCGCGCTTTGGCTCGGCTTGATGTCGAAGCCCGCGGCGGTCATTTTCTCCTTGAAGTACGTGGTGTTCTCCACGAGCTTGCTGTGCCGGTCGTTGCTCTCCTCGAGCATTTTGAAAACCTCAAGGCTGGCGCCCACCACGGCGGGCGGCACTGAGTTGGAGAAAAGGTAGGGCCGAGAGCGCTGGCGCAGCATGTCGACAATCTCCTGCCGTGCGCACGTGAATCCACCGCAGCCGCCCCCAAACGATTTGCCGAGCGTACCCGAGATGATGTCAACTTGTCCCCGCAGGTCGAATTGCTCCGTTACGCCACGTCCCGTTTTCCCCACAACGCCGGCGGAATGGCTTTCGTCCACCATGACCAGAGAATCGTACTTTTTAGCCAACGCCACAATCCTATCGAGGGGGGCCACGTTGCCGTCCATTGAGAATACCCCATCGGTTACTATGATGCGGAAACGCTGCGCCTGCGCCTCCTTAAGGCATTGCTCAAGCTCTTCCATGTTGGCGTTCGCGTAGCGGTAGCGTTTCGCCTTGCTTAGGCGTACCCCATCGATGATGGAGGCGTGGTTCAGCGCGTCGGAGATAATCGCGTCTTGATCCGAGAATAGAGGTTCAAAGACACCCCCATTGGCATCGAAGCACGAGATGTACAGTATGGAATCATCGAGACCGAAATATTGGGCGATTGCCTTTTCTAGCTCACGATGGATATCCTGCGTACCGCAGATGAAACGCACGGAGGACATCCCGTATCCTCGACGGTCCATCATGGCTTTCGCCGCGGCGATTACGCGAGGGTCGTTGGAGAGCCCAAGGTAGTTGTTCGCGCAGAAATTCAGCACCTCCTCGCCGGTGCTAACTTTGATTTCCGCCTGCTGCTGGGTGGCGATGAGCCGTTCCTGCTTGTAGAGCCCGGCCTCTCTAATCGTGTTTAGCTCTGAGGCTAAATGGGCTTGCATTTTTCCGTACATAGTTAAAGGTATTAATGTGCTACGCAAAGGTAGCAAGAAATGCGGAGAGTCGTTCGGTTCGGGATGGTTTACCCTGCGGGTAGCATTACGTGGCGTAGTAACGTTTCCGCGGACGAAAGTTGCCGCCTTTCTATAGGAGAACCCATGCTTCGTCTAGAGAGAATTAACGCTTCATGGGCGTTTGCGCGCCCTTTGCCCCTCTGTTTCTATTCGTGGCGCGTGGGGGGGTGCATTTAAAAACGCTATGTTTGCCATCCGGCGAAGTGCTACCAAAAAGGCTTCGTTAAGGCATCAAAGTTGGTTTTCTCCCGAGAAAACCAACTTTGATGCCTCTTTGGTGCCTCCTTGATACCCCATTGGTTCCCCTTTAATTTGGGCGGGGGGCGAGGGGAGAGCATATGGGCAGTGAGAGCCTGCGGACGTAAGCTGCGGGAAAGAAAGGGGGAGTCAGCATCCATTGCATCCTGTCACGCCTTTCTCAGCGCGGGGGAACTCCACGGAAGAGAAGCTTTTTCGCTGCACCTCCCGCGGCTGTGTTTTTCCCACTCCCATGTCCGATCTTTTTAACGAAAGCGTGATTTATGCGATGCGCCTTGGGGTAGTAAAGCTACCCTCAATGCGAAGTGTGGGCGATTAGGGGCTCTTTTCGCCCTATCGGGCGCGGTGCGCGTCTAGTGCCTTTCTATCTGTTCGCCGCGTCAGGCCCATTTCCCCACCCTTTCTTGAATGGGCGGCACCGTGGTAGAAAATGTGAGGCGCGAGGAGGGGGGCGGAGATTATTGCCCGGTTGCGTTGTCGATAAACGATTGTTTCATAGGTAGTTGATAGTTCCACCTCGAGGGCTGGGGAGGGGCAATGGTGAGCGTGCTATGGGGATGGGGCGGTTGCCGTAGGGGCATCGCGCCGTTTAGTATCTTACTTAGTGGACGCTATTTTAATCAAGCGTTATAGATGGTTGCGCCCTTTATACGATAGGGAACTATATTGCGGAATGCCGCCGGTTGCGGTTTCTTCGCGTGGAGTATTCTTGGCGTTGGGGTAGGGGTTAGGGGATCCGTTTAAGAGTATCTTTCCAGGGGGGTATGGTAGCGTTTTTACATTCCGGGTTCTGGGATGCTCTCTTGCGGCATGAGCCATTGCATGCGCGTGGCTCTACGCGATTATGAGCAGAATTGTTCTTTAATGGTTCGCGGGCGGTGGGGCTGGTCGAAACGTTGCTGTCTAGGCGTCGCGCCTGTCGTTGCGAGTGCGTAGCTCTTTACGCAGAAAGGGGTAAGCGCCATTGCGCGTGGTAAGACGCGGGTTAGACGATTTTGGCACCGATGAGTTTGGCCATGCGGAAGGCAAAATCGGTGAGTAGGATCCCGATATTACCGTTTCTCTGGAGATGCGCGATGAGGGATGAGAGTTCGTAGAGGATGAACCCCACGTTGCGCCCATTGATGTAGGGGGCGAATTTTTCGAGGAATGCGGTTTCGGCGGGGGAGGTGTAGCAAAGGTCGGGTAGATCGATATTGATCATGAAACCCGCGCGAAAGAGGTGCGCGAAGTATTCAACGAGCGATTTTACCGATTCTCGGTCCATTTTGCCTATTTCGTTAGCCCACTCGGCGAGTTCGAGGTAGGCGTTCCGGTAGGCGGCCTGCGTGAGTCGCTTGAAGAGGGCTAGCTCTTCAAGATGGTCGTTGGCATTGAGGGAGCTGAACGCCTTGTCGTAGCTTCCCGTGGCCTGTTTGGCGATACGAAGCGCGTCGGAAGGCGCGCAGTTGTGATGCTCGATGAGGTTTTGCTCGATTTCGGCAACGCTTATGGGCGGAATGACGATGCGCTGTAGGCGCGACTTGATGGTGGGGAGGATGTCGGAGAAGTGCTCTGTGACAAAGAGGAATTTTGCTCCCATGGGAGGGTCCTCAATAATTTTGAGCAGCTTGTTCGCCGCGGCGTCATTCATACGTTCGGGGAGCCACACTATGGTAATGCGGAAGGGTAATTCGTAGGGGCGGAGTGAGAGTTGCTCTATGAGCCTATCGGCCGCGGCGGCGGAGATTATACCCTGTTTCCCGGTTTGGGCGCATTGGGCGTACCATTGCTGCTCGGTGAAGTAGGGATTGGCCGCGAGGAGCGTTTGGAGCATGCTATTTTTCGCTTCAAGGGTGCTGTCCGCTGAGGTTTTGCCCGCTCCAGGCTCTGGGAGAATGTAGTGGATGTCGTTCAGCGTGCCTTTGGCCATGCGGATGCATCGAGGGCATTCTCCGCAGGCATCCGTGGGCTGCCGCTGTTTGCAAATGAGGTACTGCGCCAAGGCAATGGCCAACGCTAGCCCCCCCGTGCCCTCATGCGTATCGAGCAGAAGGGCGTGGGGCAGCCTGTCGGACTCCACGAGGCGGCACAAGTATTTTTTCGCGGAGGATGCCCCCAGAATGTCGGAGAATTTCATGGCTATGTGCTTTCGTAGGGAATGTTGACGAGGAGGATGTCTGCCTCAATGCGGCGTAGGATTGTATCAGTGCTGCCCTCGTGCTGCGTGAAAAGTTCATTGGCCCGTAAGCCCATATGTTTTCGGATTGAATCGTGCTTAATGAGACTTCGGAACACGCTAACGAGCTGCGTTGAGGTTTGCACCGTGGCGGCTGCATCGTGTTCGCGCAGCTCGATGGCCTCTGGGCGGTTGTGATGCCGCGCCCCGATGATTATAGGGATGCCATAGGCCGCCGGCTCGAAGGCATCGCCGAGTTGATCTTCAAATCCCCCTCCTACGTAGACAATTGATGCGTAGCGATAGGTGGAGGAGGCAGGCAGCGGGGTGTCTATGAGGAGGAGGCTGCAGCGCGCAAGATCGTCGCTGGTGGGCTGCGAGGAGAAGCGGCAGACGGGGCGGTTGATTTTTTCAATCCATTGGGTGATACGCTGCTCGTTGATGGCATTGGGTACGACCATGAGTTGCCAATGCGCGGGAAGATTCCAAATGAAGGGGGTGAGAGCCTGCTCGTCTTGCGCCGTGGTGTGGGTGGCTACAATGAGGTTGCCGCGTTGGGCCAACCGTTCGAGCGGGGCGATGGTTGCCGCGCATTTTTTTGTTTGGGCGATTTGATCGAACCGCGTGTCGCCTACGCAGGAGATGCGTGTGATCCCATGGTGGGAAAGCAAGTTAAGCGTGTGGACATCGGTGGTGAAAATCCAGGTGTAGAGCTGATGCAGTTCGCGTTGCCTTCGGCGGTTGTACCATTTGAAGGGAGAGGAGAGGTTGCTAAACTTGGCGGCTATGAGGTAGGTGGGGATGCCGCCGTCGTGGAGCGCTGTGAGGAAGCTTCCCACATTGCGCTGCGGGGTTACAATTGTGGCGATTGGTGTGAGGATGCGAAGGACGCGTACCGCGTTTTTTGCGGTGTTAAAGGGTAGGATAGCTGCGTACGTGTTGCTATCGGAGAGGCGTTGGAGGTCGAGCGGCTCTGCGTGTTGAAATGTAAGGTGGAATGTCCAGTCTGGATGCAAGGCGCTTAGCGCGCGTATGAGTGGGGCGCATTGTTCGTAGTCGCTCGTGGAATTGAGGAGACACCATAGCGTGGGCCGTTCCTTGCGCTGCGCCATGGCTTGATTCCATCGTGCCTGCCATCCCGCCCTTGCCCGGTACGCATCGCGGGCGGTTTGGCTCCAGAGCGTGGAAAGCCTAAGCAGGGCGACGTGTAGCACATTCGCGAGGTTGTAAAAAAAGTTAGAAACTGCCATTGCTCCCATAGCGCAAAGTTACAAGATATTGGGTGGATTTCGGCATGAGTATTGGGGGATGGAAATTCGGTTTAGCGGTGGGGTGGGCATTGCGCGGCGCAATTCGCCCCTCTTGAAGCGTTCATCTTGTTGCGTTGCATCGTTCCTACGCGGTGGAGCGGTTTCGGCAAAGTGTTTACATTTGCAGCGTTACTGGGGAAAAGTTGAGCGGAGTGTATGGAGATATATAAGTTCGGAGGCGCATCGCTGTCAACAGCGGCCAGCGTGCGGGCGATGGGTAAGATTCTAGAAACCATTGGGACATCGCGCCCCCTGGTGGTGGTGGTGTCGGCCATGGGTAAGGTGACGAATCAGCTAGAGCTTTTGCTGCAGGCCGCGATGGGGGGGCAGGGTTGGCCAGAGGCGGCAATGCAAGCGTTGCGGGAGTTTCATATGGCGATGGCCCATGAGCTTTTGGGGCGAGGCGACGAGGGGCTATTGCGCACGGCGGCGCTGCTTGAGAGCCTGGAACGTACGCTGCGCGCGTTGCCCCAGGAGGATTATGATATGTCGTACGACCGTGTGGTGCCGTACGGGGAGTTGCTTTCGTCAACGATAGTGGCGGCTTACCTGAAAACGCTGCTCCCCGCGGTCGAATGGGTTGACATTCGGGGCTCGCTGCGCACGAACAATGAGCATCGCAACGCGTTGGTGGATGAGGCGCTTTCGAGCGGTATGGTGCAGCAGACCTTTTCGCGGGGCACGGGTACGCTCTACGTGACGCAAGGTTTTATCGCCTCCACGGCGCAGGGGACTACCACTACGCTCGGGCGGGAGGGGAGCGACTACACGGCGGCGTTGCTCGGCGCGATGCTAAAGGCGGACGCGGTGACGATATGGAAAGACGTGCCTGGATTCCTTTCGGCCGATCCGAAGCTATTCCCGCGGGCTGTGTTTCTACCGAACCTGCCCTACCGCGAGGCGTTAGAAATGTCGTACAGCGGGGCAAAAGTTGTGCATCCGAAGGCGGTAAAGCCAATGCAGAATGCGGGTATTCCGCTGTACGTGCGGTCATTCGAAACCCCAGAAGCTTTGGGCACCCGAATTGGGGATGGGGTGGAGGCATCGGAGCCGCTGCATGATTTAATCGCGGTGCGTGAAGGGCAGGTGTTGCTCTCCGTGGGGCAACGGGACCTATCGTTCGCGTCGGAGGAGGCGATGAGCCGCGTGTTTTCCGTTTTGGCTGCCCATCGCATCGCGGTAAATCTTTTGCAGCAGTCGGCGGTGAGCATTTCGCTGTGCGTGACCCGCGATTCCACGCGTTTGCCCCGCGCGATAGATGCGTTGGGAGAGGAGAATTTCGTGACGTACAATGAGGATCTGGTGCTACTAACGGTGCGCCATTGCAGTTCGCGTCTGCGGTTGGTGCTTTCGAATGTTTCGGAGGTACTCGTGAGGCAGGAAACGCGTCATACAGTGCAGGTGGTGCTTTCGAACGCGGTGTGGACGCAAGAGGTTTACCCCGCGATGCTCTCGGCGTGCGCCCGTATTTGAGGCCATAGGGTTTCGGGCATGCTGGCGCCGACGGACTGAATGATGCACGCGCCCATGTAGCAGCCGAAATGGAGGCATTGCTGAAGGGGCCATTCGTGCATTAGCCCGTATATGAATCCTGCGTTGAAATGGTCGCCGCAGCCTGTGGTGTCAACGCAAGGGACATCAATGGCGGGGGTCGCGGCCGTTTCGTCCCCGCGCCGGGCGATGGCGCCTCTGGGCCCTAGCTTCACAACGGCCACAGAGCAGAGCTGCGCGATCTCTTTGAGGGCCTCGTCGGTGGATTTCCCTGTAAAGACCCTCGCTTCGTCCTGGTTCGCAAAGATGATGTCGACGTATTTCGGGAGTACCCGTCGGAGGAAGCCGTGATTTTCATCGACGATATTTGAGCTTCCCAAATCGATCGAGGTGTGCAGCTGGGCGCTTTTGGCAATGGCGAGGGCGCGTTCGAGGAGGGTGTGGTTCTGCGCGATGAAACCCTCGATATGAAAAAAGTCGAAACCCACGAAGTCGCTAGGGGACAAGTCGTTAGTATTGAGCGTGCCGGCGGCGCCGAGGAAGGTGGCGAAGGTTCGTTCGATGTCGGGGGTGACGAGGGCGAGGGCATGTCCCGTGCGGGCGCGCGATTGGCGCAGCAGCGGGCGGATGCCGGCGGTGGTGAGGGATTGCGCCACGAGTTCGCCCTGGCGGTCGTGCCCAATTTTACCGATGAAGCCTCCCCCCACGCCGTGCCGTGCGATGCTGCGTATGGTGTTCGCCGCGCTGCCTCCCGCCATGGTGCGTCGCGGGCAGTCCTTGGTGAGGGATAGCGCGAGGCGCATGGTGTCGATGTCAACGAGGTGCATGGCCCCCTTGCGTAGCCCAAGCCGGGCGAGCGTTGCTTCGCTCTGGATGTGCGTGATGATATCCATGAGGGCGTTGCCCATTCCCAAGATTCGTGCCATCGTGTTTAAGCTCTGTTGCGCGGAGGCAAAGGTAGCAAAAATGGAGAGGGTGCCTATGTAAACGCGGAGCGCAGAGAGAATTTCGATTCCGAAACCTCCCCGCGCTCCGTGTGCCCAGAACAAGATTTGAACTTGCACGCCCTTTAACAGGCACCAGCCCCTCAAGCTGGCGTGTCTACCAGTTCCACCACCTGGGCAAAAAAAACTTGCAAAATCTCTCGTGCCCAGAACAGGAATCGAACCTGCACAACATTGCTGTTACTAGTCCCTGAAACTAGCGCGTCTACCAGTTCCGCCACCTGGGCAACGTGGCATCTGAGATTTTCAACGCGAAGGTATGATTTTTTGTTCAAATGGCAAAAAGACGTGCATAAAAAATGGAGTATTGTTGCGTGTTGCCGGTGGCAAAGGCTCTTCTAGACAGGCTGCGTGCGCAGAGGGAGGCGTGTCTTTCTGTCCGCGCAGGAGGCCTGTGGGGGATAGATATTAGGTATTCAGCGCCGAGATGCTCTTTGGATCGCGAGGCGTTTGGCGCGAGAGGTATGCGTGCCATGCCCCGCATGGGCCGATTACGCTGCTCCGTTCCCTTTATTCCTCCAATCCGCGTTTCGGGCCCGCTAACGGCGGGAGGGGGCGTGTCTTGCGATGCGGAGAATGCTCTCTCCGTAAGAGTTTGTGGTGCCTCCACGAGGGGAGGGTGAGACGTTCTGCTGATGGGTATCGCTTCTTTGCCCCGGTGGTTGGGATTGGGAATTTTGAGGAGTTGCCTTCCGACGTTTGCATGGTGATGCGGGGTACATATGCTTCTCCATGCGTTTTCGAATTGCGTAGAAATCTGTACTTTTGCCCATTGGAAATGTACGGAGCGCGCCGGTGGAAAGAAGAAGAAAGGGTTCGATTATAGGTGCTGTGGCGGGGGGGCTGCTGCTCTTTTGCGTCTATTTTTTTTCGATGCGCGCCGTGATATCGGCCGCCACGGTGGTGCGTGTACTGTTGGTTCCAACCATTTTTGGGGCGCTGGCCGGGGGGGTGTTGGGGCGAGAGTTTGGCGCGGTTCGAGGGAGTGCTGCCGCTCGGAGGGGCACTGAGGAAAATGGGGGAGATTCAGTACCAAAAGACGATGAAGTAGAACAAAAAAATGTAGCGAACGTAAAAGGGGACGAGGAATGAGTGCGGAGACACGAAAAAACGAGTTGCGTGTGAGACTAGGACGTTGGCAGCATTCGGTATGGATGTTAGTGTTGTTGTGCGGTGCATGGTGTGTCCCCGCGAGGGCGCAGCTCGTATCGTTCTCATCGCCGCTACGGGCCCCGGTGTTCATGAACCCGGCAATGGTAGGGGGCAGCGATTATTTGCGCCTGATGTTCATCGCGCGGAGCCAGTGGCTCAACGTG
>JABCPG020000071.1 GCA_013333195.2 Bacteroidia bacterium
AGGAGGGTACCCCATGCCGATTGGGGCAAACCACTACGTACCCCTGCGAGGCCATGAGCTGGAGGTTCCACCGGTAGCTCCAGAATTGGCTCACCGTGCTCTGCGGGCCGCCCTGGCAGTAGAGCACCGCGGGATACTTTTTCGTGCTGTCAAAATTGGGGGGGAGCACCACCCATGTTAGCATCTTTTCGCCGTTAGTGGTGTTTATCCAGCGCTCCTGCACCTCGCTCAAATCGATTGAGGCGTAGATATCTCCATTGATATCGGTGAAGGGGTGGAACGCTCCGTTCGTGTACGTGTACAGCTCAGGCCCTTTGTTGAGCTGCGTGCGCTGCACGAGGTAGCCCGCCTCGATGGGGGCTGCCCAGTTGATGTCGTACTGCCCCTTGGTGACCTGAGTCAGCGTTCGCGTCGCTACGTCTAGTAGGAATAGCTGCTTTGTGCCGCGTTGGCCGCTGATTACGCAGACGCTCTTCCCATCGGGCGTCCAGCTAAAGGCATCCGCGTTCTGGTCGTACGCCGCCATTAGCTCCGCCACGCTACCATCGGTGAGGTCCATGCACATCAGACGTGCCCTGTCGCTCTCATAACCTGGGGTTACCATGCGTTGCCACAGCAGCTTTGTGCCGTCGGGCGACACCACCGGCAGCTTGTCGTACCCCTTATTGCTCGCCGTGAGCACCTCGGTGCTACCATTCGCTAGCTGGTAGCGGTAGATGTTTGAATTGGTTGTCGTGGCGTATTCTCGCCCGGTGGATTTCTTACTCGTGTAGAATATCGATTTAGAATCCGCGGCCCAGGCCACATCCGCATCGTCGAAGTAGGGCGCGAGGGGGCTATCCCACGGCTCTCCCTCCATGATATCGCGCCCGCGCGTCGTCTTGTCGCCTTCGAATTTGGTGAGGAGCAGATGGCTATATTTCCCATCTACCCAGTAGCTCCAGTGGCGGTACATGAGGCTGTCGATGATGCGAACCTTCGCCTTGCTCATGCCGGGGTATCGATCGAGGGTGGTTTTTTCCACTTGGACCTGCGTCGCGTATAGGAGCTGGCTATTGTCGGGGGATACCCAGAAAGCGTTGATGTCGTGGTCGAACTTCGTGAGCTGCGTGGCCGCGCCCCCCTCGGCATTCACGCTGAAAAGCTGCGAAGTGCCGTCCACATTGCGTAGAAAGGCGATGGCGGTGCCATTGTTAATCCACTTGGGGCTGCTGCCGTCGTCCGCCACGAGGATCCCTTCCGTCTTTTTAACGTCCTGCACGTATATCGCGGTGCGGCTCGCGTCCTCGCTCACGTTGTAGCGGGTTACGGTGTACGCAACCCGAGTGCCGTCGGGCGATAGCGTGTATGCCCCAATGCGCCCCATTTTCATGATTATCTCCGGCGTGAAGTGGCGTGCCTGACGCTCCTCTAGCGTGAGCGTCTCCGCGGTGAAAGGCTCAACTTTTCCTCCGCTCGCCGCGTCTTTCCCTTGGCGTGGCGTTGGCCCATCGCAGCTTGCTAGCAGCCCGCTGAGAACTACCGCGCACCCTACAAGTGCTTCGCGCATCTTTCGCATTTTTCTGCCCTCCTTTGTTGCTTAGCCGGCATTCCGGCTCGCAGGTTGTTCCTGCATGTATTTCTGATTGCAAAGTTACGATTTTCATTCTCCTTTCCAATTTCTACCTGAGGATGGAATGCTCTTTCTCACTATTTTTTAGGGTGCGTTGCGGCTCTTACCGCGCGGCTTGGGCCTCGGTGCGCCTAGAGGTACAGGCTAGAAAGAAGGGTAATGCTTTCCTTTATGCCGTGTCGGGCGGAGGCGTAGCGGGGAGGTGCAGGATCCGTGGAGGAAGGGTGCGCGGGGTAAAGGCTTAGCTCTCGGGCGTCTTGTTTCAACCTTAAGATGATGGTTTGTGCGTTCGGCTCGCGGGGATGCGTTTTTTGAGCGGTGGGTGTCTTTCGGCTTTTCCGTAAGGAACGATGCGCCGTACCCCGTGCGTTCTTACTGCTTGGCTGATGCCGGTAAACCCAATTTTTGGCGTGAGTATTTGGGTTTGCCGGGGGGCATTGCGCTATTTGGCTGGAATGCTGCGCTACCTTTGCCGCGTAGGTATGTAACACTATTTAGGAGGCTATGGCAGTTTACGTTCCGTTGCGCCCGAGGTGGAATCCGAGGGGCGTTGTGGTGAATTACGTTTCAGGTGGGCAGCTGTGCGTGCGGAGTTGGCCTAAGGGGTATCGTGACGCGCGCACGGAATCGCAGCAGCGGCAGCGTGGGAGGATGGCGAGGGTATGCGAGGTGCTACCCTTCGTGAAGGGGTTGATCGGGGAGGGGTACTCCCCGTTGGTCAAGCGCAATGGGCGGCATGTGGGGGCGTACCATTGCGCCGTTTCGACGGCCCTGAAGGAATGGTTTATTGCCTCGCCGGGCGGTGAGGCGATGAGGCTGGAGCGGATGCGCCTCACCGATGGTGTGCGCGCCTTGCCTGAGGGTTTGGAGGTGCGCCGGGCGCACGATGCGCTGCTCGTGTCGTGGAACTCGGGGCTGCGTTGGGCCCAGCCGCGGCTTTTGCTGGCAGCGCGAGAACCGGCGACGAATGCCTGGGTATCCCTGCTAGTGCCTGTTGGGGAGAACGTTACGCGGGTGGCTGTGCGGCTTCCTCCCGAGTGGGCGGCCAAGGCGGTGGAGGTGTGGGTGGCCTTTGTGGGTGATGCGCGGCGCGCCAAATCGTTGACGCGCTACTGCATGCTTTCCCCGGTGGCCGTTCCCCAGCTGCCCCTGCCGCCCGCGGGGCGTGAAATGTTGCGCGTTGCGGGATGCCCGCCGCTCGCCCGCAAGGGTAGGGCGGCACGCGTGAAGCTGACGCCGCGCGCCATGCCGCCGTCCGCAGCCTGTTCGTGTAGGTTCGGGTTGCATGGCTTTTTCTGTCTTTTGAGGGAGTGAGCGGGGAGCTGGCTGAGGAAGGAGCTCCGCGATGCGGTGCTTTGTGACCTACTGACCTCTCCCTTCGTTTTATTTCTTTTCTATTTGCAGCATTTTGTAGTTTATACAGTATTGATTATCAGTTTGTAATGATGCGGATTGATACGTGTAGTCCAATTTTATTTGCGTGTCGCAGGAGGGGGGAGACGAAATGTTGAAAAAAAGTACTACCTTTGCGCTCGGTTTC
>JABCPG020000072.1 GCA_013333195.2 Bacteroidia bacterium
ACGTAGGCTCCTTGAAAGTATATCCAGATTCCGACTACACAGTTTCGGATTAAAATACAGCAGCTGATTTCGGCATAGCACCAGCGAAACATCTTCCGTTTCCAGAGGAATAAATTCCGGCCCCTGCGCCACGTATCGCACCCGCGGCAGCATTGCTCCCGTAAACTCACGATGGCCCTCCACCTCGCGCACGTAATCAGAAAATTGGCCTCGCAGCTGGCAACGCGTGAAATTTGCCGAATCAACATCCGTCGCACGTATCGGCAAATACCCGCTCGACGATTGCCTCAGCATCCGCTCCCCTAAATACGAACTATACACCGTGCACCCCTCGTAACCCCCTTCCTGAAGTAGTATCAATAGTGAAAATAGCTCCTCGCCGCTGTCAAGGGCCGCTTGCCACACCGTGAAGCGCTCACCCGCCCGTTTGGCAATCTCCGGGAGTACCCTATCGCGGAGGCACCGCCAAAAGGACGGATCGCGGAATAGCTCCGTCGTCTTCGGCAGCAAAGCCCATAGAAACCGATCGTAATCCGAACGATTCCCCCGCTGCAACATATCGCGCAGCGCCCGCGCCGTTGGCAGCCCTAGCTTCTCTAGGGCTACGCCCAGACGCCTGACAAATATGGTCAGCGAAAAATCGTTAAAATCATCTCCGTACTTCTCACGCAGCAGCTCCATCACCTCCCGCGTCTCTTTGATGCCTATGTCTCCAGCCCACGTCATACTGCCCGTCACTCTCCTTTCGCCGCCTCTAAATCCTCTCCACCTTGCGTGTAGGCATACCCTAGCACATAGTATCCCTTCTCCCCATTCTCAAGCTCTTTTGCCGATAGCGTGAGTTGCAACGTCAGGCTCGTCCCTCCCTCATGCAGGGGTACTCGGCACGTATACGATTGCTCCTCTTGCACCCGTTGCAGTATCGACTCCTCACTTAGCAATGCATCGCCCCGCCGTAGCACATCCAGCAGATTCCCCCCCTTATATAGGGGCAAACACCAGGCCTCGCCCAAATCGGACATAAGCTGGTTGCACGAATACACGACCAACTGCTCGTTCACCTCGCCATACAGGAAGCTTTTATTCAGCGCCCGTTCCAAATGCTCCATCTGCTCACGCCGCTGCTCCAACGCCTCCTGCGTTGCGCGCACCTCCTCCAAATTCTGGCGCATCGCCTCTTCCTGCTCATGCATCTGCTGGCGTTGCGCCTGCGACTCCCGCAGCAGGGCTGCCGTCCGCTCGCTCGTTTGAGCCGACATTAGCGTTGACGCTATGCTCTCTGAAAGTTGTTGAACGAACTGTATCTCGTGCGCTGCGAACGAGGTCAACGTGGCCATCTCAATCACGCCGTACAGCTCCTCTCCGCTCTTCAGGGGCACCAGCAGCAACGCGCGGGGCGCAGCCTCGCCAATCCCTGAGGTTATGGTGCAATAATTCTCCGGAATCTCTGTCAGGTACGTCATCTCGCGCTCCAAGGCGCACGTGCCCACAAGGCCCTCGCCGAATGCCACGCGCGACTCTAGATATTTTTTACGTCCGTAGGCCACCGCGGCGCGCAACTCTAAGCAACGCTCCTCCCCCTCTGCGCGCACCGTGTAGAATCCTCCCTCCACGGCCCCAAGATGAACAACCAGCTGCTGCAACACGCTATCCGTGAGCCCCTGTATATCACTCCCATGCTCTCGCAGAATCTTACCAAATTCCGCGATGCTACTATTCATCCAGCTGCGTATCGACTCCTCTCGCTTCTGTTTTGCCGACTGCTCCCTACTCTCTTTTATGCTCTCGCGCATCTCCAGCAACGCATTCCCCAAAACATCGTTCGGCCCCAACGGCTCATACACCGCCGAAAAGTCCTGTTTACCCACCTCGAGCGCAAATGCCGCGGTTCGCCCCAACCCCTCTATTAGCCTATTCACCTCCGCGCTCACTATATCCGTGTAGACTCCTCTAAAGGGCTCCAGCCGCTTCGGGTGCTCGCCCCGTGCCAACGCGGCTATACGGAAACGCAAGGCGCGAATGTAACGCATCGGACGCCGCAAACCTACGTAAATTAAAGTCGAAACAACCGCCACCGACAGCAACACTATTAGAAACATCAAACCGCGCAAATGCTCCCGCAAGGCACGGTCACTACGCGCATCGCGCTCCAACGCTACGTACACTCCCATGGGACTCGAGTAGTAGTAGCTTATCTCCGCATCCTTCTCCTTCGCATCCCCAAAATTATACGGCATCACGCCTCGCCCCTTAGGGGAGCGACCCATCTTCACCAGCGCTTCTTGCGACATTCGTACCCCCCGTCGGAAAAAATGGTACGACACCTCTCCCGAAGGCTGCACCACAAAGGGATACAAGGTGCTTTCCATGAACGGCGTACTCTCCATGAACGGCGTCTCGAAAAGTATACGCACCTTGCTGTTCTCCACCGTATCCACCCTACGCAAATCAACGCCCATCGCACGCGTAACCGCCTCTAAATGCATCGTGTACTGCTCTAAAAAGGCACGCATTTGACGCCGCTCCTGCGACAGCACATCGCCATATATCCACCACATTGCAGGAACCATCAGCAGCAGCACCACCAACGCACCGAAAAGGCACATCCGCACCCGCAAACGATGCGCCCAGAGCTCCCTGTTATCCCTTTCCTCACGCATCTTCTTCCCCCCGCTTTACATACACTTTCGACTGCTTCTTGAAACGATCCGCCCACGTACCTACTATCGACTCGTATAGACCTAGCACCAGCACCCCACCCGGGACTAACAGATGGTATAAAGCCTCAAAGAGACGGCTTTGCAACGCAGCGTTAAAGTATATTACAACGTTTCGGCAGAATATTATGTCGTAGTGCGGCACGCTTACCCGCTTCAACCGTGTCAAATCTTGACGCTTAAACACAGGGTGCGACAGCAAAAAATCATGCATACGAATCTGATCTCGCTCCTTATCTATCGTGAAGTATTTCGAGTAGGGAACGCTAAGGCCAGCCTCGTAGTTCAATGGATTCGTATTAATCACACGATCGTAATTATCCAAATATTGAATGTTGAAGCGATAGCGGTAAACACCGCGACGCGCCTCCGTCAGCACCTCGCTATTCAAATCCGACGCGCATACCTCCGAACCACGCATCATCCCCAGCTCGTTGAGGAGCATCAGCATCGAATACACCTCCTGCCCACGCGAACACCCAGCGTGCCACACCCGTAATGCCCCTCGCCGACGGAACTCCGGCAGCACCTGGCTGCGAAGGTACAACCACATCTCCGGATCGCGGAAAAGCTCACTCGTATTAACGGTAATCCTATTCACCACCCGCTCCCCGTAGCTCGCATCGCCTCGCAATCGATGCACTAGCTCTTCTAAACTGCACCCCTCCTCTTCGAGTAAACGCTGCAAACGACGACGCAACGACTTATCGGAGTACTCCGAAAAATCGCAGCCCGTCGCGCTTAGCACCGCCGACGTGAACAGCTTAAGCTCTTCTCTCCCACTCCCTGCGGTGGGAGACTCTAGTCTCTCCATTCTCGCTTCAGGTCCCAAACCTCTCTCGCGCGTCTACCTTAATGGTTATATATATCCCGCATCTCAGCGCGTAAAGGTAACCATTTTCCTTTATTTACTCATCTATCTCCACCCGCCAAGAATGCAAAAGGAAAGGCCGAGCAACCCAAAACGGGACGCTCGGCCCAACTTTATCCACTGGTTACCGCGTCTAATCGCGTCTATTGCTACCTAATGGCGCACCACGAATCGCAACGCTCTACGTTCCCCGCGGCTTTCTACTACGAGCACATACGCACCTTCGGCAAAGCCCGCGAGCGACACGCGCAGCGTCTGCTCGCCTCGCGGATTCTCACGGCGCAGTAGTTCCACTCCGCTCACCGACGCCACCCATAGCCGCTCCACATCCGTCGCGTTGTCTACGTAGAGTTCAGTCGTCGCGGGATTCGGCCGCACCGTCACCTGACGCAGCACCACTGACTCAACGGGAGTGGGGGCTTCCTGCTTCTCAAGTACCACTGAAACCGTCTGGTCGCCAGCCGTCAGGTTCACCCTGCCCGATGCGCTCTTATATCCTGCTTTCGTTACTGTATAATCGTACTCACTCTTTTCAAACCCTTCCAGGATCGCTTTTCCTTCAGCATTCGTCTGCACGGTCACACCCCCCATCGCTATGCTGGCACCGGCTAGCGGCTTCCCGCCCGCTAGCACCGCGAAGGATGCGTGTGCTAAACTCTTTTCCAGCTCCACTGTAACCGCCTGGTCGCCCGCCGTTAGGTTCACCTTGCTCGACTTGCCCTTGTACCCAGCTTTCGCCACCGTATAAACGTACTCTTGCTTTTCAAAACCTTCAAAAACCGCTTTCCCCTCCGCGTTGGTAGGCATGGTCGCGCTGCCCACCGTTACGATAGCCTCTGCCAGCGCTTTGCCGCCAGCCAGCACCGTGAAGGTCACGCTCGCCAAATCCCTCTCCAGCGTCTCCGAAACCGTTTGATCGCCAGCCGTCAGATCCACCTTGCCCGACTTTCCCTTGTACCCAGCTTTCGTCACAGTATAAGCGTACTCTTGCTTTTCAAGACCTTCAAAAACCGCCTCTCCATCCGTATTGGTAGGTATCGGCGTACCGCCCA
>JABCPG020000073.1 GCA_013333195.2 Bacteroidia bacterium
ATGCAGCTTGGCCGCGCCCGTGAGCGCATCGCCCTGCGCATTGTTCCGGGTCACCTTGACTGAGCCATTCGCCCCGGAAGTGATGGTCAGCGTGTACTCAGCGACGTATTTGGCTGTCAGATCAATGTTACCTTGCACTGGGGTGCCAAAATGGTAGTCTTCGCCGCTAAGAAGCGTCCACCCCTCAAACTTGAAGCCCTTTTTCTCTGGTTTCTGAGAGGGTTCCACCGCCTTACCCCCATCCTCTAGCCACTGCGCGGCGGGAGTTGGCAGACCACCGTCCGCATCAAAGGTTACCACATTTCTTTCCTCAATTGTAAATGCTCCTTTCCACGCCTTACCATTGCCTTCAATCTTCTCTTTCTCTCCTTTTCGTACGAAGAGCGTAGCAGGATTGGCTATTCCATCAAATGCATTATCAGCCACTGCAGCATCCGCTGCCGCCAAATAGTATACCTTATTGAGGGCAGTACATCCCAAAAACGTGTAATCTGCAATAGATTTCACGCTCGCGGGGATGGTAATCTCTGTCAATTTTTCACATGCTGAAAATGTACCATCCAGACCCTCAAGTCCCTCGGGAAGAGTCACCTTTCCCAAATTTAAACACCCGGAAAAAACACCACCCAACTCCTTCACTCCAGCGGGAATAGCAACCGAAGTTAGTGCCGTACCAGAAAAAGCTCCGTCACCTATTTCTGTCACGCTCGTTGGAATTGTCACCTCGCTGAGGTTAGTGGAAAATCCGAAAGCACTCGTTCCAATGGAAGTCAAACCTTTGGGGAGTTCTACACTTCTAAGCGCACCGCACGTAGAAAAGGCCTCTCCAGCAATAGTCTTCAACCCCTCAGGAAGCTCCACACTGCTCAACGCCTCACAATTGTAAAAAGTGTTCTCCTCAATAGTCGTGATTCCCTTAGGAACAACCACCTTCTCCAAAACGCTACACCCATCGAATGCGTGTTTTCCTATAGCAGTCACCCCGGCTGGGATGTTTACCGTTTTCAGGACTCCATTCCCATAGAATGCGCACGCCCCTACAGATGTCACTCCCGTCGGGATGTCATAGCTGTCCGCGCTAAGCCCCATTGGGTAACATAGAAGCGCAGTCTTATCGTTGTTGAAGAGCACACCGCCCTCCGCGCTGAAATGTCCGTTCTCTGCGGCCACCTCAAGCTTCTCTAGCTTACTGCAATTTTGGAATGCATCGTACCCGATTGATTCGACATTCGCAGGGATATTTACCGAAGTTAGCTCACCGCACCATGCAAAGGACTGCTCTCCTATTACCTTTAAGCTCTGCGGGAGCTGCAACTTTGAAAGCTCTTCGCACTGAGAAAAGGCATTGTCCTCAATGGTTTCAACCCCTTCGGAGATAATCACCTCGCTCAAGCCTATACATTCTTGGAATGCCTCCTTCGCCACGGTCACCACTTTCAGCTTCTCTCCATTGATCGTCACCTCGTTGGGAATCGTCACCGTTCCCTCAATAGCCACTCTATTTGCTGGTTTAATTTTGCAAGTCTCGGTACCTTCAATCTTCAGACACGACCAGTCTATCGTGCCGTCATTATACGAAACCCAAATTTCCTCCCCCCTACTAGCGCCCACGCTCAGCAGCAACGCTAGTAGTGTAACAAGCGCATTGGCCATCACTCTTCTCATAACCTATTCCCCTTCATTTTAATGAGCAATAAACGAACAAAACTGGTGCAAGGTTACGCACTATTTTCAATCCTTACTGAGTCTAGGTTAAGTGGCAGTTTGGGGGCTGCATTGCCACTATAGCTCTCACACTGCTAGAAATGAGGTAGCCCATGGCAGCAAACAGGCTGCGAATGAGCGTTTTATGCGATTTAAGAAAATCCTATGAGCGTTTCTTTTCTTATAGGGAGTTTTTGGGATTTACCATTTGAAAAAATCCTAAAAATTTACTACACATCCCCTTGGGTTGTCCCACGGCAGAATGAATGAGCGGAATGCAGGGTACGGCGCATGGGGCGAATGCGACTTTGATGCAAGGATTGGAGAGGAGGTGGATCGCGCAATCCAGGGCGGGAAATTACATACAAAAAGAGGAGGTCATTGCACCGTTGTATGTGGTGGGCGTGGTGGCTTTGCGGCGCAGCAGGCCGCCGGGATAGGTCTTTTAGACTGGCTTGCCCCTGGGGCAAGGGGACCTGGGTCTGAAGCCCCCGGCTATTGAGAGACCGTCCAGCGGAGGGGGCGGCACCGGCATGCCGATTTTATGTTTGGAGCGATGGGGGGAGGTTCTGCGGAGGACAGATGGGGGTGCGGGGTCACTTCCATTCAGCATTCCCCACTGCCCGCAGCTGTCCCCGCTAAACCCTACTCGCCCACCGCCTGCAGCTTCCCGTCCACCACCCCCATCCGCACATCCGCTTTCCCCTCCTCTCGAATGATGCACTCCGCGATGTTTCGCGTTTTCGAGGAGAAGCCCACCCCCAGCTTCACCACTGCCCGCTTATCCATCGCGAACGGCGCCGCGTACCCCTTCGCCTCGATCTGCGCCATCGCCTCCGCCGCCGGCCGGTCCCGCTTCACCTCGAAGAGGTAGACGTAGCCCCGCGTCGCCACCACCATGTCGATGCGCCCGTCGCTCGTCGCCATCTCCACGTGCGTCTGCAGCCCCAGCATCCGGAACACGGTGGCCATGCTCCCCTGGAAGTACACCTCCCGGTCCCCCGCCACCCGGTAGTCGCCTTGCGCGAAGAAGGCGTGGAGCAGCGCCATGAGCTCCTCCGCCGCCCCCCTCACCGCGCAGCCGTGCAGCGCGCTGACGCTCAGCACCGCCTCCGCGCCCACCGGGAAGAAGTACTGCAGCAGGTCCCCGTAGAACGCCCGCTCCACCTCCTCGTTCGGGAAGCGCAGCTGGTACATGTCGAGCGCCGCGTCGTAGCTCTCGATGGTCAGGTAGCCCGTCTGGAAGAGCAGCGGCACCAGCCCCATGCGGCTCACCTCGCGCCCCTGCAGCTCGTGCCCCAGCATCCGGCAGCCGGCCAGCTCCGCGAGGGGCACGCTCCCGCCCACGACCAGCTTGAAAAGGAACATCGGCGTTCCGCTCTCGTACCAGTAGTGGTCGATCCGGCCCTTGCTGAGCGCCATGAGCAGGCTGAACGGGTTGTAGAGCTGCTCGTCCGCGTAGGGCGAGAAGCGGTAGCCATCGTACATCTTCTTGAGCTTTTCGTACGCCTCCCCCTCGGTGAGCTTCGCCCCCACGGCCAGCCGGCGCACCCCCTCGCCGAGGGTGCTGCGCAGCTCCTCCCCCGTGATGCCGCAGAGCGCGGCGTACGGCGCGTCCAGGCTGATGTCGTTCAGGTTGTTCAGCCCGCTGAAGATGTTGAGGTGGGCGAAGCGGGTGATGCCCGTCAGGAAGACGAACCGCAGGTGGTCGCCCGCCCCCTTGAGCACCCCGTAGAAGGCCCGCAGCTCCCGCTGGTTGCGCGCCAGCAGCTCCTCATCGTTGATGGCGTCCAGCATCGGCTTGTCGTACTCGTCCACCAGCACCACCACCGGCCGCCCCGTCTGCGCGTGCGCATTTTCAATCACCCGTATGAAGCGCGCGGCAAAGGTGTCATCGTCCGCCTCTCGCCCGTAGAGGCGCTCCCAGTTGCCCAAAATCGTGTTGAGCGTGCTTTCAAGAACCCCAGCCACCGCGAAATTATCCCGGCTGAAATCCACGTGCAGCACGGGGTGCTGCGTCCAATCCTTCTCTAGCTTTTCCATCGCCAGCCCCGCGAAGAGCTCCCGCCGGCCCAGGAAGTAGGCCTCCAGCGTGGAGACCAGCAGGCTCTTCCCGAACCGCCGCGGCCGGCTCAGGAAACAGTAATCATAATCGTGGGTGAGCCTATACACCAAATCCGTTTTATCCACGTAGAGCCTGCCCTGCGTCCGTATCTTCGTGAAACTTGAATCCCCCACCTGATATATTACTGACATGCCATTATCCTCCACTCGCCTTTTGCAGGGTAAAGGTACAAAAAAGTTTTTAACGGAGATAATCCAGAAGGTGACGAGATTCTATGGACCGATGGCCCGCGTACCCCTCGCATACACCGTCACCTCTCGCCTTGCAGAACCATCGCCGCGAAACCGCCCGAATCCCCGCCATAGCCTCCTTCCGTTGGCACGCAAAGCCCGCATGAAATTCGACGACGAAGCAGCCCCGCCCGCAGGACGGCCTCTCAATGGCCGGGGGTCTTTAGCCCCCCGGATTACCGCCCGAAAGGGCGAGCCAGTCTGAAAGACTAACCCTCGTGACCCTGCATGCAGCGGCAACCGCCAACCCCTACTCGCCAACCGCCTGCAGCTTTGCGCCCCGCACGGCCAGCCGCACGTCCGCTTTTCCCTCCTCCCTTACGATGCACTCCGCGATGTTCCGCGTCTTCGAGGGGAAGCTCACCCCAAGCTTCACCACTGGCCGCTTACCCATCACGAACGACGCCGCGTACCCCTTCGCCTCGATCTGCGCCATCGCCTCCGCCGCCGGCCGGTTTAGCTTGAACTCAAAGAGGTAGAGATACCTGTCCGCCGCCACCACCAGATCGATCCGTCCATCGCCCGTGGCGTACTCCGCCTGCGTCTGCAACCCCAGCAGCTTGAAGAGGATATACATCACGTTCTGGAAGTACTTCTCCGCCTCCCCCGCGATTCGGTGGTCCCCGCGGGCGAAGAGCACATGCAGGGCCGCGAGCAGCGCCTCCGTCTGCCCCGCCCGCATGTAGCCGTACAGCTCGCCCACGCTCAGCTCCGCGTCCACGCGGTACATGTAGCGCAGCAGCCCCTTGAAGAACGCCTCCTCCACCTCCCCGTTCGGCAGCCGCAGCAGGTATCGCTTCCCCGGCGCGTCGTAGCCCGAAATGGTGAGGTAGCCCGTTTGGTAGAGCAGCGCGGCCAGTCCCATGTCCTCCGGGCTGCGCCCCGCCAGCTCGCTCGCCCCCATCTCGTAGCTCCAGACGCTCGCCGCTGCCACCCGCTGCTCCACGAGCAGCCGGAAGAGGAATAGCGGCGTGCCCGTCTCGTACCAGTAGCAGCCGTACTCCTGCTCATTCAACGCGTTGAGCAGGCTGAACGGGTTGTACACGCCCTCCTCCGCCCGGGGCGAGAACCGGTAGCCATCGTACATCGCCTCGAGCTTCCCGTAGGCCTCGGCGGTGGTCTGCCCATTCCCTTCCGCCAGCCGGCGCACCCCCTCCCCGAGGTTGGCCTGCAGCTCTGCCTGCGTGATGCCGCAGAGCGTGGCGTACGCCATTGACATTGAGATA
>JABCPG020000074.1 GCA_013333195.2 Bacteroidia bacterium
CTCCCCCTCGCGCAGTAATCCATGATCGATGAATATACACGTGAGCTGATCGCCTATTGCCCTCTGTAGCAGCAGGGCCGCAACGCTGCTATCAACTCCTCCCGATAGCCCCAGCACCACGCGGTCCGACCCAATCCGCTTACGCAGAGACTCCACCTCGCTTTGAACAAATCCCCGCGGCGTCCAATCACACTTGCAACCGCATATCCCCATCAAGAAATTTTTCAGCACCGCGCGCCCTACCTCGGTGTGAGACACCTCCGGATGGAATTGCACACCGTAGAGCTTACCTTCAGACTTCTCAAACATCGCGACGGGTATGCTATGCGTGGAGGCCGTCACCACAAAACCATCGCCCAGCTGAATTATCGTATCACCATGCGACATCCACACCTGCGAATCCTGCGCCACTCCTCTGGTAAGCAAACTCTCCGCGCTCACCGCCGACAGGCGCGCCCGACCATACTCGCGCGCCGCGCTACGGCTCACAGTCCCTCCATGCTTTGCCGCCATCAGCTGCGCCCCATAGCATATCCCAAGCACAGGCACTCGCCCCTCGTACGGCGAAAAATCAAAGCTCGGCGCGCACGCATCGTGCACCGAACGAGGACTACCTGACAGCACCACACCCCGCAAATATTCATCCTGACGCACCGTCCGCGCGCACGACACCACCTCGCAATACACCCCCAGCTCACGAACCACACGCGCTATCAGCTGCGTATACTGCGAACCAAAATCTACTATTGCCACCCACTCTCGCCCCTGCTGCTCCTGCATCGCCCTTTACACCCTTTGATTTATTCCAAACGCAAAAATCCTACGCGAAGTTACAAACATTTTTCGCTTTGATACAATCATCACGCACCGTCGAAACCCTGCTTCCTCCATTCCCTACACAACTTCAATTCGTTTTATATAAGTAAATTACGAATATAACCTTCTCCTTATATACTTCAAACCATCGCTTCACCCTCCCACCGAGAACTCCCATTTACTGATTCTCGGAACAGCCTACCTGCTTCGTATCGAAAGAAGACACCTACCGCTCCGTCCTCCCGCACCCCCCCAATCGCTACCGGCCCTGTAGCCGCTTCAATCGAATTAACAATACTCCGGGAAAGCTTGGTACAACCCACGCAGAGCGTGCACCCCGCTACGTGCGGACTGTCTCCTCCCCCACAAACCCATCGCGCGCCGCACGCTACAACCCTAATGACTCAAGGTGCGCTTTCACCTCTTCAAAAATCGCATGGGGTTCTCGCATCGTGTAGCCAATGCCGCTACCATCCTCAGTCCCGCAGTGCAACGTGTAGCAGTTGGACGCGTTCGCCAACACCTGCTCATACTCTAATCGCACGTTCCGCTGCAACATCTCATCAACCTCATACACATCCTCCTCGCTATCGCAACGTCCCCTGCGCAACGCAATTTGCGCCTTGCTAAACAGCAGCGGCGCATCGAAATACAGCGTGACATCCGCCCGGGGCATTCCAAATAATTCGTACTCTACCGACTCAATCCATCCACGCAACTCCATTCGTGCCTTCGAATCAGGGAGCTTCGCGCACTGGTAGGCCACATTCGAAGCCACGTAGCGATCCATGAGTACAATATCTCCCTTCGCCAGCCACTGCACGAGCCGATCGCGCGCATCAAATCGATCGCACGCAAAAAGCAGCGCCGCGAGCTGCGGCTCGAGCTGCACCCCGCGTCCTAGCGACCCTGTTAAAAATTTATGCAGCAGCGAAGAGAATCGCCCGCCAGCCAGCCGAGGCAAATGCATGTAGCGGAACTCCACCCCTCGCTCCGAAGCCCTTTTTGATAGATAAGCGCCGAGAAGTTCCGTCTGCGTAGACTTCCCCACGGCATCCGCCCCTTCCACTGCTATCAACGGCATAGCGCAGCTATCTTAATTGTCTATAGTACGTAAATGTATGGTTCGGCATCAATTCCGGATGGAATATCGCCAGCAAATCGCGGAGAATCACATCCGGCGCCATCACGCCGCTCTCGTAGTAATCGTTCCCCCCATGCGCATTCTGTCGAAGATTGTTATTCCATACCTGCCCCCTCTTAACCGCCGGGAATGACGAAAAAAGTTCATTCTGCTCCACCACTTCCCGCAGCGTGGTTGCCATGCCCGGATGGAACCAAAAGTCCGCCTGCAAAGCCAAACCCAACACATCCTCCATACCCATTGGGGTCGAACTCGGTGAGTCGTCATGCCCAGCCGTAAGTACCTCCGCCCCAGCATCGCGGAAAGCTTCCGCCACAAACGTTTTGCCCCCCGGAACATACCACGTCTCCTGCCAAGGCAAATTGAGCAACACCTTGGGGCGCCCCTGCGCCCTCTCCGCGATGCGCCTCGCATCCTCATAGCGTTCAGCCACGGCGCTATGCACGCTGTCCGCCTTTGCCTCCGCACCCATTAACCAACCTATCGCTCGCACCCACTCCTCTCTGGCTAACGGCGTGCGCTCCATGTAGTCACCCACCATGACCACCGGAATCCCTAGACTCGTGAGCCTCCCATAAAACTCTGGCTTCGGCCCCGACGTCGCGTACGCTAAAACCACATCCGGATGCAGCGACACCACCGCCTCGTAGTCAATCGACATATCACTCCCCACCTCCTTCACCAACCCGTGCGCTAACCGTTCTTCCACTATGGGGTTCATCACGTAGCCGCCGGAGCTAACGCCTACAATCCGTTCCTCCAACCCTAAAGCCGACATGAAGGCCACATACGTTGTGCTCAAACACACCACGCGCCGAGGCGCAGCAACGAACGTCACCAACGTATCGCTCAGCATCTTTGAATCCCCGAAACGGTAGACAACCCCAGCACCGCCGGCGCGGGGATCAACCACGCGCAGCCCCTCTTCCGTGAGGGTAAACCCTTCAGCATGCTCTTGCACCCCCCCCGCCTTCTTCGATACCCCTCCTCCGCAGGAAACACTCAACAGCACCGCTGCGCCTAGCAGCGCGCACAGCAAAAATTTTACACGTAACGACTTCTCCATAATGCTCTTTACTCCATACTACGCGCTATAGCACCTGCTCTAAACTCTCTCCCCATTGAATCCAAGGAACCCTCTGCGCATGTTTACAATTCATTCATCCCCCAACCGCCTGCAAAAGAAAGGTAGCGCGTAAACCCAAAGGAAGCCAGAACGCACCGCCAAAACATTCCCGCACCTCTCTCTCCGCGCAGCAGCAACCCGCCACCCAACGAAAGATCGCTTTTTCTTTATCTTTGTCAGTCGCAATATTACTACATTTTTCACAATTAGTATGGAAAAACAGCGCTCAAATCCTTCGCGCTCCACGATCGCGATGCAATCCCTTACCTTTAGCGAGGCGGGCGAAACGCACGTACTCGTCAATGCAAAACTCGCGCAAAGAAAAATCACGCTCATCGTCGACACCGGCTGCTCGCTCACCGCGCTGCACTCCGACATCCCCCACGGGGGGACACCCATCGCGCTCTCCTCCAGCGATCAAAACGCATTCGCGGTGAATGGGGCTATTGACTCGTATTCAATCGTCAAAATCGATTCCCTCACCATCGGGAGACTACACCTCCCCCCAACCATCGTCTCTCTCATCGATCTCGGCGAAGTGAAAAATTTTTATTTCGAACGCTTCAACATCCGCATTGACGGCCTCCTCGGTTGCGACATCCTCACCCGGCATAGGGCAACAATCAACTTCGCGAAACGAACCATTTCTCTCTACAATACTACCGTCTGACCCTCATCCCGCCGCGCACGCGCATAGCGATACAACCGAATCGAGGATTTGAACCGCATTCGTCGCCGCGCCTTTGCGCAGATTGTCCGACACAACCCACAGGTTTATCCCAATCCCTGGCACCGCCAAATCTTCACGTATTCGCCCCACGTAAACCTCATCGTGGCCCTCGCTCTCCAATGCGGTGGGCACAGCTCCCTTGCCCGGTTCATCCACCAGCACCACGCCGGCGCTAGAGCCGAGAATCTCTCTCACCTCTCCAACCGATATAGGACGCGTAAACTCAATCGACACCGCTTCAGAATGCCCTCTCCGCACCGGCACCCGCACCGCCGTGGCCGATATCAATAGATCTGGGATCTCCAATATCTTACGCGTTTCATTAGCCACCTTCATCTCCTCTTTCGTATACCCATTCTCCTGAAAGGAATCGCACTGCGCTATGCAATTCTGATCGATTCTATACCCGTACGCAGGCTCCTCAACCGGTTCTCCCAAACGCTCCTGCTCCATTTGCCGCAATCCTTTCACCCCAGACCCGCTCACTGCCTGATACGTCGACACATGCACTCTCCGTATCGGATTAGCCGCATGCAGCGGCGCCAACACCATGACCAGCTGTATCGTGCTGCAATTAGGATTAGCCACTATATACTTTCCCCGCGCCAACCGTCGCGCATTGATCTCCGGCACCACGAGTGGAACCCCGTCCGCCATGCGCCACGCCGAAGAGTTATCGATGAAATACACACCCTCCGCGGCGAACCGCGGCCCCCACTCGAGCGCTACCTCTGCCTCCGTCGCGTTCAGCACGTAGTCCGGGCGACTCGCCAGCAGCTCTTTCACGCTCAACATGGCTCTTTCGCCGCTACCGTAACGTACCGTCCGACCGGATGAACGTTCCGAGGCCGCCGGCAATAATTCCCAATCGCCATACCCATGCTCAAGCAGCACGCGCATCATCTCGCGCCCAACCATGCCGCTCGCTCCTATCAACCCAATTCTCTTACCCATTCCTGCTCTCCCTTTCCTTTCAACCTTGATCTTGGCTCCTCCTTGCCAACCAACCTAAATACTTATTTTTTCACGCCCGCAACGCCTCCACCCAAATTCGCGGCAACGCTAGTACTGCCAGAGTCGCACCGCATGCCGCTCTTGCCACGCCCCTTCGATCACCTCCCAGAGCAATTCCCCAAGATAGTGCCCCACCCACGCTGACGCCACCCCA
>JABCPG020000075.1 GCA_013333195.2 Bacteroidia bacterium
CGCTCTTATCGTGTCAAATGAAATCCGTGACGCCAAAAGCCGCATCTGCGTCCCCTCGCCGCAGTCCACCAAAAACGTAGCCCCCCCGCTCTGCACAGCGTGCGCCGAGGGCATTCGCCCCAGCATCGGTAAAGCACTGCCACTCCCGAGTATCGTCACATCCAACGACATACCCCTATCTTCAAGCTACATGACGTACCGCTCGACGTCGCGCAATTCAATCCTCCCCTCCGAAAGGATCATCAGGCGCTCCACTACGTTCCGCAGTTCACGAATATTCCCACGCCACTCCATTCCTTGCATACGCTGCACCGCCTCCGGCGAAATAGTTTTTTTTGCAACACCCTGTTCGGCAGCGAGCCTCGACAAAAAGTAATCTATAAGCAACGGAATATCTTCTGCTCTCTCTCGCAACGACGGGACGCGAATCAAGATTACGCTCAAGCGGTGGTACAAGTCCTCTCTAAACGTTCCCAATTTTATTTCTTCTAGAAGATTCTTATTGGTCGCTGCTATTACTCTCGGATGCACATCAATATCAACATCACCGCCAACTCGGGTTATCTTGTTTTCTTGCAACGCGCGAAGCACCTTCGACTGGGCACTAAGGCTCATATCGCCTATTTCATCGAGGAAAAGCGTTCCCCCATCAGCCAATTCAAATTTCCCTATCCGTTGCCGATCTGCACCGCTAAAGGATCCCTTCTCATGGCCGAAAAGCTCACTTTCTATGAGTTCCGATGGGATCGCCGCGCAGTTGACCTCCAGGAAAGGACCGTTCGCACACCCGCTAAGGGCATGTATCCCATGCGCCACCAACTCCTTACCCGTGCCGTTCTCACCAGTAATCAAAACCCTGGCAGGAGAGGGGGCCACTCGCTCTATTATCCGGCGAATCTCGCCCAACGCCTCAGATTCTCCCACCATCCTGTACGACTCCTGCACCTTCTGACGAAGAACCTTCGTTTCTCGCACCAAGCGCAACCGATCCAAGGCATGCCGCACTGACACCAACAACCGATTTAAATCAAGGGGCTTTTCAATGTAATCGTAGGCGCCACGGCGCATCGCATCTACAGCCGTCTCGATAGTACCATGGCCCGAGATCATCACCACTGGCACATCGCCTTTTTCAAGCAACTTCTCCAGCACCTCGATGCCATCCATCTTAGGCATCTTGATGTCGCACAGAACCATATTATAGGGTGCTTTCTCAAACAGATCTAGCGCCTCGATCCCATCAGCAGCCACGGTTACCTCATAACCCTCATCCTCTAAAATCCCTTTAAGCGTATCACGGATCGCACGCTCATCGTCAACCACCAAGATGCGAGACGCCTTTACTTTCTTCTCTGCTTTCTTCGCCATTATATAGCACCCCCTGCTCGTCTTTTAAGGCTGCCCCCCCCATCAACGCTTCTCGATGGAAAGCAACTTCTCATCCCGTTCTCTGTTCTGTTTTTCGGTTTCACGCAATTTCAACTTCGCGGTCTCTAAAAAAATCTTCGCCTTTTTTAACTTCTTCTCCCCCCGATCTACCAACTTATCGCCATTGCGTTTCTCCTTCATCGCACCCTTCAAGCTCCCCTTTATCTCTTTCGAATCACGGCGAAAGCTTTCCTGCATCCCCTTCAGCTCCTCCCTCGCATTAGCCTTCTCCTCCTTATCCTCAGCAGAAGTCCGCCCAAGCAGCACCTTCGCCTCCTGCATATGTTCCTTCTCGCGCTGCTTAAGCTGCTTCGTATAGCTCTTCACCTCCGCCTGACCATTCTTTCTCATCGCCTCACCCTCGGCGATCATTTGCAGCGCATCTTGCACTCTCTTATTCCCTTCATCCACACGAGCCTGCGCACGCTCCAGACGCTCCTGCGGGGTAGGAGGGGTAGATTGCTGCGACCACGCTACGCACGCGCAGCACGCCAACACAAGAGTTAATCCCACTACGCGCCCCACCTTCACGCTCCGCGCCACTTTAACAGACAGACCCATGATGCGAACGAATTTAATACACTTCCCGCTACTTCTCCGATGCCGCTAGCACCCGCTCCGCCAAACCTGCCGCCAGAACATCGCACTTGCGATACACCTCCATTGTAGGTCGTCCTATCATTTCCAGGGGCTCCACCACGGGGGAAATTCCAGCTTTTTCCGCAAAAGCCTTTAGCAACGTCAGCGCACCTCCACCCCAACTTCCCGAACCGAAAAGCGCAAGTTCCTTATTTTGCACGCCTAACCCCAACAGCTCATCGCACAGGCCCTGCATCAACGGGAATAGCCCCGTATTATAGGTCACCGACCCAAGCACCAACCCATTATATTTCCAAACATCATTTATAATGTACGAAGCGTGCGACGTACTCACATCGTGTAGTGCTATTCGTTTAACACCTTCCACTGCCAACCGTCGCGCAATGTATTCCCCCACATGCATCGTGCTTCCATACATCGACGCCACAGCCATCACCACCCCGGGGTCGCCTTCCTGACGACTATACTTATCATACTTAGCTACAACCCAATCAACGTGGCTCCGCCAGATTGGGCCATGGGTTGCGCAGATCATGTTTAGCTTAACGCCTGACACCTTCGCAAGCGCGCGTTGCACGAACTTCCCATACTTCCCTACAATATTACTATAGTAGCGGCGCATCTCCCCCTGCACCTTCTCGAAATTATATTCGTCATCGAACAACGCCCCATCATGCGCCCCGAACGCACCGAAGGCATCTCCCGAAAAAAGAATCCCCTCCTCCACAATGTACGTCATCATCGTCTCGGGCCAATGCACCCATGGCGTAAAGTAAAAGCGTAGCGTAGTCCCCCCCAACGACAGCTCCTCGCCATCCGTTAGCTCCCGGAATCCCCCAAGCTCCAGCCGGTAGTTATCTAAAATACGCCTTGTCTGCTTATTCCCTAGCAACACCACGCCCGGGTAACGCTCCAGCACGCCCGCCAAACACCCCGAATGGTCCGGCTCCATATGGTTGATTACCAAATAGTCGAGAGGACGACCATTTAGCAACTCGTCCACCCGATCTATAAAACGTCCTTCTTCACCGTTCGGCACCGTGTCTATCAGCGCCGGCTTCGAAGCTCCCAACACTATGTAACTATTATACGCGACCCCCATCGGTAATGGCCACAACCTCTCAAACAATGCTGACGTACGATCCTCCACACCTATCCAATACGTGCTTTCCCCTACCCTGTTCGTGCTATCCATCACTTACAAACTCTTTTTACTCAATTCCTTATCGCTTACTACATTGCTGATCGCGCATCACTTCAACGCCGCTTTCGCCTCTAACGACCCAAAAACCTTTTGGATTATGCCTGACGCGTATTTCTTCGGGTTCTCACGTATCGCGGCCTCCTCTTGCGCCACGAGCTTGAATAGGCCATCCATCGCCTTTTCTGTGATGTACTCCGACAAATCCTCATTTACATGCTCAGGCCCAGTAAATGTATACCCCACTAAACTCTTTCCACTAACCAAAGGCCCCACCTTATTATATTTTTCAGCTACAGGCTTCCACAACCTCGACACCTCTCCAGATTCTACCACACCGCGTATAGGTCCTGCGAATGCCGCCACCAGGGCTTTATACGTTTTTTCCCGGAGATAGTCTGTGGCAGATGTCTTACCCCCTTGAAGTATTTTTAATCCATCGGTGATGGTCATCTCCGTAATTGCCTTCTTAAAAATAGGGTACGCCTGTTCGGACCCCTTCTCCGCCGCGTGGTTAATGCTCGCGACCAAATCATCCATACTATTAGATAAAAACGAGTTCGCTCGCCCCTTCGCCACTGCCATAAAAGCTACGTCTGCAAGGGGATTTGCAGCAACATTGTCCAACGCACTCTTTAAATCTACAACCTCGGGCGGCGCGGCAATCTTTATCAATTCGTTCATCAAAAAACCGTTCAGCTTCGAGGCCGCCAAAGAAGAAGTATTCGCCGATGAATCCAGCGCCGTCCGTAGCCCATTCACTACATCTTCATTTGATAATCCTAGCTGGGACACAACCTCATTCAACTTATCGCATCCTGACAGCGTCACTCCCCCAAGCATCAATACCAGGCCAAGCAGCGGCAACACAATCCTCTTTCTCATAATCGTTTCTATTGTGATTTTCTATCCCCTTCTACGTGCCACCGCGTAATTAGTTACTCTACTTCTCTCCTAGCAAATATTTTTCTACGTAATTCGTCAAATGCCTAAAAAGATGCATTCTTGATCCGTTGCTATTTATAGAATGGTCCCGATCTGGATAGCTAATCATATCAAAATCTTTACCCGCAGCCACCAGCGCATTCACCAGCTGCATACTATTCTGATAGTGAACGTTATCATCGCTCGTCCCATGCACTATCAGTAACTTCCCTTGAAGCATATGCGCAAAATTTATCGGGCAATACGCATCGTACCCCTTCGCGTTCTTTGACAGAAGTCCCATGTACCGCTCCGTGTAGATTGTATTGTAGTACCGCCAATTTGTCACTGGTGCCACGGCTATTGCCAGCTTAAACGTTCCTTCTCCGCGAAAGAGTGAAAGGGACGACATGTATCCCCCATAGCTCCAACCCCAAATACCCATACGCGACGAATCAACGTACGGCAACGCGGCAACGTAACGCCCCGCAGCGATCTGAGCCGAGCTCTCCAGCTCTCCCAACCGACCGTACGTCTGCTTCCTAAACTCCTCACCGCGCCCCCCCGTCCCGCGCCCATCCACGCATACCACTATGCAACCACGCATCGCCATGTAATCGTCCCAACCAACACTCCATTGATCCAACACCTGCTGCGAATTAGGGCCTGAATACTGATCGAACAGCACGGGGTAGCGACGCCGCGCGTCAAAATCCCTTGGCTTGATCATATAGCCATTCAGCCGAACCCCCTCTGGCGTATCGAACGAAAAAAATTCTTTCCTAGGCAACCCTATTCGGTCAGCTTCTTCCAGAACCTTCGCATTGTCCGACACCAATCGCACCTCCTCGCCACTCGCGCTATGGATCGATACCCGCGGCGGAGTATTCAGCGTGCTGCTCGTCAATTCATAGTACGAGTAGTCGGAGCTAAAACGCGCGCCGTTCATACCATCGCGGACCGACAGCGTAGACTCCGCCGCACCCTCCGCGATCCCTACAGCGCACACCTTCGTGCGCATTGGGCTATCGTAACGGGAATACACGATACGCCGACGCACCGCGTCGTAGCCGTACACCTGGCGCACCTCGTTGACACCTCTTGTCAATTGCCGTGAAAGGGTGCTATCCGAAAAATCCTGCAAATAGAGATGGCGATACCCATCCCGTTCACTCATTATAACATACTGCGAACCGCCAGGCAATAGGCACACCGTGGTGTTTGTAGGCTCCTCCACGTAGCGACGGTTACGCTCACGGTAAGCCACGCTACTACGACCGCTTTTCGCCTCCACCAGCAGCAAATCCAAACAATTCTGCTGCCGGTTCAATCGCAGGGCTAGCAGCTGCCCCTCAGACACCCATTGCATCCTCGCTATGTATTGATCGGCCTCAGTGCCGATTGCCGCGCGGAGCGTCTTACCGTTTTTTGTGTCGTAGATATGTAAAGACACCGTGCTATTAACCTCACCGACCTTGGGATACTTGTAGGAATACATCTTAGGGTACAAGCTCTTGCCGTATATCGGGATAGTATACTCACGCACCGCGCTTTCATCAAAACGCAAGAACGCTATGTATCTACCACCAGGAGCCCACTCGTAGGCACGGGTAAATGCAAACTCCTCCTCATACACCCAATCCGTATGCCCATTTATAATGGAATTACGCACCCCATCCGTGGTTATAGCCACCGAACGCCCCAAACGCCCCTCTACCAAGGATACCCAGTAAAGGTTGTTTTGTTCCACGTACGCAAGTCCCCTCCCATCCGGTGAGAACATCGCATCACGTGCATCTCCTTCCGTTCGCCCAACCTGAAAAAAACTATGTTGTTCCCTGCTATATAGGAGATAGCCGTATTCAATGCTCCTTCGGTAAATCGGTCTGGCGTTAAACCCCAAAAGCACCCATTTGCCATCCGGGGAAACCTTATGCATCGCGGGGCGCTTCCCTGCCCATTGCTTGGGCAACGCTCTGTATGAGCAGAGAGTATCCGCTACAGTCCCGCTCGCGTAATCCACCAACACTACACCGCCCCCCGTAGACCGCGTGGAGAATCGTCCGTCGGGCGGGCCCGCAGCCCCCGCATCGCCCCGCGTACCCGCCCGCCACGGCCGAGTCGGCAGCACATCCTC
>JABCPG020000076.1 GCA_013333195.2 Bacteroidia bacterium
GAAGGGGTACGCGGCGCCGTTCGCGATGGATCGGCGGGCGGTGGTGAAGCTGGGGGTGGGCTTCTCCTCGAAGACGCGGAACATCGCGGAGTGCATCGTTCGGGAGGCTGGGAAGGCGGACGTGCGAATGGGGGTGGTGGATGGGAGGCTACAGGCGGTTAGCGAGTAGGGGTTGTTTATTACTGTCATCCTATTCGTAGCGTAGGGAGGTTTCTGAATAGCCAAGGGGTGCGCATCGCTTGGAGCAAGGGGAGGGGATTTCTAGATTCTAAATCGAAGCGTAATTTTTTCTTGTGGTTCCGTTTGTTTAAATGGGGAGAAGTCTCTACCTTTGCGCTGCAATTGCGGGGCGAGGTGGTGGTAGAGTTGATGCGTTTTTCTATTCCTCATTAGCTCAGTTGGTTAGAGCATCTGACTGTTAATCAGAGGGTCCCAGGTTCAAGTCCTGGATGGGGAGCAGGGAAGTTGAGGCGAACATTGGTTGTTCGTCTCAATTTCTTTTTGGGGGGGAGGCATCGTGCTGTTTTGTAGAGAGAGCGTAATGTGTTATCTTTGTCCGTTCGCTTTGCCGTGAGAGGTGAAGGGGGACGGTGCTAGGGGTGTGTTCCCTTTCTGGTTGGGGTTGAGAGGAGCGGTGATGTGGGGTAGAAAGCTTTTGGGAAGGGACGCAGGGACGGTGGGAAGGGAATACGTTATGTAGGTGTGCGATATGGGCTTGAAGCAAAAACTTAAAATTGCAATCAATCGGCTTTCCCCGGCCTTAGGCGTGAGCTTGCTCTACTTCAGGCAGTACAAAAGGTTTCCGAGATTGCGTAATCCTCAGCTTTTTAACGAGAAGCTGCAGTGGCTTAAGCTACATGTGTATGGCAAAGATCCGGTGTATACGGTATGTGCTGATAAATATAAGGTGCGTGAGTTTCTGGCTGAAAGGGGATTCGGCGATTTGCTGATTCCGCTGCTAGGCGTGTATGAAAGGCCGGAAGATATTGACTTTGACTCGCTGCCGGAGCGTTTCGTGCTGAAATGGAATTTTGGGAGCGGTTATAATGTAATATGTAACTCGAAGCGGGAGCTCGATTGGGAGGCCACGGTGCGACAGCTGAAGGAGTGGGGGCAAGATAAGGATTACGCGTGGAGAAGCTATGAGATGCAGTATAGGGATATCCCGCGTCGCATAGTGTGTGAGGAGAATATGGCATTTGGCGGTAAACGCCTGTTGGATTACAAGTTTCAATGCTTCAATGGTGAAATGCTGATAGGGTTTGTGAAGAAGGGCTTGGAAAATGGAGTTGTGCATTGGTATTCGTTTGATAGGCAATTGCGACATCGCCCACATGAGTTTTCGGCAGAGGGGAGCGTCCAGCTGGAAAATCCGGAGGAGTTTTTTGATAGGGAAAGGATTCTGTCAATGATTAGCATTGCAGAGAAGCTAGCGGAGCCATTCCCGTACGTGCGGGTGGATTTATATAGCGTGGGAGAGAAGATTTATTTTGGTGAGTATACGTTTTGCGATGGGGGAGGCTTTGACCGAAAGGTACGTGATGCAGACGTTGCAATGGGCGCTGCGCTCAATCTGAAGGCCTACGCCGTTGGCGGTGTAAGCTGAGCATAGAAGTTATGTCGCGGTTGGCAGGGAAATATTTTTGGGCGGCAGCTGGCAAGTTCGGCTCTATATTTTTGGCATTCCTGTTTAATTTGATATTGGCAAGGTGGTTCCTCTCCCCGCGTGAGTTTGGATTGATAGGGGTGCTTCAAATATTTATTGCATTGGGATCGACCACGGTGGTGGGGGGATTTGGGCAGGCTCTTGTGCAGAAGAAGCGTTTACGCAAGGTAGATGTGAACACGGTGTACGCATTTAACGTCGGTACGTCGCTGTTTTTCTACCTGTTGCTTTACATCTTTGCCCCGACGATAGCCAAATTTTATGGGATGCCGGAGTTGGTCCGCGTGCTAAGATGGCTCGCTTTAGTGCTGGTGCTCGATGCCTTCTGTTTGGTACCGTATAGCCTAATGGTACGGTATCAAGATTTTGGCAAGCTTTGCTTTGTGACATTGGTTTCCACCGTGGGAGGATATTCGCTTGGCTTCCTGTTGGCGTGGAGGGGGTATGGGGTGTGGAGTTTGGTTTTTGCCACGCTGAGCATATCGTTTTTCCAGCTATTGCTCTTCCTTGCAGTGAGTAAGGTTTATCCTAGATTTTCGGTTTCGGGCGCGTCATTCCGCGAATTAATACCTTTCAGCGGATATATTTACTTGGCTACGATGATGGAGCGGCTGTATTTGAACGCACTTTCGGCAATACTAGGAAAACGTTTCGATGCTATAATGGTTGGGTACTACACGCAAGCAAACAAGTTGCAAAGCGTGCCGGCGGGCGGGGTACAAGAGATTTCGCACCAGGTGTTGCTCCCGGAGTTCTCGCGCCATCAGGCGGATGGGACGGTTCTACGCGAGAAGTACATGCGTAACCTCCATTTCTTGACGCTAGTAGCGGCCTGGATCTTTAGCGTACTCTACGTGGTGGCGGAGCCGGCGGTGGTGCTACTTTATACTGATAAGTGGCTACCGTCAGCGGTGATGCTTCGAGTCCTTTGCCCTGCGGGGCTGTTTTTTGTGCTATGCTATATCCCGACATTGCTGATACGAGCGGTAGGCAGGGCACGGAGTTATTTTGTTCTATTGCTTTCAGAGTATTTGGTCGCTATTGCTACGCTAATGTGCCTGAGTTCTTTGGGTTTGGAATCCATGCTATATGGGCTTGTAGGTGCGAATGCACTGTTTTTCTTGATTAATGCGGTTTACGTTAGCGGGCTCGATTTTGGAATTAGCATTTGGTCGCAGCTGCGAAAGGTGTTGCCGACTGTAGCTTTGTTTGGTGCAGTGGCATACTTGACGTTAAGGACCATCGGGTGGCTTGGGATAGGTAGTATCGGATGGCATCTGGTGGTGGGGGTGTTGGTGCCGAGTATTCCGTTGCTACTTTTGAGTCCAGAAGCAAGGCGGTTTATTTTATACACATTAAAGCACTAAGTTGTGGAGAGGCGCAGAAACTTGGGGCGATTTTCTTTGGGCAGTTGGATTTTATTGGGATCCTACTTCTCAGTTGTTGTTTATTTGTCGGCTTTGTACCTCTTGAATGTTTTGATTTACAGCAGGGCGGCATTGGCATATAGCTACCTCTATTCGTTCGCATCTGACTATGCCGGCTGCGTGGAGAGTTTGCATGTGGTAGGTCCGTACATTCTGGTTCTGTCTTGGTTTCTTTGGCGGCAAGTGAAACGGTCAAGTATTTCCGATTTATTTGTGAGCTTGCTTATTGTTATTTACTATGTACCAGGGATTGTACTCTATACTTATGGGAATTGGAACGTACAGTATCTACTCTTCTACGTCGCTTCCATATTACTGATCTGCGTTTGGAATGAGGTTTTTCATGTGGGAGAGGGAAGGATTATCCACGATGATGGTGAAACTACATGTAAGGAAAGGATACCAGGCCTCTTATGCGCTACGTCTTTGCTTACGGCTTGCGGTGTGATTGCGGTTGTGTTCTATTACAAGGGAGTTAATGTTACGGTAAATATCTTAGAAGCAAGCAGTCTTCGTGAAGAAGCAGGAAAGATAGAAGTGCCGAATATCTTTCTGCGTTTTTTAGCTTTTGCAGCGAGGTTTATGCCCATCTTATTGCTGTTAAGCATGAGGAGGCGGAAAGTGTTGTTGAGCATTCTATTAGTATTTGCGCAGATTGTTTTGTTTTCATATGATGGGGTGAAATATGTGCTCTTTGCGTTGATTATTGCTGTGCCGTTTATGGTCCTCAGGCATCGGATTACCAATAAATCTTTGCTCCTACTCTATCTGCTCGCAAATTTATTTGTTGGGATTGAGATGGGGTTCACGAGTAGCGAGTACGTTCCTCCGCTGGCGAAGTACGGCTTTAGACGAGAATCGTATGTCACCAATAGGATTGGTTTCTTTTACTTTGATTTTTTCCAGAATCAGGAGTATCTATACTATTCGGAAGGCGTATTGAAGAGTGTTTTGGACTATCCGTATGATACCCCGATGCCACATGTAATTGGCAGCTATGCTTTTGACCGTCCAGAAATGGGGGCAAATGCTGGGATGTGTGCGGAAGGGTTTTCTCAGATTGGTTGGTGGAGTCTGCTCGTTTATCCAATTGCCTATGTTGCCGTTTTCAAGCTGTTTGACCTTGTTTTTAGGAGGTTTCGAGGTCGTGATGCTTATATTCCAGTCTTTGCTACAGTCCTGTATGTGTCCTCATTCATAGATGGGGCGCTGCAAACGATTTTATCTACCTTTGGGCTGCTTCCTTTGCTATTGACGGTCGTTATACTATTTAAATATGATGGAACGAAGCGTCGCGGTGCAGGAGGTTAAGCTTATGCGGTTGGACACTGACCTAATTCGCTTCGTTGCTGCTGTCAGTATTGTTTTGGGTCATTGCTTTTTGATGTATTTAGACCTGGCATGTCCGATTTACGGTTTGTTTTTGGGGGCGCCTGCGATATATGGAGCCGTAGATTCCGTTGCGGTACATTGGGCATTACCAGTTTTTGTGTCGATATTGGGATGCGGATATTATGATGCACGTCCTACACATAGCCAATGATTACGCGGGATCGAGGGTATACAGTCGGCTCGTTGCTGCGCTGGATGCCTGTGGGTTGCACCAGAGCGTATTTACTGTTGCGCGGAGCGCATCGGCGGTGGGGCGCAATCGGATCGAATTCCAGAATCAGGGGTCGGGAATTTACTACTCGAATAATTTCCGTTGGTATCATCGTTTGCTATTTAGAGAGAAGTCGAGAAGCAACTACGCGTCGCTGCGAGCCCATGTAGATGCGCGTTCCGTTGATTACGTCCATGCGCACACGTTATTTAGCGACGGTATCCTTGCTCTAAGGCTGAAGAAGGAGTTCGGCATACCGTACATCGTTACGGTGAGAAATACGGACATAAACTTGTACATGCGCTACATGCCGCACACCTGGGCTGTGGGGCGCAACGTCCTTCGGGAGGCGGATCGGGTAGTTTTTATTTCGAAGGCGCATATGCGTCGTGCCCCTCAATGGGTGGCCGCTCCACGGGAGGAATTGGCGAGAAAAGCGGTTAACATCCCCAATGGAGTCGACAGCTATTGGCTTGAACACATTGAAAGCTCAGGGCATACTAAGCCCACCGATTCTCCGTGGAGATTGATTTACGTTGGGAATTTTACGGCCAATAAGAATGTTCTACGTCTAATGTCTGCGGTGCTCCGTCTCAACGGGGAAGGGATCCCCGCCACGCTCGACATTGTGGGAGCGCGGGGACGAGATACGAATAGGATAGTAAGGATTGCCCGTGCGCATCCAGAAATGTTTAAACTGCACGGTGAAATAGAGGATAAAGATAAGCTCCGAGCGCTTTTCCGAGAGATGCATATTTTTGCGTTAGCCTCTTTGAAGGAGACTTTTGGCTTGGTGTACGTGGAGGCTCTCACGCAGGGGCTGCCCATCCTCTATTCTGAAGGGGAGGGTGTTGACGGTTTTTTCGATGAGCATTATGGCAGGTCGTGCAATCCTCGTAGCAGAGCGAGCATTGCGGCGGCTCTTGCACAGATTACGCAACTTTATTCGAAGCTTTCCATTGATGGGGGTTACCTTAGCGCGCAATTTGATTGGCGTAAGATTGCCGAGACGTATCTTTCCCTTTACTCTAAACGTAGCTAAGAAAAAACGAATGCCTATGGTTACCACATCGCAGCTTCGTCCATTTGTTTCCGTTGTGATCCCTGCGTATAATGAGCAACGCTATATTCGGGAGTGTTTGGATTCCGTTTTTGCGCAGGATTACCCATCGGACCGCGTAGAGGTGATTGTGGTGGATGGGCATTCCACGGATGGCACGGCGGGGGTTGTACGGTCAGAGTATCCGCGTGTTATGCTGCTTGAGAATCGGGAACGGATAGTGCCGATTTCGATGAATATGGGAGTTCGAGCAGCTCGGGGCGAGTACATTGTGCGCTTAGATGTTCATGCGCGCTACCCATCGACCTACATTTCCTACTTGATAGCCAACGCGAAGGAGCTGGGAGCGGATAATGTTGGCGTTTGCTGTAAGACCCTGCCTGCCAATGGAACGTCGAAGGCGAGGGCTATAGCCATTGCGCTTAGTACGAGATTCGGGATGGGAGATTCTCAATTTAGGTTGGGTGTGGATCGTATTAAAGAGGTGGATACAGTGCCGTTTGGGTGCTATCGGCGCGAGGTATTTGATGAGATTGGGCTATACGATGAGGAGCTGATACGCAATCAGGATGATGAGCTAAATGCGCGTCTCATCAAGCATGGAGGCAAGATATTTCTTTTGCCGGGGCTCGAGGTTGAATACTACGCTCGCGGATCGGTAGGTAAGCTAGCCCGTATGTTTTACCAGTATGGGCTGTTTAAGCCTTTGGCCAATAGGAAGGTGGGGGCAATCCAAACGGTAAGGCAGCTTGTACCATTGTTTTTCGTAGCGTATCTGGTGGCGTTGTTCGTTCTGCTGCTATTTCGACCCTCGTGGTTTTTCATTCCATCACTTCCTTTGCTCCTGTACCTGCTGCTAGATTCTGTTTGTTCTGCCTGTGAGGCGCGGAAGGGAACTATATTTTTGTGGCTTATGTTGGTGTACCCAGTAGTGCATGTGTCGTACGGTGTGGGGTATTGGCATGGGGTACTAAAAAACTTCTTACATTCGCCCTATGCTGTTACATCCAGTAGGTAGCGAGATATGCTGATTAAGTGGGTAGCTGATCGAGTGGTAGCATTGGTAGGGTTGATTATTCTTGCCCCATTACTGCTGGTTGTAGCAGTGTTAGCTCGTGTGCGAATGCCGGATGGACCTGTGATTTTTAGGCAGGAACGGGTAGGACGTAGGGGAAGAAGCTTCACCCTCTATAAGTTTAGGACTATGGTGATGCATCATCAGGGGGCTGCGATATCGGTTGGGGGGGAAGGGCGGATAACGCCATTCGGTGCGAAATTACGAAGGTATAAGTTGGATGAGCTCCCCCAGCTATGGAATGTTTTAATTGGGGACATGAGTCTAGTTGGGCCGCGCCCAGATGTGCCTAGCGAGATAGAGAAGCTTACGTTAGAACAAAAACGAATTTTGGATGTTAGGCCGGGCATCACCTCCCCCGCTTCGCTTAAGTATCGAAACGAGGAGCGTATACTGCAGGGGAAAGAGGATCCGTTGCGTTACTACGATGAGGTGGTACTTCCCGATAAGATACGTATGAACCTGGATTACGTTGACAACTGGTCGCTGTGGAAAGACGTTGTTTGCATTGTTAGGACGGTGCTATAATTTGATGTTGCTGCATGAAAGTTCCATTTTCTCCTCCGTTCATCGATCGGAGCGTAATAGATGAGGTTGTTGATACGTTAGAGTCGGGTTGGATTACCACGGGCCCGAAGGCGAAAGCTTTAGAGGGAGCTATTGCCGATTTGGTTGGTGCTCCGGCAGTTCTTACAGTCAATTCGTGGACATCGGGCGCGATTCTTATGCTTTCATGGTTGGGTCTCCGACCTGGAGATGAGGTTGTTATCCCAGCCTACACCTACGCGGCGACAGCGCTCGCGGTGATGCATGCCGGAGGGATGCCCGTTATGGCAGATGCGGATGATAGCTTCAATGTGTCTCCAGAGGCGGTTCGAAAGGCGATTACTCCTCGAACAAAGGCAATAATCCCGGTTGACATTGCGGGTTTTCCATGTGATTACGGAGCTCTACGCAGTATCGTGTCAGACCCCGAGGTGATTAAGCTTTTTGCAGCGACTTCCCCAGTGCAAGAAAAATTGGGTCGTATTCTGATTCTGGGCGATGCTGCCCACTCCTTGGGTGCTTTCTACGCGCCGGGTAAGCGGATAGGCACCAATGCGGACCTCTCTATTTTTTCTTTGCACGCCGTAAAGAATATAACCACAGCAGAGGGGGGCGCGATTGCGTTCAATTTGCCGGCGCCGTTCGATAATGCGCAGCTGTATACCGAACTGCGGCAGTACTCGCTTAATTGCCAAACTAAAGATGCTTTCACAAAGACGCAAGCGGGGGCCTGGCGCTACGATATTACGGGGTTGGGTTTTAAGTGCAACATGCCGGACGTGAATGCGGCGATAGCACTCGCGCAGCTGCGGATGGTAGAACAGATTTCCCGCGAGAGAAAGAGGGTCTTTGATAGATACACGTCAATCCTTTCCCACTATCCTTGGGCAATATTGCCGAGAGAGTCGGCACCAGATGGGCGGCAAACGTCCTACCATATTTTTCCTCTTAGGGTGAAGGGAATATCCGAAGCGCAGCGCGATCGGATGATAGAGTTGATATCAAAAAGGGATGTGGCGGTAAACGTCCACTTTTTGCCGCTGCCCCTGCTTAGCTACTTCGCGAGTTTAGGATATGACATTAAGGATTATCCGAAGGCTTACGAAAATTATGCCCATGAGATATCGTTACCCATATATCCCCAACTTAGTGATGCCATGGTTGATGCCGTAGCGAATGCTGTGGTTGAGGCGTATTCAGAGTTAAGTTGAGATGCAACAGGCAGGCTGGAGTGTGCTCCATCTTTAAAGTATTTGGCGCGGTTGCCAAAAAGATCGTTTATGCGTAGATTTAGTCCAGCGGTTGTTTTGCGCTGTGGTGGAAAGCTCTATACGTCGCAGTCTACGTTTTATGCAGCTTGCTAATTTTGGGAGTAGAGGTTCTCTTGGAGGAAAAATAATCTTTACCTTCGTAAGTCGTTTGGGTGGTGCGAGATAACAAAGAGCATGGAGATAGCGATAGTAGGTACGGGTTACGTGGGGCTTGTGAGCGGGGTATGTTTCGCTGAGATCGGGGCGAATGTACATTGCGTTGATACGGATTGCGAGAAGGTAGCTAGGTTGCAGAGGGGAGAGATTCCGATTTACGAGCCGGGGTTGGAATCGATGCTGCGTCGGAACGTGGAGGCGGGGCGTCTCACTTTTGGGATTTCGCTGGCAGAGGTGTTGGATGATGTTGAGATTGTATTCATTGCGGTTGGGACTCCGCCCGATGAGGATGGGGGTGCGGATCTTAGGCAGGTGCTGGAGGTGGCGCGGACGATAGGGGAACACCTACGGGGGTACACCCTAGTGGTGACGAAAAGTACGGTGCCTGTGGGCTCGTCCGAGCGGGTAAGGGCCGAGATTCAGCGGGCCATTGCTGCGCGTGGCGTGGAGGTAGAGTTTGACGTAGCATCCAACCCTGAGTTCCTGAAGGAGGGCGCTGCGATCGATGATTTTATGAAGCCGGATCGGGTTGTAGTTGGAGTGGATAGCGACCGTGCGAAGGAGTTAATGACATCCCTTTATAGGCCGATGCTCTTGAATCATTTCCGTGTGCTTTTTATGGACATCCCCTCGGCGGAACTGACAAAGTATGCCGCAAACGCGATGCTGGCAACTCGGATTAGCTTTATGAATGAAGTGGCGGCGCTCTGTGATGCCGTAGGGGCGGACGTGACAAACGTCCGCTTAGGGATGGGGTCGGATAGCCGTATAGGAAATCGTTTCCTATACGCGGGATGCGGTTACGGGGGTTCGTGTTTTCCCAAGGATGTGCGGGCGTTGATCTGTACGGGGGAAGAGTGGGGCGTGCCTTTTGAGGTGCTGCGTGCGGTTGACCGTGTCAATGATCGTCAAAAAGCAGTACTTTTTGAGAAATTTTTACGGTACTACAATGGGAACGTACGGGGAAAGAGGGTGGGAGTGTGGGGCCTCTCATTTAAGCCGGAGACAGATGATACGCGTGAAGCCCCGGCGCTGGTGCTGATAGATAGATTGCTTAGTGCAGGGTGCGAAGTTAGCGTATACGATCCCGTGGCGATGGAGAGGGCTAAGCGGCGGCTGGGCGATGCGGTAAAGTACGCCAAGAATATATACCAAACGGCGGAAGATGCTGAGGCAATCTTTCATGTAACGGAGTGGAAAGAGTATCGTATGCCCGATTGGGAGCGCATCGGCGGGCTAATGCGTAGGGCAGTAGTTTTTGATGGGCGCAACGTGTTTGATGCGGGAAGCATGCATGGTGTAGAGCTGGTGGGGATTGGTAGGAAGATGTAGCGTCGAGCTACTCAGAGGTACGGTCCGCCTACCCTATTGTTGCTCTATTTTGGGTAGGATGGTGCTTGCGATGTGTTTAGCGCGGAATGTAAGAGGGATGGATAGGAGGAAGCATTGATTGGCTTATGAGAAGGGGTAAAAGGGTTGGTGCTGCTAAGTTTAAGCGAATATTTGATTCATTGCTTACCCCGATAAGCAATGGTGAATTGCGGTTGCTAACGCTATTTTTGCTTTTTAATGTAGTTGGAAACATCCCTTACTACATATATGAGCGGTTTTACGGCACGACGGTTCGGAATACGGTATGGTTCCTAGTGATTGCCTTGTGCCTTTCATGTACCCTCGCGTACGTTGAGACAGCGATTGCATATGCATTGCGAAGGTTTGGAACTATCCGCTCGGTATACGTTGTTTTGATATCCGTCCTTTACAATGTGTTTATACTGGTGGACTATTTCTGTCTGTTTAGATTCCAGACGTGTTTTTTGCATCCGTTCTTTGATGCTGTCTGGCGGACAAATTTTTCCGAGACGCTGCAATTTCTGCAAACCTATTTGACGGTAGGAATCGTAGTAAGTTTGTGCATAGGGTTAGTGGGATTCAATGCCATCGTGGTTCTGCTGGCACGAATTATCGCTAGGATTCGCGGCATTCGGTACTTTACACTACTTTTCGGCGTATTAGGGCTAGGGTGCTGGGGATATATGGTGGGGTGGTTTGCATTGTACCATAGTTCGACACATGTCCATCTTTGCACGTCGCCAACCCGTTTCGCCTATTTTTACGGTAAGGCGATCTATCAGAAAAGAGGGATTCGTTCCCTCCGTACGGTTTGCGAGAAAATCGATGTGGCCCAGACCTTTTCGGATCGGCCGAATGTTGTTGTAGTGATAGGGGAGTCGGCATCGGTATACCATTCGCAGCTTTACGGGTATGGGCTACCCACGACTCCCATAGTGAAGCGGCTGGAAGAGCAAGGAGAGCTGATTGCATTTGATGATGCTGTGTCCGTTGCGGATTACACATTCCGCGTGATGGAGAGCGTTTATTCACTCGATTCCATGTGTACAGCTTTTGCTTCAACGCCTCTTTTCCCGGCTGTATATAAGAATTGCGGGTACAGAACGTACTCGTATGATAATTCATATTATGTAGGTATGGACAATACGTTTCTGTCGGATGCCGAGCTGTCACGGTTGCTATTTGACTACCGGAATGATTATGGGTATGCCCACGATGGGGATTTAATCAATACCATTGAAGTTGTGCCTCATGGAGCGCTTTACGTGGTGCACTTGTGGGGTCAGCATTACCTTTACGAAAGTCGGTACCCGGAAAGTTGGAAAATTTTCGACCCGGACCAGTATGATAAAGAGCGTTGGAATGAGAGGCAGAGAGAACTCATAGCGCAGTATGATGATGCTACTCGGTACAACGATTACGTGTTGGGACAGATAATGGAAAAATTTAAAGGTACGGATTGCGTATTGATCTATTTTTCGGACCATGGCCAAGAAGTTTTTGAACTACGAAACTTTAATGGGCATGGGGCGGCTGCGCAGTCGTCGGATTTGAGGTATCAGATAAGAGTACCCCTATTCATATGGATGTCGCAGGGGTATCGAAAAAATCATCCGGATGTGTATAGGCGGGCGTTGGAGAATCGGCATACCCGTATTACAACCGATGATGTGTCGCATACAATTCTTGGGCTTGGCGGGATGCGGACGGAATGGTACCAACCGACCAGAGATTTTTTGCAGCCGTCGTACATAAAGACAAAGCGTCGCATTGTATTGAATTCGATTGATTATGATGAGTATGTTAGTAAGCGCTGAGGTGTAGAAGGTGAGAAGGGTTTTAGGTGAGTGATTTGTAAGGAGGCTATGCGTTGCGTGTTCCAAGTTGATAGGGTGTGGGCATATGCAGGAGACTGTAAGAGGTGTGCTTGGTTCGCGGTGGTTGTTCCTTGGAGGGGGTTGCGACTAAACAGATGGTTCTAAGTGACTCTCGGATAAGATTAAACTCTCTGGCAAAGAGGTAGTTTTGCGCTGAAGGAAGGAGATGCAGCTTGTTAAGCCTTTCGTAGCCTTTATAACCGTGGGGAAGAATAGATAAATAAACGAATAGATTTTGGTATGCGTGTGCAGGGTATATGGAAGCGTTGGGTGCAGTTTGTAGAGGGAGATGTCTGGACATTGCAGCGAGGCGATCTTACGGGTCGCCAGTGGCCGGTGGTACGAGCATTGCGGATAGTGCTGATTGCAGTGCGACGTAGCTTGGAGAATAGCGTGCAGGTGCGTGCGTCGGCTTTGACCTACTACACGTTGATGTCGATCGTGCCCGTGGTAGCGTTGGCATTTGGGATGGCACGAGGTTTTGGGATAGAGGAGTCGTTGCAGCGTCTGATAAGAGAACAGCTGGCGGAACAGCCGTTGCTAGTGGAAAAGATTACAGGCTTTGCGGATCGGCTTTTAGCGCGTACGGGTAAGGGGGTGGTGGCGGGTGTTGGCGTTGCGCTGCTGTTTTGGACGGTGGTGAAGGTATTTTCTAACATCGAGCGTTCTTTCAACGCGATTTGGAGAGTGAGCGAGACGCGGGGGTGGCTGCGCAGATTTAGCGATTACCTGTCGATGATAGTTATGATGCCGGTGGTGATTGTGGCTGCGAGCAGCGCGAATGTGCTGCTAAAGGCGCATTTGCAGAGCGCATCGGAGCAAGTGGGGCTGATAGGTACGCTATCGCCGATGCTGCTGTTCCTGCTACGCACGCTACCGAGTCTGTTGGTAACGATTGTATTCTGCCTGCTATACGCGGTGATGCCTAACACGAAGGTGAAGGCGTTGCCGGCCATTGTGGCTGGGGTTGTGGCGGGGGTGGGTTTTGTGGCGCTGCAGTGGGGTTACTTTACTTTTCAGGTGGGGGTGTCGAGCTACAATGCGGTATACGGTAGCTTAGCCGCAATACCGCTGCTACTGGTGTGGATGCAGCTGAGCTGGCTAATAATTCTTTTTGGGGCAGAGCTCTCGTACGCAATTCAGAACGTGCGTTTGTACGAGCTGGAGGGGAAGGATAGGGATTTGCAGCCGCGCCAAATGAAAGAGCTCTCTTTACTGCTGCTGATGAGCATCACGGAGCGTTTCGTGCGGGGAGAGAAGTCGTACACATCGGCGGAACTTTCCGCGCGCCATTCGCTACCCCTCCGACTGACGCATCGGCTGTTGAACTGGATGCAAGGGGCGCAGCTAGTGGTTTCAGTAGAGGAGGATGAGGAGGCAGTGGGGTGGCATCCCCGTCGAAGTTTGGACTACTACACTGCGCGCAAAGTGTTTGATAGCTACGATGAGTATGGCTTGAGCATAGAGTGGGAAGATGCGTCTTCGGAGCGTATTATAAGTCTATACGATCAGTATCGGGAGCATGGAGAAAGCGCAGAGGTGCCGCTTCGGGTTCTGGTGGAAGAGGGGAAGAAGGCAAAAAACGGTTGAATGCCGCATCGCGGAGTTCCGCGTAGCGTTGCCTCCGTGCAAGAGGAGTAGTTTATGGAAATTTCGACGTTTCTTTTCCGCTGCTTACCGCAAGCTGGGTTTTAATTTTTGTGCGTACCGTCCCCAGATGGGGAATTGCCGCGTCAGCCTGGTTTTAGGAGTGGCGGTGCGTGAGTGGGAATTGCCGCATTAATGCAAAACTTTAGTATTGTGATTTATTTTCCTTATAGTGAAGGAAATGCGTCTTGTATTGCGATGCGGCCGGAGTGGAAGGTCCGTGGAGTGAGGGCGTAGCGTAAGAAATATTGAAATAAAAATTTTGAGAGGATGTCGGGCGAGGGGGGAAGGAAAGTGGAGTTTGGGTGTGCCATCTCCAATTTGTAATAAATGTTACAGATTATGGTGAAAGGTTAGTGTTTATCAGCGGAAATGCAACCAAAACGGCAGAGGTGTCGTTAGCCTTGGCAGGAAGGGGGAGTATCGATAGGGCGGGGTAAATGAAAAAGAAGCAGAGGAGCTAGCGTGTCACGAGCTGAGGCCAAGAACGATGTAAGTAAAGAGTTTTCGATCGATGAGATTGTAAAGCTCTTTAATCATATAGATGAGCAGATATTGGAGCTTCACCGGTGTTCCTCAGATGATTTTTTGGGTTTGAATGCCAAATTCAAGGGTTTTTATAAAGAGGCCAAGGGGATATCGACGAGTGCTGGGGCTTTATTTTTGCTTTTTTCGGAGGGTGCTAATCGGAAGTTGATAGCAGAGCTGGAAGACTTTTACGAGTCGTTAGTTCGCAGCCAGCAGCAGCTTTTAAAATTGATGGATGGTAGCATGGGTGTGATGGCGACAATGCGCAAGAAGGTCACATCGCTGTATCTTCCGTTGCGAAATCTGTCGCAGAATGGGAGTACGTTGGGCTTGCTGCTAGCCAATTTGTCGTTGGGGTACAAGGCGCGTTTGGTGTCGGTTGGGATGGATGAGGAGAAAATGAAAGCGATGGTGGGCGGGGTTGATGATTTTGTGGCACTTTCGCTTCGGTCAATAAAATTTTTACAACAGTTCTCAGAGCGTCTCGATGCGGTGCAGACGGAAGTTGCGCGGTTGCGTGATTTATCGCTGCATGGTATAGAGAGTGTCATAGAGAATGTGCATTACGGTCTCATTCTTTTTGCAGAAAAGCACGAAGAGGCGCAGATGCGAATACCGCAGATTACGAGTAAGACGGATAGTTGTTCGAAGAGTATAGCTGGTATTATTACGAACCTTCAGTATCAAGATATCATCCGTCAGAAGATGGAGCATATCCAATCCGCGCATCAGGATTTGATGAATGAGCTGGAGCAGCTCAGGTCGCGGCAAGAGACGGATTCGGAGTACTGGATAAAGATGCTGGTGCAAATTCGTGATATTTCGGCGCTCCAATCGGCGCAGCTAGTTGCGACCAACAGGGAGTACCAGGCAGCGATAGAGACGATTGCGAAGCACTTCCGCGACATTGCGAGCGATATGGAGCAGATTTCGGAGAAGTGCCATGATTCTTTGCGGGCGAGCGGGGAGAATGGGAGTGCTTCGGCGATAACGGATTTGCTGGAGAGATTGAAACGGAGCGGCCAAACATTGGCAGATTTATCGGGTTGCGTTCCGTCTTTGCGTAGCGAGTTGCGTAGCCTGACGGAGGAGATGGGAGAGATGTTTACGCGAGCGGAGATGCGTAGCGGGCGTTACCAAGCGATGTGCGGTGCGGTGCGAGCGGTTCATGCGAAATTGCTGCAGCAGGTGAACTCGGAGGACAATCCCAGCGAGGTGCTGTCGCAGATGGCCTCGGTGCTCGAAGATTTGGAATCTTTCTATGGGACAGTGGATGCGGAGGGCGTAGCGTTAAGAGGCCATTGCCAAGAGTTAGAGAGGTATCAGACGCAGCTTGAGGAGGAGATGCCCTTGTGGAAGGGCTTTAGCGATGGTGCGGAGCGTATGCATGCGATCGCGTTAAACTTGGCGCAGACAGAGCGCGAGAGCACGGAGTTGCTGGGTCGAATACAGTCGATGAGCGACAAGGTGTCGCACGATACGCATCAGGCGTTGGCAGGCATCCGCTACTACGATTTTTTTGAGGGGGTGATTGATGATATCATATCAGGTTTGAACACGTTGAGTGCCCGTATAAAGTCAGAGGTTTCTGGTGATGTTTCTTCGGACTTGGAGAAGCTACGGTCGTTCTACACGATGCAGAGTGAGCACAGCGTGCATAATGCGTTTTCGGAGACGCAGGGCGAGGGAGACGTGGATTTGTTTGGTAAGGGAATGATAGATAACGAAGAGATCGAGTCGAGCGGGGATGGGGATGGGTTGGAACTATTTTAAGAAAAAAACAGGCCGGAGGTGTCGAACATGGTGACTGGAAACATAAAGAAGGTGAAAATCAAGATGATGCCCGATCGGGAGAAGGGGAGCGGGCAGGTGGTAATGCAAGGCAACCTGACGCTGGATAGTGTTGATGAGGTTCTACATGCCTTCCGTGAGGCGGCGCAGAAGTATACGAAGATTGTAGTGCGCGCCGAGCGGGTGATGGGTATCGATTTAGGTTTTCTGCAGTTGCTTTTCGCATTGGAGCGGGCTGTGAAAGAGAAGGAAGGCGAGTTGACGGTAAGGTTGGATTTAGAAAAGGATTTAGAAGTGCTACTTCGCAACACCGGCTTTGGCCGTTGGTTGACGCAGAAGTCCGCGAAGGAGTAGAAATAACGTAGAAAGGATATGTCGAAAAAGATATTGATAGTCGACGACTCGGAGAGCATACGTGAGGTGGTGAGCTTCACCCTGGAGAATGAGGGATTTGACGTGCTGGTTGCGAGCGATGGGACAGATGCGTTGACAATGCTCGATGGGCAGCCGATAGATTTGATAATAACCGATCTTCATATGCCCGAGATGGATGGGATAACGTTGATAAAGCATGTGCGTAAGATGGATGCGTACCAACGGATTCCGATACTATTTTTAACGACAGAGTCGCAAACGAGCAAGAAGTTAGAGGCGAAAGAAGCTGGTGCAACGGGTTGGATTATAAAGCCATTTGTGCCGGCAAAGCTCATAGCAGCTCTAAATAAAGTGCTACGGTAATGGATGCGATGGATAATTTTAGGCGGAAATTCGTAGAAGAGGCTTCCGACCTAATAGATAATTTAGAGGCTACGGTACTAGAGCTAGAGGATCGGCCCACCGATTCGAGTATAGTTCAACGTGTGTTTCGCATCATGCATACGCTGAAGGGAAACAGCAGCATGTTTGGGTTTACACAGATAGATCGTTTTACGCACCAGATGGAGACGATTTACGATCAGATCCGTAGCAATGAACGAGAGGTGGATAGCACGGTGCTCGATTTGACGTTGCGTTCGGTGGATCATCTGCGATCGTTGCTACGGGAATCGGGCCAAGAGAGCGCGGAGGTGATGGAGGAGCAGGAGGAATTGATGCGTGTGATGTCGGACATCATCGAGGGGCGTGCGACGGTGCTAGAAAAAAAGAAGTCGCTGGATTCAAAGTCTGATGGTGTTAGCGCAGAGCGATCCCAAGCCGCGGTGTCAGTTTCCACGGAGCCGGTTGCGGAGGGCCAATACGCAACGTACTATGTACGCTATGCCCCTGTCAGCGATATTTTTGGTAACGGGACTAATCCCCTATATCAGGTGGATGAACTCTGCGCGCTTGGTCAGGCCTTAGTACGCACATGTATGGATAAGGTGCCCAAGCTGGAGCAAATGGATCCCTCATTCTGCTACACGGCTTGGGAGGTTATCATTGCGACGCAGAAAGGGCAGAATGCGATAGACGATGTTTTCATTTTTGTCGAGGGGGACTCGGATTTAGAGGTGCAGCAGCTGTCGGCTGGCAATCTGCTCACGAATCAAGATTTTGTGAGTTCGGTTCAGCGACTGTGGGAGAGGTCGGAGAAGCCTGTGGGGAGTGAGGAGATTAGGAAAGAGATTCCTGTGCAGCCCGTGGAACAGAAGGTGGCGAGTCAAAGCGGGGAACGGCGTTCGGCGGCGAAAGACATGTCAATTTCATCGGTGCGGGTGGCATCGGAAAAGCTAGATGAGCTGATGAATTTGGTGTCGGAGCTCGTGACGACGCAAGCGCGGCTAACGCTTTTTTCGGAGGAGTCCAATATGCCAGGCCTGACGGTGATTGCGGAGAATGTGCAGAAGTTAAGCCGCCAGCTTCGTGATATTGCTTTCAGCATCGTGCTGATTCCAATAGAGACTCTTATCACGCGGTTTCATCGTTTGGTACGTGATCTTTCGAGGAGTCTGAATAAGGATGTGCGTTTTGTTACAGAGGGTACGGATACGGAGATGGATAAGACCATTATCGAGGGTCTGTCGGATCCGTTGATGCATATTCTCCGCAACAGTTTGGATCATGGTATTGAGGATGCGGAGACGCGTATTCGTGCAGGGAAACCCGCGCAGGGGACGATCCTTTTGCGGTCGTTCTATTCGGGGACCAATGTGATGATTCAGGTTTCGGATGATGGGGCGGGGATGGATCCTAAGGTAATTCAGGCAAAGGCAGTGGAGCGAGGGATTGTTTCGGCAGATAGGAAGCTATCGAAGCGCGAGATTTTGGAATTAGTGTTTTTGCCGGGTTTCAGCACATCGAAGGTGGTGACAGAGGTGTCAGGTCGAGGCGTGGGAATGGATGTGGTGAAACGTAAGATTATGGAACTGCGCGGTGAGGTGGAGGTGGATTCTGAGATAGGCGTAGGGACGACGATTACAATAAAGTTACCGTTGACGCTATCTATTATTGATGGGTTACTTGTACGAGTGCACGAGACGAACTACGTAATTCCCTTGTCGTCGGTCGACAAGATATATGCGGTTCAGCATGAGAAGGTGGTGGATCAGTTTAACGATGTGGTTGTTCTTGATGGACGTCAGGTTCCATTCTTTAATCTTAGGAAAGAGTTTAGCCTGCCGGAGTTTCCAGATAAGATGGAACAGGTGATAGTCGTAAATTATGAGGAGCGAAAGGTAGGGTTTGTGGTAGATTTAGTGGTAGGTGAGTATCAGGCGGTGCTGAAGCCTCTTGGGCGTCATTACAAGAACCAGGATATGATATCGGGTGCGACGATTTTGGGTGATGGCACGGTGGCGCTGGTGATGGATACCAACAGAATAATCAGTGGATTCTCTAAGCAGGGTAGATTTGCTGCAGCCGGAGGCGCGCAGCCGCAGGTTGAGGCCAAAAATTAATAAGTTAAGGGAGAGCAAAAACAATGAGTAGCGGAAGAGAGGTGAAGATAAACTCGTATCTTACGTTCAAGCTGGGAGAGGAAGAGTTTGCGGCACATGTGGGTAAAGTGCTGAATATATTAGAGATGACTAAGATTACGGAGGTTCCGAAATCGCCGGATTACATGAAGGGGGTGATTAATTTGCGAGGGTCGGTACTTCCTGTGATAGATACTCGAATTAAGTTTGGTATGACCCCGACTGAATACACGCCGAATACTTGTATCGTGGTGATGGACATAGACATGGATGGGGATTCGATTCATGTGGGAGCACTTGTTGATTCTGTGCAGGCTGTACTTGAAATCGAAGATACACAGATTTTGCCGCCTCCCTCGATAGGCCATAAATACCGTTCTGAATTCATTGAAGGTGTAGCGAACATTAACGATAGCTTTATCATGATTTTGAACATGGATGAGGTGTTTAGTAGCGAGGAAGTACATGATATGCACGACAAGGCGGCAGAGAATCAGAATTTGGTGCAGGAGCGAGTTGATGGTTTGACAAACTAGCGCGAGTTAGGGGAAGCGAGAGGAAGTCTAAGGCAAGCCGGAATTTGTATGTCTGACGGTCAGGTGGGAGATTCGCTGTTCTCTTCATTGCATTCGAGCTATAGGGAGCAGCTGAGCGAGCAGGATTTTGACAGGTTGAGTAAGTTTATCTACTCGGTTGCGGGAATAAAGCTTCCGCCGGTGAAGCGCATCATGCTTCAAAGTCGTTTACAGAAACGGTTGCGGGCTTTAGATATCCCGGATTTTAAAACTTATACTGATTATGTCACTAGCGCTGTGGGACAGCAAGAAGAGCTGGTCCATATGCTAGATGTGGTTAGTACGAATAAGACGGATTTCTTCAGGGAGCCGGTTCACTTTGACTATCTTCGCGAGGTGGTGCTACCGGATTTCGTGTCGGAGGGCAGACAGCGCATGCTAAAAATATGGAGCGCGGGATGCTCTAGCGGAGAAGAGCCGTATACCATTGCAATAGTGGTAAAAGAATTTTTAGAGCGGCATCCAGGATACGACTTTTCGATATTGGGGACGGATATTAGTACCCAGATATTATCTGTTGCGGTGAATGCTGTGTACAAGGAGGAGCGCGTAGCAGATATTCCACTCGAACTCAAGCGGAAATATTTTTTACGGAGTAAGGATCGAGAAAAGGCGACGGTTAGGGTCGTGCCTGAGTTGCGTCGGAAGTGTACGTTTATGCGGTTGAACTTTATGGATGAGAACTACCGTGTGCCGGACGTATACGATGTTGTGTTTTGTCGGAATGTGTTGATATATTTTGATCGTAAGACGCAGGAAGAGGTAATACGAAAGCTTTGTGGACGACTTAAGACGGGAGGAAATTTCTTCTTGGGTCACTCCGAGTCGGTGATGAACATGGATTTACCACTTCGACAGCTTAGACCTACGATATTTGTAAAGGAATGAGAAAAATGGGTGCGAAAGAAGATAAGGACGCAGGGTTAGTGCGAGGCGAGGCTACGGTGAAGGAGTTGGAGAATGTGTCGGATGTGATGCTGATAGACGAGTTGAGTCGTCGAGTGCATGTCAACTCCCAGCTGCTCGAGGAGGTCCGTGCGATGAATACGGAGCTTCTGGAGGTGAATAAGAAGCTAGAAGAGTCGGAGGCGCTGAAAAGCCACTTTATCAGTAATATTACGAATGAAATAATAAACCCCTTCACGTCGATACTAGGGCTTTCGCGCGCGATCTTGACGGTTGATAAGGAGGCGTGGAAAAAAGTTATTTCGATGGTGGCGTTGATACATACCGAGGCGTTCAGCCTGGATTTTCAATTTCGAAATATCTTTTTTGCGGCACAGCTTGAGGCGGGACAGTGCCACCCGGAGACTTTGAGGGTGGATGTCCGAGCTGTGGTAGACACGGTGATAGACAGCTTTAAATTTGAATTGCAGAAGCGAAAGATTCATATAGATGTAAAGGATTCATTGCCTAATGCGGGTTCAGAGTACCTCTTTTCGAGCGATGCGTCGTTCATTAAGCTGGTTCTTGCGAATCTGCTTAATAATGCAGTGAACTTTACGCTGGAGGGAGATAAAATAGAGGTGCGTTTGGGGCTGGACGCTGCGAAGCGTTTGGTGATAGAGGTACAGGACTGGGGGATAGGGATAGCGGATGAATGCAAAGACTCTGTCTTCGATCGATTTACGCGTGGGAATTCATCGATAAATTCCTTGAATAGGGGGCATGGATTAGGATTATCCGTGTGTAAGGCTCTGGTGGATATGCTGGATGGGGAGTTGTCCTTTGAGAGTACGCTGGGTTCTGGGTCTACATTTAGAATGGCAATTCCGGAGTCGGCGGAGCGTCCCGGGGGTGTGGCAGTTGAGGCCAACGAGATATTTTTTGATGACGGGGCGGCGGAGACGTTCTAGGGGGGCATAGCATGGAAGAACGGGGTACATATTTTCTTTATCCAGCTTCTCTGTATGCAGATAGGGTGCCGACGACGGTGTCGACGATTTTGGGTTCGTGCGTGGCAGTATGTCTATTCGATAAGCAATTGCAGATAGGGGGTATAAACCATTACATGCTGCCTCTGTGGAATGGACAGGGCTTGGCGAGTCCAAAGTATGGGAGTATTGCGATAGAGAAGCTTATTGAGAAGTTGCAGACGTACGGTTCGCAACCAAAGAATTTGATTGCAAAGGTTTTTGGCGGAGGTGAAGTGATAGAGACAGGAGCGCATTTTCACATAGGCGAGCGGAATATAGAGGTGGCGATGACGATGCTTCAAGAGCGCGGCATTACGGTGGTTGCCAAGAGCGTAGGAGGGAAACTGGGACGAAAATTGGAGTTTGATACGGATACTGGAGTTGTTCGTCAGAGGTATATTCAAAAGTCAATTACGCAGTGATCTGCGCGGGTGTAGGTGTAAAAAGATAAGCAGAGAGCGATTGCGATGGGAAAGTATCGTGTGTTGATTGTAGATGATTCCGCGGTTGTACGTCAAAGTCTGAGTGAGATAGTAGCATCGGACCCGCAGCTTGAGGTGATGGCTACGGCAGCCGATCCGTTTTTTGCGGCGCAGAAGATAGCGGAGGAGGTGCCGGACGTGATTACGCTCGATGTTGAGATGCCGCGAATGGACGGATTGACGTTCTTGAAAAAGATTATGAGCCAACATCCGATTCCGGTGGTGATTATTTCGAGTTTGACGGAACGGGGTACGCAAACTGGGATACGTGCGTTGGAGCTGGGAGCTGTGGAAATAATCACCAAGCCCAAGATGGATACGCGGGCGTTTATCGAAGAATCGCGGATTAAGATATGCGATACGATAAAGGCTGCTGCAATGGCCCGTGTGAGTCGGCATCGGCTGATGGAGCCGAAGCCGGTGGGGCCGAAGTACACGGCGGATGTGATTATTCCTGCGTCGACGAATTATAGCATGATAAAGACGACCGATATGGTGGTGGCGGTCGGTGCGTCTACGGGAGGTACGGAAGCATTAACGACATTTTTGAAGTCCATGCCGATTGATTGCCCGGGCATTGTGATTGTGCAGCATATGCCAGAAAAATTTACCACTTCGTTCGCGAATAGATTGAATGATATTTGCGCAATAAGTGTAAAGGAGGCGGAAAATAATGATTCTGTGCTGCGCGGGCATGCGTTGATAGCCCCCGGGAATTTCCATATGTTACTGAAACGTAGCGGGGCGCGCTACTATGTAGAGATACGTGAGGGACAGTTGGTCAATAGGCATCGCCCCTCAGTCGATGTGCTTTTCCGCAGCACCGCGCGCTACGCTGGGGCGAATGCGATTGGGATTATTATGACGGGCATGGGGGGTGATGGGTCCAAGGGTCTGTTGGAGATGAAGCAGGCTGGGGCAAAAACGATAGCTCAGGATGAAAGTAGCTGCGTAGTGTTTGGTATGCCAAAGGAGGCGATAAGGCTGGGGGCTGCGGATTTCGTTAGACCGCTTGACCAAATAGCTGACGAGACGTTAAGACTTGTGAAAGCGAATGGGTAAGGTGAGCGTTGTGAGGATAGGGAGATTGGAAAGGCGTGAGTGCGAAGGAATTTATTCTTTCAGGGAGGGAGTTGGGCGGCAGGAGAGTTGCGAATGATTGGGTACGGCGATTGGGTGTAGCGGTGTGCTTATCGTATGGTTTTATGTTCTTGATCTGCTACGCGTGTAAACCTTTCTGTTCGCAGTTGTATTTTGATTGGATTTAGCTGGTTGCTCTTGCCGGTGGAATGAGTGTTTTTGGCATTGCGTTCGTTGGGTAGTGTCTGTATGTTTGATGCTCGACTCTGCGCTAACTGCCTTTTCTACCCTGTACGGCAAGTTGCGACTAGTGTTGTGGGTTACGTGGATAGATGGATAGTGAGAAATGTTTTTATTGCGGTTGTAGGAAGAGTATAGGAAGTGAGAGTTAGAGAAGGGAAGTACGTAGAAGCGGGTTGAACGTTTGTGTTTTGCGGTCGAGAAAAAGGCGGTAAGGAGTGAAAAAAGAATTTGATGTAATTGTAGTAGGAGGCGGAGCGACGGGCTTAGGAGTGGCTCGTGATTGCGCTTTACGTGGGATGCGGGTTGCGCTTGTGGAAAAGGGGGATTTAGCCAACGGGGCCTCTGGTCGGAATCATGGGTTGTTGCATAGCGGGGCAAGATACGCAGTGACAGATCGTGAGTCTGCTGAGGAGTGTATTACGGAAAATATGATCCTACGTCGTGTTGCGCGTCACTGCGTTGAGCCGACTGGCGGACTTTTCGTAACGCTTCCCGAAGATGATTTGGATTACCAGAAGCGGTTCATTGATGCGTGTCGTACTGCTGGGATCCAGGCGGAAGAGCTCGATCCGAACGAGGCGAGGAGAATGGAGCCTGCGATACCACCTGTAATAGGGGCAGTGCGTGTACCAGATGGGTCTATAGATCCGTTCCGTCTTACGTTGGCGAATGCGTTGGATGCTGAGCGACATGGTGCTGTGTTATATCGTTACCACGAAGTGACCCGGTTGTTGCGAGGCGCGAGAGGCATAGAGGGGGTGGAGATGGAATCGAAGCATGGTGCTGAGCGTGTAGAGCTGTATGCCCCGTTGACGATTAATGCGTGCGGGATATGGGGAAGTGGATTTTTACAAAAGGTGGGAATCGAGCTTCGCATGTTTGCGGCGAAAGGGGCTTTGCTAGTCTTTGAACATAGGGTTAGCCAGATGGTGGTAAATCGGTGCAGGAAGCCAGCAGATGCAGATATTCTCGTTCCGGGTGATACCGCTAGTATCTTGGGAACCACTTCCGTGAAGATTCCTCTTGAGTCTGTCGATGAGCCGAGAGTGACCGCGGAAGAGGTGGATTTGCTTTTAAGGGAGGGCGGGGCGATGATACCGAGTCTTCTGACTACGCGAATTATGAGGGCTTACGCTGGGGTACGTCCGCTGGTTGCAGCGGATGGGGATCCTTCAGGTCGCTCTTTAAGTAGGGGGGTAGTGCTTATTGATCATGCCCAGCGCGATGGATTGGAGGGGATTTGTACGATTACTGGGGGGAAGTTGATTACCTATCGGTTGATGGCTGAAAAAGCGGCTGATTTTGCAGCGCAGAAATTGGGCGTATCTAGGACGTGCGAAACTTCCATTCGTCCCCTCCCAGGGTCGGAGCGGCTAGAGAAGATGGGAGATACTCGTACGGCTGGGCAGCGTAAGTTCCATTTCTTTTCTCGAAGGCTGCAGGTTCAGGATAGACTCGGAACGCTTGCGGAGGGTGTGCCCCTTGCGTCAAGCGAAGATCGCTCTTTGGTGTGCGAGTGTGAGGAAGTGACAGTGGGGGAAGTTAAAAATGCTTTTCAAACGTTGCATGTAGCGACTTTCGATGATTTACGGCGACGTACTCGTATGGGTATGGGACCATGTCAGAGTATGCTTTGTAGCTGTCGCGTAGCGGAGCTGGCGGTGTGCAATTTCGATGGAGATAGGGATGTTGTGTCGGAACTGCGACGGTGGTTGTCCGAACGCTGGCGCGGAGTGCGGCCTATTGCTTGGAATAAAGGCTTACGCGAAGTGGAGCTGACGCAATGGCTGTATAAGGAGGTGTTAGGAATACAGAAAGGGGTGCATGATGAGGTTTGATACTGTTATCATTGGAGGCGGTCTGTCCGGGCTAGTGTGCGGATTGCAGTTGCAACGGTCGGGTCAGCGTACAGCGGTGGTTTCGGAGGGCTGCAGTGCGTTGGGCTTGATGTCAGGTGCATTCGGGCTGTTAGGGCGTATAGAGGGGAAAGAGGTTAGCAATCCAATACAAGAGGTGGAGTTGCTACCTGACGAGCACCCCTACCGTCGCATTGGAGGAGCGATGGTAGATTATGCTAATGCTGCGAAAGGGCTTCTAGAATCAATCGGCATTGGCATGTATGGGGATTGCACCAAAAATCATTATCGGCTTTCGCCCATTGGGGAACTTATGCCTGCATGGCTTTCGATGGAAGATTTATTGCCAGTGGGAGGCTCGGGCGATTTTAGAGGGAAGAGGGTAGGGATTATTAGCTTTGCGGGGTTTCTTGATTTCCCGGCTGCTGTGCTAAGCCGTGCGCTCCGCAAGTTGGGTGCAGAGGTTGGAGAAAATGTGCTGGAATTGCCCGCGCTAATGCAGGCGCGTGAAAGCGTTTCAGAATTTCGTTCGGTGCATGTGGCGCGTCGTTTTGCTGATAGTCGCCTTTTTGAAGAACTCGTCCAGGCACTGGCACGAGTAGCATCGAATTCCGATTTTTTGCTGCTACCCGCAGTTTTTGACTCGATAAATCTGATGAGAGAGCTCCGTTCGCTTTGTGAAAATCTCAATTGTAGGATAGGATGCGTAGCAACCCTACCGCCGAGTGTGCTTGGCTTACGTCTTGCCTCCGCGCTTGGGCAGGCGTATGCTGAGGCTGGAGGGGTCTTGCTTGCAAACAATTCTGTTGAAGGAGCGAAAATTTCTCGAAAGAGGGTGGAGAGTGTGCGGGTGGATAACTTGGGTGCAGACTATTTGGAGGCGGGTGCTTTTGTGCATGCTGGAGGAAAATTCTACGGGAAAGGTTTGCAGTCCAGTAGAGAGGGGATTAGTGAACGAATTTTTGGGTGTGATGTGATTTGCGATGGGAGCAGGGAAGAGTGGTTAGGCAATGACTTTTTTGATGGGCATGCGTTTTCTCGCTACGGTTTGCGAACCGGAGTCGACTTCCGTGCGTTGGTGGCGGGTGAAGAGATGCAAAACCTTTATGTTGTCGGCTCTCTTTTAGGAGGATGCGATTCGCTGGCAGAGGGAAGTGGTGGTGGAGTAGCGTTGTTAACAGCGTTGCGAGTGGCGGATGCAATTGTGAAAGGGTGAGAAATGGAATCCGGACGTGAGTTTAATGTGGAGTCGTGCACAAAGTGTACAATGTGTACCGTTGTGTGTCCTGTCTCAGGAGTGTCAACGCTGTATCCAGGGCCGAAGCAATCTGGACCAGATCAGTCGCGTTGGCGACGTAAGGGAAAAGCCTTTTATGAGGCATCATTGAAGCTGTGCCTTAATTGCAAGCGCTGCGAAGTGGCTTGCCCATCGGATGTACGGATTGGGGATATTATTCAGGCGGCTCGTTTGGGGCGTGGAATTAAAGGATTTTCACCACGCGGCATGCTGTTAGGAAATACAGATATCGTTGGGGCGATGGCATCGTCTGTTGCGCCGTTGACGAATGCAGTGCTGCGTTTGCGTTCTGTCCGTTGGATCTTAGATCTGACGCTTGGGGTAGATAAAGATAGAGTTTTCCCGAAATATTCGAAAACGACCTTTACACGTTGGTTCAACCGGGAGATGAAAGAAAAGCAGACGCAGTACGAACGATCTGTGGCATTCTTCCACGGTTGCTATGTGAATTGGAATTACCCCAAGCTGGGAGAAGACGTTGTGACGGTGCTAAATGCATTGGGTTTCGGGGTAAAGCTGTTAGAGGGTGAACGTTGCTGCGGTGTGGCATTGATTTCTAACGGATTTAAGAAGCAGGCGAAACGGCAAGGGATTTCTAATTTGCGTTCTATGCGTAAGGCATTGGATGGCGGGGTGGAAAAGGTAGTCGGAGCGTCTACGACGTGTGTATTTACGTTGCGAGAAGAGTATCCCCATTTGTTAGATTTAGAGAATGACGATATGCGGGATAGCGTGGATCTGATTTCGCGTTTTGTGGTGCAACTTGTGAATAGTGGGGAAAAGCATTTGATTTTTAAATCGCAACCGCACCGTATGCGGATTGCATACCACGCTCCGTGCCATTTATTGCGCATGGGATGGGAGACGTATACGGTGTCTTTGCTGCGGATGATGCCAATTGAGTTGACGTTGTTGAAGTCTAATTGCTGCGGTATAGCGGGAACGTATGGTTTTAAAAAGGAATTATCGCCAATTTCGCAGCAAATAGGCGCGCCTCTTTTTGCGCAGATTAAGGAGTTAGATCCCGAATTTGTAGCTACGGACTGTGAGACTTGTAAGTGGCAGATTGAAATGTCGGCGAAGGTTAAGGTGCAGCATCCGATATCCTTACTTGCGCAGATGCTTGATATATCAGCATGTGAGCAGGCTAATAGAACGAGATAGGTTTTAGTAAATGGCAGTTGGATATAACGTTAATAAATAGGGGAACATGATGAATTTTCTTAACCCTCCTGCGTTTAAACCGGAGCGTCCGGCTCAGGAGGTGGCTAAAGCGTATAGCGCTTTACGTTGGCAGGTGTTTATCGGTATCTTTATTGGGTACGCGGGCTACTATATTGTGCGTAAGAACTTTTCGATGGCCATTCCCTCGCTTGCGCACTTTGGCTTCGAGAAAGGAGAGCTTAGCATCGCGTTGGCGATGAATGCGGTGGCCTATGCTCTATCGAAATTTTTAATGGGAAGCGTTTCTGACCGAAGCAATGCGAGAATCTTTTTACCATTAGGGTTGGTACTCGCATCGTTGACGATGGCTTTCATGGCTGTTCCCCTACATTTTTTTGGAGCGGAGAACAAAATGGCGGTCATCGTTTCGTTTTCTGTATTAAATTTTTTGGTGGGTTGGTTTAACGGTATGGGGTGGCCTCCCTGTGGGCGCGTGATGACGCATTGGTTTTCCGTAAATGAACGGGGCACTATGATGTCGATCTGGAACTGCGCGCATAATGTGGGTGGGGCCCTTGTAGGACCTTTAGCCGTGTACGGAGCGGCGTGGTTTGGCAGTTGGTTTTACGGTACGCACACTGAATACTATTTTCAGATAGGTACGTATGTCCTGCCAGCTATAGTGGGATTGCTCATTGCGTTGGTGGCCTACCTATTTATACGTGATACCCCGCAATCATGCGGCCTGCCTTCCATAGAGAAGTATCGGAATGACTATCCGAAGAACTACAGCGAATCGCAGGAGCGGGTGCTATCTACTAAAGAGATTTTCTTTAAACATGTATTTAACAACCGTATGCTCTGGTACATCGCCATGGCGAATGCCTTCGTTTACATGGTGCGTTACGGCTGTCTCGATTGGGCCCCCACGTACCTGAAAGAGGCTCAGGGGTACGATATAAAGCAAGCGGGGTGGGCCTATTTTGCCTATGAGATAGCGGCCATTCCCGGTACAATCGTATGTGGTATTATTAGTGACAAGGTATTTAAGGGGGCGCGAGCGATGACGACGATCATCTTTATGGCATTGGTCGCGTTGTTCATCCTACTATACTGGCAGTTTTCTGATAATTATGTGATTGTTACCCTCTCATTAATAGCCATTGGATTCTTTATATATGGACCTGTGATGTTGATTGGCGTGCATGCGCTTGATCTCGCGCCTAAAAATGCGGCGGGCACGGCGGCAGGGCTAACGGGATTTTTCGGATACTTTTTTGGCACGGCCTTACTCGCTAACGTGTTGATTGGTTATGTGGCGGAAAATGCGGGGTGGGATTGGACATTCATTTTGCTGCTCGGTGCCTGCGCATTGTCTATATTGCTTATGGCGTTGACGTACGGGAGCGAGCGGGGGATGCGTAAAAATAATCGGGTTGAGGTTACAAATTAATTTTTTATCGTATGAAAAGAAATGTGTTGGTGTTCGCCCTTTTTGCTGTACTTGTTGTTATGGCATCGTGTAAAGACGAAGGGTATCGCGATTTTGATAGGCAGGCAAGGCAGGTTGATGTGACGAAGCTTTCTAAAGACATGCAGAAAGTACGTGATTACGTCCCGCCTTTTGCAGTGATGGCGCACCGTGGCTCAACGTACTGGGCTCCAGAAGAGACGGAAATCGCTTATCGTTGGGCCCGTAATATGGGTGCTGATTATCTGGAGGCAGATTTGCAGTGCACGAAGGATGGTGTTATTCTCGCAAATCATGATGACAATCTCCGGCGCACCTCAAACATCGAGTTGCTGTATGGGGAGACGATACCGGCGAGCCGGCTTGCCTTTTATAAGGCGCATGGGCTGTCTGAGGACGAGGCTAAGAAACAGATAGAAGAGGATCGAAAGACCTTTGAACCCTACTACACGAAATCGTACTTCTACGATGAGCTCGCTAAGCTCGATGCGGGTGCATGGTTTGTAGAGACAAAGGCGCAGCTTGTGGAGATTACAGGTGCAACTTTTAGTTTGCAGAACATATCCACGCTCGAGGATCTAATCAAGATTGCGCAGGGAAAGAAGTTGAAACGCAACGCTTCGCACGAGAGAGAATACACAATCTCTGGTACCTGGGATCCGACGAAACCTATGGATTGCCTAACGTATCATTTCGAATACGAGGATGATGATAAGGATGCAGGGCATAGGCCAGGTATTTACATCGAGTTCAAAGAGTCGTGGTTGAATCCTAGCGATTTTGAGGAACGGGTATATAACGAGTTGAAGCGTCTGGACTGGAATATTATAGAGAAGCCCAGCGCGGCGGGGGAACCCTTCTATAAGGGTGGTAAGGTGAACGTGGGGAATACAAACGGAAGGGTAATTCTCCAAACCTTCTCGTTAGAAAGTTTGAGGCGTGCTGCCGATAAATTCCAAGGGAAGATCCCGATGTGTTTTCTGCTATGGAAGGGTACCGGCGCAACGGATATAAAGAAGGTTACTCCGGAAGGGTACGCTTCTTTCGTGAATTTAGGTGTTGCGCATAAAGCCCATATCATGGGCCCAAGTATCGCGGGAGCACCCAATAACTATGACGATCTGGATGAACCCTGGATGGCTCTAATCATTAAAAGGGCTGGAATGCTGAATCATCCCTACTCCTTTGATAGCTACGACCAGATGGCTAAGTATTTTGGTAAATATAATTTTGGCTATAAAACAGAGGACGATGACGTTTTACATGGGGTGTGCGCTGACGGCGTGTTCACTAACCGCACTGAGATCTCGCTCCAGTATATGATCGACAATGGGTTCCGAGCCAAGGAGGCTGCGCAGACGGTGCCCGATCCTATCGAGGTTCTCAAGGATCTTGGGAATTAAGCTGCAGCTCGAAAAATGATGTTGAAAGAAAACAAAGAGGAAAGAAAGTGAATACGATACGATTAAAAGGGATGTTATTAGCAGCGGGGTCGTTGCTCCTCTCGTTAAATTCTTTTGCGCAGGATGATACTACGGGCGTGCTTCGTGTGAGCGTCCCTGTCGCCGAGCGTCAGCTAGAGGCGACCGTAGGTGCGCGGGCGATGTTTGATGCTGCGTACTATTATAATCCGGGCTACACGGCGCTAAAACCCGGTTTCCGTATTGCAGATGCGCGAATTCGCGCCTCGTTGAGCTATAATGGATGGCTGCTTTACGCGGATTTCGATTTTTCTAAGGGACACTTCTCGCAGAAGAATCTATTTTTGCAGTATACATTACCCGCCCGCATCGCGAACCACACGTTTAAGGTAGGTTATTACGCTAATCCTGCTTCCATGTCGGCAAATGCTAGCGCGGGCAGCTACCATTTCCTTTCACGCCCCGCGCCGGTGTTGGCGTTAGGGCCGAAACGAGAATTGGGGGCCTCGTATTGCGCGTATAACGATTATTTTTTCGCCAATCAGGGAGTATTCGCAACGAATTTTTATGATAGCAAGATGGAGGGGTTTCAGAATCTTGCGCTCGGCGGACGCTGGCTTTTCCGTTTAAACCTTGCTGGCGATTCTTGGTTGCACGCGGGTGCTATGTTCCGATATGAGAATTTTTTGGGAGGAGAGGTTGCGAACGGTCAGATTAAGCCTTCCTTGGCGCTGGCGGGGTCTCTTGAGTCTTACGTTGATAGGGGGAGCCAGTTCGTTAGTACCACATTACCATGGGTGAAGCATACGTTCGATGTCGGTGCTGATTTCCTGTACGTGCGCCCAAATCTGTTCGTGCGAGGCGAGTATTTGTACAAATACGTAGCGAAAGCGAGGGATGGGAAAAAGTTACTGGAAAGCCAGCTGGGCGGTAAGTACTCATGGACTACGGTTGAGTCTATTGAGAAGGGACTCCCATTGCGCGCAAATGCATTCCACGGAGGATACCTTGAGCTAGGGTATAAGATCTTTGGTTCAGATTACACCTATAGCAAATCGGCTGCGCTGCTTGGTGGGCTGCGTGGTGCTGCTTTGGAAGTGGTGGCTCGCTATTCCTACTTGGGTCTTAATGACCTTGTGCCCGGAGAAACCTTCTTGGTGGGCCGTGGGCAGTATTACCCGAAGACGGGGATTGCGGATTATCCTGCGGAGTCAACGAGCGTGAGTGGAGGCAATTTGCACAACGCTACGTTGGGAGTTAACTATTCGGTCAATAGCTACGTCCAATTTATGGCAAGCTATACCTGTAGCATGCTTAAGAATGATTTCTTTCCGCAGGACAAGCTAATCCATGGTTTCCAGCTGCGGGCGCAGTTCCAGATTTAGTGGCGTTCTTTTGAGTTGTGATGTAGGCTGCGTGGTTAAACGCAGCCTATTTTTTTTTTACTTGCGTAGGGCAAGGAGAACCTCGGTTGGCCAATCTTTCGCTAGAATCGGAATAGAGCATTCTGCTGCCGTTATGGCCGTTTCTGTACCTCGCTTTAGTAGAAAGGATTTGTGGAGCGCAATGGCTTGTACTGTACACGAGGCATCATGCGAAAGCAAGAAATTTTGCATACCTTTGCGAGGGAGGTAGGCGGGTTTTAATGCGGATTACTAATTTAAATTGTAATTATGTCGTATCTATTCACATCGGAAAGCGTTTCGGAAGGCCATCCCGATAAGGTTGCAGATCAAATATCTGATGCCTTGCTGGATGAATTTTTACGCCGTGACCCCAAGTCGAAGGTTGCGTGCGAAACCTTAGTGACCACCGGGTTAGTGGTGCTAAGCGGAGAGATAAGGACTGAGGGCTACGTGGATGTGCAGCATGTTGCGAGGGATGTAGTCAATAGGTTGGGCTACAGCAAGGCTGAGTATATGTTTGATGGTGGCAGCTGTGGGGTTCTTTCTGCCATTGAGGAGCAATCCCCCGATATCTTTCGCGGGGTTGCCAGAGAGACGCCCGTTGAGCAGGGGGCTGGCGATCAGGGAATGATGTTTGGCTACGCGACGCGGGAGACGCACGACTATATGCCGCTCCCGATTGAATTGGCCCACATCACGATGATGGAGCTATCGAAAATCCGCAAGGAGGGAAGGTTTATGCAGTACCTGCGTCCCGATGCGAAGAGCCAATTTACGTTGGAGTACGAAGATCGTGGCGTAGCGCAAAGGGTTCATACCATCGTTGTTTCCACGCAGCATGATGAATTTGCCAGCGACGATGAGCAAATGCAAAGAACGATTAAAGAGGACGTAGAAAAAGTTTTGCTCCCCCGCGTCAAATCGCGTCTAACGCCGGAAGAGGCGGCACTATTCAAGGGTGACTATAGGCTTTTGGTAAATCCTACCGGGAAGTTCGTTATTGGCGGCCCCCATGGTGATACCGGGTTAACGGGGCGAAAGATCATTGTTGATACCTATGGCGGCCGCGCGGCGCATGGGGGAGGAGCGTTCTCAGGTAAGGATGCGTCGAAGGTGGATAGGAGTGCTTGCTACGCGGCGCGCCATATGGCTAAAAATCTCGTGGCGGCAGGGGTTGCCGATGAGGCCGAGGTCGAAGTGGCCTACGCGATAGGGGTGGCCGAGCCGGTGAGTCTGAATGTCAATACGCACGGTACGTCGCGTGTGGCTTTGACTGATGGGGAAATCGCCAGGCGAGCGTTAGAACTTTTCGATATGCGCCCGGCGGCTATTGTTGAGCGTTTTGGGATGCTCTACCCAATTTATTTCCCGACTGCTGCGTACGGACATTTTGGACGCGACCCCTATAGAGACGTTGTTAAGCTGCTTTATGGTGGGAAGGAGACGGAAAAGGAAGTCGATTTCTTCGCCTGGGAGAAGCTAGACTACGTGGAGCGGGTACAGCGGGCCTTTGGTTTGTAGGGGGAGGGTCTATCTAGCATTGTCTTGGTGGCTGAGAGTGAAAATTGACGCGCTGCGGGGAGGAAGCGAGTGTTGGAGCGTCAGAAAATGATTTAGTATGAGTAGTAAAGTTAAGGTTTGCGTACAATCGGAAATCGGTAAGCTGCGCGGGGTGATTCTACATACCCCGGGGGTTGAGGTGGAGCGGATGAATCCCACCAATGCGCATAGGGCCTTGTACAGCGACATCCTGAGCAAGGAAATAGTGCAGCAGGAATACAGCTACTTTAAGGGTACGATAGAAAAGGTAGCTAGGGTTTACGAGGTCGAGCAGCTTCTTGCGGAGGCTTTGACCAAGGTAGAGGCAAGGAGTGCCGTGCTCGATGCGCTTTGCCCGGCATCGTATCCCGGTCTGCATGAGGAGCTACTTGGTGAGCAGCCTGCGCGTTTGGCTAAACTGTTGATAGAGGGAGTGCCGTTGCCGCGCGCCACGCTTACTGACTACCTGCGGGAAGAGCGATACGCGATTCCTCCGCTGTACAATCTATTTTTCACGCGGGATGCGTCCATGTCCATTTTCAGCCACGTTCTGCTTGGGCGTATGGCGAGCCCCGTGCGCTTCGGTGAAATTGCAATCATGAAAGCAATTTTCGAGTATTCTGATAGCGTGGGGGCTGGTGTGCTTGATCCGGGGCGAAGCCCGATGGCGGGGCAAATACGTATTGAGGGGGGCGATGTGCATGTGGTGCGCGAAGATGTGCTCATGATAGGGCAGGGGGTGAGAAGTAATTCTCGAGGGGTCGATTTTCTCATCGAAGAGCTGGTCCGCTTGGGGTTGGACAAGCCGCTGCATGTCCTGGTGCAGGAGTTGCCCGCGGAGCCCGAATCGTTCATCCATCTTGACATGGTATTTACGCTTCTTGACAAGGATGCGTGCATGGTATACGCCCCGGTCATTCTTGAGTCTCCGCAGTATCGTACCTTCCATATGGAGGTTCAGCCCGGCGGGGCAACCCGAATATGGCAGGAGAGCGACCTGGTGCGTGCGTTAAACGACCTAGGTGTTTTAGTCGCCCCAATAATTTGCGGTGCGAAAGATGATCGCTGGACGCAGGATCGGGAGCAGTGGCATAGTGGGGCGAATTTTGTGGCATTCGGGCCAGGTCAGTTGATCGGCTATGCGCGCAATGAGCGTACCATCGAAGGGTTGTCGAAGCATGGTTTCTCGGTCTTCAGGGCGGAGGACGTATCCTCCGGGAAGGTGGTTGTGCCTTCCAAGGGACGTTGCGTAGTGACGTTAGCGGGCAGTGAGCTCCCTCGCGGTGGCGGAGGAGGGCGCTGCATGACGATGCCTGTTCTTCGGGATGCGGTTGATTGGTAGCTAGAGTCATATTGGCATTATAGGGGAGGGGAGAATGGTGAAGCCACAGGGGGGCTCACCGCTCTCCCTTTTCCGTATCTTGGCGGCTGTGATTTGCATCTACATATCGACCGGTCGTCCGCGTGGCGGTTGTTTCTTAGGGGGTTGGGGATTGCGCTGCGCCGCCCCCTGATCCTTACTTTATAGACGCTACGCGGAGGTCAAGGTGGAGGGTTGAACGCGGAGGGTGAGTCCGTGCTGCTTGACGTATATCTTGCGGGAGGGAAGGTGTATGGGTGTGGCGGTTTCGCTGGGCGGCTAAGAGGGACCCGGAAGTGTACATCTCGGGTAGCGCATTAGGTACATCGCGAATGGTGCTGCGCTCTGTCTACTGTCTCTGCGTAGAGAGGGCAAAGGAGTCTCTCTGCTGTGCCTAATGGCAAGGATACACGGCAAATTATATCTTTAGCGAAGGCGGTGCGTTTACGGGGAACTTCGGGTTTGAGGCGTTCGGAGTGCTACGTGCGTCTCCTCTTGCTGTCTCTTTAGCCTAAAGTGGGCGAGTATCTGATCTTTGGCCAGGCGCTTCGTTGCTATGAACACTACATAAAAAACGCGTACCTTTGCTAACTACAAAAGCAAAGAGGAGAGTATGACGCTTATAGCTTCTATATCTGGGATACGTGGTACAATTGGCGGGCGTCCTGAGGAGGGGCTTTCGCCGTTCTCGATAGTGCGTTTTGCAACGGCCTACGCGTTCTGGCTGCGCGGGCGATGCGGGCGGACCGATGCGAAGGTAATCATTGGGCGTGATGCCCGTATCTCCGGCACGATGGTGAGTCAGGCCGTTTCCTCTGCATTGCAGGGGTGTGGAATTAGCGTTTTAGATATAGGGCTTGCTACGACCCCAACCGTCGAGATGGCTGTAACGCATTGGCAGGCGCAGGGCGGTATTATCATCACTGCGAGCCATAATGGGCGAGAGTGGAATGCGTTGAAGTTACTCAACGAACGGGGGGAATTCCTATCGGCTGCCGATGGGGAATCGATTTTAAAGGCAGGCATCGACGAGGACTATATTTTCCCGCCAGTGGATGAGATTGGCACTTATGCGCAGGTGGAGGGTGCGCTCGAGCATCATATCGAGGCGATACCGGCGTTGCCCCTGGTAGATTGTGAGGCTATTCGCAACGCTAAGTTCAAAGTGGGGTTCGATGCGATAAATTCGGTGGGGGCGTTGGCGTTGCCTCGCCTTCTCGAACGGCTGGGCGTGGAGAAGGTTGAGGGTATCAACACGGCGCTTACCGGCGATTTTGCCCACGTCCCGGAGCCTTTACCCGAGAATCTCACCGCGCTCAGCGAATTGGTGGCTGCAAAAGGGCTTGATGTCGGTTTCGCGGTTGACCCCGACGTGGATCGCTTGGCAATCGTGTGTGAGGACGGCAGGATGTTCGGTGAGGAGTACACGCTCGTTTCGGTTGCCGATTACGTGCTATCGCGCCAGTTAGGCAATACGGTGTCGAACCTTTCGAGCACCTCCGCGCTCAGGGATGTTACCGCGGTGCGTGGCGCCGTGTACTACGCGGCACCGGTGGGCGAGGTGAACGTTGTGGCGCGGATGAAGGAAACAAAGGCTGTCATAGGGGGAGAGGGCAATGGGGGGGTAATCTACCCCGCGTTGCATTACGGTAGGGATGCGTTGGTCGGCATTGCGCTGTTCCTCTCGCAGATGGCGCGCATTGGGAAGAAGCCTACTGCCCTGCGGGTGCAGTACCCATCGTATTTCATCGCGAAGAAAAAATTTTCACTTCCGGCGGGTATCACTCCGGATGTGTTGCTTGATAGGGTGAAGCAACTTTTTGCCAATGAGCGGCTGAACACGGAGGACGGTGTACGCATTGATATGAAGGGCGGATGGGTCCACCTGCGACGTTCGAACACGGAACCTCTGGTGAGAGTGTACGCGGAGTCGGCTTCCCAGGAGCAGGCGGACGAGCTGGCGCAGAGCGTTATAGATCAGGTGGCGGAAATGCTTTAGGTGTTTGCTCCGACATCTTCTCGCCTGGGCGGCACGGCGTGCCTATGCGTTGCGGTTGGCAGGGGGTGTTGTTGTGAGTGTGGTTTGGTTACCAGGTATCGCTGCGAGGCGGTTCGTTGGCTGGATGCTGGCTTGCGGAGCACTCGTTTTATAGCGGTATGATAGCAAAAGGCGCCCCGCAGTTTCTCAGGGAGAAATCCCGGCGCGCCATGTTTTAGTGGGTGAAGATTAACGGTATGAAAAATAGGAAAAATAGTGGGGTGGAAGC